>JAQBQJ010000081.1 GCA_028287065.1 Labilithrix sp. | reverse complement strand
GCCCTTGATGTTTCCGAACACCATCACGTGCTGCCAGCGCATGGATATGTCCTCGCGCTTCAGCCAGCGAAGGACCGCAAAGCAGCCATACACGGCGACCGCGCGCCCTGCGTGGAGCGCAACGACGGCGAAGGCGATGGAAGCCGCCTCGCCCACGAGCAGACGCGCGTCGATCTGCATCCCGACGAGCAGGAAAAGGACGACGTTCACGCCGAAACCGATCGCCTCCCAGAAGCCCTGGAGCGCGAGGACGCGTGATGGCTCCAGCGCACTTCGCGCGGCGCGGCCGACCACGAGGCCGACGATGACCACCGCGATGACGGCGGACGCGTGCAGGCGTTCGGCGATCAGCGCCGTCCCGAAGACGAGCACGGCGGAGGCAAGGATCCCCGTGAGATGGTCCGGCATACGCCGCAGCGCGGCGCTGGCGAGCGCTCCGCCTGCTGCCCCGAGCACGACGCCGCCGACGATCGCGAGCACGAGCGCTCTCGTCATGCTGCCCAGCTCGAAGGTGCCGTTGGCGACGACCCCCGTCGTGATGCTCACGAGGACGAGCGCGGTCCCGTCGTTGAAGAGGCTCTCGCCCTCCATGACGGCGGCGAGACGGTGAGGAACGCGCGTGCTCCGGAACGCGAGCAAGACGCTGACCGTGTCCGTGATCGAGAGGAGCGCTCCGAGCAGAAGCGCCGCGGAGAACGGCAAGCCGAGCGACAGCGTCGCGACCGACGCGGTCGCGACGAGCGAGATGACGACCCCTGGCGCAGCGAGCGCGAGGATCGGGCGCCGCGCTGCGAACAGGCTGCCCGCGTCGGCGAAGAGCGCCGCCTCGAAGACGAGCAGCGGCAAGAACGCGACGAGCACCAGCTCCGGGTCGAGCGGCGCGTGCGGCAGGACGTTGGCGAAGACCAGCAAGAGGCCGATGACGACGAGCGCCACGTTGTACGGGATGCCCGCGCGCTTCGCTCCCATGGCCACTGCCGCGCCGACGGCGAGGACCAGCATGAATCCTTCGAGTCGCTCGCGCATGGCTAGCGGCTCGCCCACTGACGAACTGTTCTCATCGACACACGACTCCTCGCTGTCCACGCGCACGGTCGGATGCCACGCAGCGAGGCCGGATGGCTCGGCGCGCGGGGCCTAGTGATCGCCGCGATCGCGAGTCAGTTCAGGAAGACCATGAGCTCGGAGCGCGTGCGGGCCCGAGGCCTCCACGCGCCACCGGCGGAGCCACGATGCGTGACCTCGCTGTCGGGCAACTGCCAGGTGCTCGCGCCGCGAACGCCGACACGGAGCGCCGGCTCGGAGGCGAAGCGCAGCCGCACCGCACCTCCGCCCTTGCCGCCGTGCGAAGGTCGCACGGCGGGGACGCGAGCGAGCTCGCTCCTCTCCTCGATCACGGGATCGCGCTCGGGCGGCGCGCTCTCGCCGGCCTCGGCGGAGCCCATCGCGCACGCAGGCGCGCCGATCGCGGGCACACGGAGCGCGCCGGTCAGGAACGCCACGACGAAGAAGAGCCCCGCGAGCGCGCGGCGTACGGCAACGAGCGTTGCTCGTGCTCCGTGCCGCCTCTGTCGCGCCGTCTCCATCGCTGAGCAGGAGACTGTAGGGCAGCGAGCCCGTACGCGGCAACCCCACTGCTCGATTCGCGCGCGACGCGCGCCCACGATCGCTCGTGACTCGTGATCGCTGCATCCTCTGCAGCGCGCGTACCCTCGCTCCGTCATCACGCGTGACGCGGCGTGCTGCTCGTCGTTCCAGGCCCTCGATGGGCTTCCGCCGGCTCACTCGCGCGCGTGCCCTCGTCGCCGACGAGCTGCTCGCGCAGGAGCTCGAGGACGTTGTTCGACCATCCACGGTCCCCGCTCCGCTCGATCGCGGCGAGCAGCGCGGAGGCGCGATTGGCGCGGCGCTCGGCGTCCTGGCGGTAGCGCGTCGCCGTCCGGCGCTCCCTCAGGAGCCAGAGGATGGGAATCGCGAAGACGACGGCCGCGACGATGAGGACGACGAGCCACGTGCGCGTCACGAAGAAGGCTCCGATCGTACCGAGCGGCGAGCCTCCCTCGTTGCGCTGCTTTTTTTCGGAGAGCTCCGCGAGGCCTTCGTTCGATCCGAGGACCGCCTGTCGCGCGACCTCACGTGTCGTCTGCGCGAGCGCGGACTGGACGTCGGCAGACTTCATCATCGCGGCAAAGCCGGGCGCCATGTCCTTCTGCATGACCTCGCCCATCGCAGGGCCAAGGTCGTCGACGATGGCCTTGTGCAGGGCGGGCGCGAGCGACTGCGGGATCTCGGTCGCGATCGATCGCGTGACTGACGCGCTGAGAGTGGACGCGAAACGATCGGCTCGTGCCTGTAGCGCATCGGCGGAAGGTCCGAGCTCGCCCGCACTCTGCGCGAAGGCATTCACGAACGCGCGCATGAACTGCTCGACGAGCTTCGTCATGTGCGCGGTCATCTCATCACTCGCAAGGCCCTTCACCACGCCTGCCGATAGGCCGGACGAGAGCTCCTGAATGGCATCCTGCATCTCTGGCGTACCGAGCACGTCGGCGACGCGTTGGCGGGTGCGCTGGTCTTCGAGGAGGCCGAGCGAGGCGCCCGCGGCGGCAGGGGCCGCGCCCTTCACGGCCTCCTCGCTCGCGGAGCGCACGGCGGGACCGCATGCAACCGCGCCGACCGCCAGCATTGCGACGGCGAGCGTGAGAACGAGAGCATGGAGCGGGCAACGAGCGGTTTTCACGCGACGGATGCCTGCAACGAAGAAGCCGGCCTGTGACGTCGACCTCCTGCGCACTGTACGGCCGTGAGCCCGGCCGGTCGTTCGGCGGCGCGGCAGTGGCGAGGTAGAGCCGCCCTCACGGCTTTCGTTCGACCTCGATGGTCGAGACGACCGGTTCCCATCCACACACGCGAGGTGAAGCTCACCAAGGCGGTCGTTGCCCGACAGCGCGAGACCAAGGAGGGCGATACTGTCTTCACGTTCGCGTCGAAGGGCGAGCTCATTCAACGCTCCGACCGCTACACGGCGTTCGACTGGACGACGCCGTGAGCGTTCCGCTCGCCGTTCAGGCAGGTGCGACGGGAGGTCGTACGCGGGCGCCCACTCGTCGGCCAATCGTCGGTAGCGTCGCCAATGGGCCCAGCAGCTCCATCTCGCCGCAACGCCGATCGCGGGAGAGTGCTAAAATGCCGACGAATCACCCCGGACGGGTGGCGAAATTGGCATACGCAGCGGATTTAGGTTCCGCCGCCGCAAGGCGTAGGGGTTCGACTCCCCTCCCGTCCACCGAACGAAATTGCAGGCGAACGAAGCGCGCATCCCTCGTCATGGACGGGGCGCTCTTCGCTGCGCCGACGATTCACCGGCGATTCGTGTAGCGCGGGCCGAAGTCGGCGCCGATGTCCCTTGCTGGGGACCGCAAGGCCCTCCTCCTCTCACGACGCGAGCGCGAGACGTTACGCACGGGGAGGGATCCGCGGGTGCCGACCCATGTCACCCCGTCGTTGCGACCGAAGAACGAGAGAAACACCGGGAAAACGAGGCAGGTCCACTGTGAGCCTAGGTGGCACATCGTATGCTCGGTGGCTGCGATGACAATCGCCAAGTTGGGGCTGCTCGCTGCGCTCTCGCTCTCGTCGTTGAGCCTCGCCGGATGCGCCGCCGATGCGAACAGCCCGCCCGGTGGCGACGCCGAGCCCACCGAAGACGAGCTCGTCCAAAAATGGGAGCTGTTGAGGCAAGGTTCGGTCGTCGGCGTCTGGGGATCCTCGGCAAACGACGTCTATTTCGCGAACCCGATCGGCAGGGTTTTGCATTTCGACGAACGTGCTTCGGTCCCGATTTTAGGGCCTTTTCAAGAGCAGACGCTCTACCAGGCCGGGTCGTATGCGGTGGCTCTCTGGGGCAGCAGCGCAAGCAACGTGTACGCACTCGACGGGGGGGCCGGCGTCTGGCACTCCAAAGGAGACGGCAACTGGGCCGCCTTCGGCGCGTTCGGGAAACAAACGATCGCCGCAGACGTGCACGGCGAATCGATCTGGGGGAGCGGGCCGAACGACATCTACGTGACGGCGGCGCGGTATCCGAACCGAAGCATCTCGGTCTTCCATTCGACCGGCAACGGCGCGTGGGTGGAACAAGGACATGAGATCGACAACGCGACGTGGACAGACGCCGTCTCGGGTGTTTGGGGGAGCTCTTCTTCCGACGTGTACGCGGCGACGCCGCGAAAAATGTGGCACTCGACAGGAACGGGGGTGTGGCAGGAGGTGCCTGCGCTCGCGAACGTCGGAACGGCGATGTGGGGTCGCTCGGCGACGGACGTCTATTTTGGAGGAGCTCAGATCGTGCACTGGAACGGTGCCGGCGCCCCCACGGTCGAGTGGGCCGGCGACGGCTCTTCCCACGTCGAAGCGATCGGCGGCACGACGACGCTTCGGGCCGTCGGCACTGGCGGGCTCATTCTCCGCAAGACGGGGAACAAATGGATTCGCGAGACGAGCGGCGTGAGTGGTGACCTCCACGGCGTGTGGCAGGTGCCCGGTGGCGGCACCTACGCCGTGGGCCACGACGGCATCTTGTTCCGGAAGTAGGGCTTCCAGCGGCGCTCGAGAAGCGTGCGCACCCTAAAGCGCTCGTCGAGCAGTGATCCAGCCGGCATGTGCTACCCTGGTAGCATCATGTCGAAGCGGGCTGGGACAACCGAAAAGATCAGCATCTCCGTTCGATCGTCCGACCTGGCCTCGCTTCGGAAGCGAGCCAAGCGTCTCTACGGTGGCAACGTCTCGGCCGTCATCGCCGAGCTGGCCGCGGATGCCGCGCTGCTCGAGGGTATGCACGATCTTGTCGAGAGGCTCGGCGGGCTCAGCCTCACCGAGGAGGACCGCGAGAGCCTGGACCGAGAGTGGGCTCCTCGTTCCGACAAGCCGACTCGCAAACGTAAGGCAAAGAAGGCCGCGTGAAAGACGGTATTACGTTCGACACGGGGGCAATGATCGCGCTCGAGCGTCGCTCCGCACGCGCGCGCAAGGTTCTGGAACGTGCGACCGAGCTCAAAATCCGCATTACCGTCCCCTCGGCGGTCATCACGGAGTGGTGGCGTGGCCGAAGCGACGTGCGGGATCACATCGCTCTGGCCGTTCGCATCGAGCCTCTCTCGGAGCGCTTGGCGAAGCTCGCGGGCGAGGCGCTCGCCGCAGTCCGGGGCTCGACGGCGGTCGACGCCATCGTCATGGCCTCGGCGGCACAGCGCGGTGACGTCGTCTACACGTCGGACGTCGGGGACCTGCAGAGGCTGGCATTACACTTCCGCGCCGTGCGTGTCCTCGGAATCGGGTGAAGGCTGGTGTGATCATCCCTCGCTTCCGTGGAGAGAGGAGAGAGGCGAGAGATCACGTCGATCGCGGCGAGCGCTAATCGACTCAGCGATCCGCCGCCACGTCGGCGGGCTCGTCCGTCGTGATCCGGGGGTTCAGCTTCTCCGCGCGTGCGCGGAGCTCGTCGGCCTTCGCTGCGTCCCCGGTGAGGCGGTAGACGCGCGACGCGGTCCAGAACAGCGACGCCGACACGACCGGCATCGCGAGCGCCTTGTCGATCGACGCTTTCGCGTCGTTCGTGCGTCCGTTCGCGAGCTCCGCGCGCGCGAGCGCGACGTAGCTCGTGCTGTTCGGGCGGAGCGTCACGTTCTTCCGCAGGAGCGTGAGCGCCTGCTTCGCGTCGCCCGTCGCCATGTAGAACTCCGACGCGTGCCAGTACATCGCCTCGGGATACTTCGCGAGGAGCGCGGCGTAGCCGGCGCGCGCCTTGGCCTCGAGCTCCTGCGACTCCTTCGTCTTGCCGCTCGCCGCGTAGAGCTCGGCGAGGGCATGCGCGAACTCCGGATCGTCCGTGAGCTTCACGACGTCCTCGTAGATGCGCGTCGCCTCTTCGTTCTTTCCGAGCATGTGGAGCGCCTCGGCGAGATGCTCGTTCGCGGCCACGTACGTGGGCATGCGCTCCACGGCGGCGCGGTAGAACACGCACGCTTCTTCGAGGCGCCCCGTCTGTGATTTCTGGATGCCGCGCTGCACGTCGAGATGCGCGATGACGAGTGGCCCGGTGTCGTTGATCAGATCCTCGGCCGCCTCGAACGCAGCATCGGCCTCGGCTTCGAGCCCGAGATCGTGATCGAGCTGTGCCTCGCGGATCCAC
This sequence comes from Labilithrix sp., assembly GCA_028287065.1. GTDB lineage: Bacteria > Myxococcota_A > Polyangia > Polyangiales > Polyangiaceae > Labilithrix. The sequence continues at coordinate 1,408 of JAQBQJ010000081.1, read as the reverse complement.
GTCCCCGTCGTCGCACGCGCGAGCCGCGCCTTCCGTATGGCGGGGATCGCAGTGTCGTAGCGGCCGTCGTTCCAGTCGAGGTCCATCTCGAGCAGGGACGCACGCACCGGATCCGCGCCGAGCTGCTTGGCGCGGTCGACGTCGGCGCGGGCCTGCGGAAAGCGATGGAGGCTCTGCTCCTGCTCGGCGCGTGTCAGCCAGCAGATGGCGTTGTCGGGCGTGAGCCGGATGCAGCTGTCGAGGCCCTCGATGCCGAGCTGGATCTCGTCGAGATCGCCGCGGAACCTTCCGCGCGTATGGTGCGCCGAGCTGAGCGCCAGCACGTTGGAGACGAGCTCCGGCTTCTCGCGCGTCAGTCGCGTGAGCTCGCGGATCTGCCCGTCGAGGTTCGCGAGATAGATGCCCGACTCCGTGGTCGCGAGCTCGGTCTGCGACTTTGGTTTTCCGCGCAGCGGCTTCGGACCGGATGAGGCCGGCTGCACGGCGATGACCGACGGCTTCCGAGGAGAGGGCTTTCGCTTCCCGCAGCCCGGGAGCAAGAGCACGGCGACGCACGCGAGCGGCAGGACGTAACGCGTCACACGCGCGTCGATCGACGGCAGATCACCGCTGTTCGGAGGCTTCGGCTGGATCGCGTCGGGCACCACTGGATCAACTCTACGCCAGGCGCGTAGCCAAACATCGCCCAAAAACCCACATCTTGGGACGGTCCTCGGTCGGCCGGGGGGTGGCATCGATTCTGCTGAAGTCCACCGAATCATGAAGAAGGTAGTGACGTTCGCTCTCCCGCTTCTCGCGGTGCTTATCGGAGCCCCCACGCCGAGCCAGGCGTCCGATCACGCGGACGGCGTGAAGACGACGCTCGATCTCGCCGCCGACCTCACCGACCTGTTCACGTTCACGAGCCCGAAGGATCCCGACAAGCTCGTGATGATCATGAACGTGCACGGGCTCGCGAACAGCACGTCGCGCTTCTCCAACGCGGTCGACTACAAGTTCCGCATCCGTCCCATCGACGACGCGCGGACGCTTGCGCCCAGCGCCGACCCCGCGAAGGAGCAGAGCATCGTCTGCTCGTTCACCGGCGGCATCGCCTTCATCGACGGCAAGCAGCGCGCGACGTGCGTGTTCAATCTCGGCGGTGCGCCCCAGAAGCTCTCGTTCGACACGCGCGCGCCGAGCTACAGCGCCGGCGGCAGCAGCCCCGAGAACGGCGTCGCTCGCGTCTTCGCGGGCGTCCGCTCCGATCCCTGGTTCCTCGATCTCGGCAAGACGGTGGCGTTCGACAAGGGACATCGCGCCGATCGCGCGGGCGGCTCGAACGGCCTCCACGGCCACAACATCCTCAGCATCGTGGTCGAGATCGACAAGTCGAAGCTCAACGGACCGCTGCTCGCCGTCACCGCTC
>JAQBQJ010000003.1 GCA_028287065.1 Labilithrix sp. | reverse complement strand
ACAGGAACAGGAACAGGAATTGGAACGAGCGTAACCGCGACCGATCACGTCGCCGTCCGAGTCACGCCCCATTCAAATCCCCGTTCCTGTTCCTGTTCCTGTTCCCTGTTCTCCTCTGACCTCACCGGCCCCACCACCCGCCGGTGCTACCCTTCTCCTCTCGATGGCCATCCGCAAAATCGCCACCCTCGGACACCCCGTCCTCCGCCAGCTCTCCCGCCCCCTCACCCGTGACGAGCTCGCCTCCCCCGCGGTCCAGGCCTTCATCGACGACCTCGTCGAGACCATGCACGACGCCAACGGCGCTGGGCTCGCGGCCAATCAGGTCTACGAGCCCATCCGCATCTGCGCGATCGAGGTCCGCAACAACCCCCGGTACCCCTACAAGCCGAACTTTCCGCTCACCATCCTCGTGAACCCCGAGGTCACGCCGACCACGGACGACACCTTCCTCAACTACGAAGGCTGCCTGAGCGTCCCGAACCTTCGCGGCGAGGTCCGCCGGTTCACCGGCGTCCACGTCCGCGCCTGGGATCGGCACGGCAAGGACGTCGAGCTCGACGTGAAGGGCCTCACCGCCGGCACGTTCCAGCACGAGGTCGATCACCTCGACGGCAAGGTGTTCCTCGATCGCGTCGAGGACACGCGGTCGCTCGCGACGTGGGCCGACTTCGAGCGCCATCACATGGCTGCGTTCGTGGAGCGCGCGAAGGCGCTGGTCGCCAAGTTCGGCTCGTGAGCGCGGGCTATTTGTTGCTCTCGCAGCTGTCCTCGAACCCGACGCACTGAGGCGTCGCGTTCGGCGTCTCGTACACCGTGCCGACGGTCGCGGTCACGGCCGAGAACGAGATTGCGTTGCTGATCGCGTCGCAGCGCGCGTTCGTCCGATCGAGCGCGGGATTCGCCGTGAGGTCCATGCCCTCGCAGGCGCTCTTCTTGATCAGGCGATAAATCTCGAGACCGGAATCCGTCGCGCACAGCGGGCCCGGCTCGATGATGTTCGGGAGCTTCGCGAGCGAGGGCAGCAGCCGTTCGATCGGCCAGCGGCCGGCGATTTCTCCGATGACGCGCCGCACCGGCCCGTCGTCGACCACTCGTGCGGTGATCGTCGCGGCCGCGAACTCGAGCGTGAACGAGCGGCCGTTGGTGAAGATCGGCAGCGCGAGATCGAGGTGCGCGACGAGCACGCCTTCGCGGATGTACGCCATCGTGTCCGTGTTCACGGGGATGCACGTGGCGGGGATCGTCCGGCAGTCCTTGCCGACGAGCGCGCTGCCGCCGAGCACGGAGTCCGGCGTGACCGTCCACACGTCGGTGCCATCGAACTTCGGCAAGTCGCGCCCGGCGTCGCTCTGGCTGCCCTCGGTGCCGCGGGAGAGCTGGATGCCCACGACGACCGAGGGATCGTCCTGCTGGCCGTTCCAGCCCGAGAGGACAGCGATCACGTTGAACGCGCCGGCCCGGATCTGCTCCTGGAACGCGGCGGGCCCCACGCCCTTGCCGGCCGTGCCCGCGCCCGCGAGCAGCGGACCCGCGGCATTGTCGCGACCGTCTACGCCGTCGCACGGGCGCTTCATGCCCCCGGCGTCCTGAGGGATGCACGACTCGGGCTCGAGGTTCATCTCGGGGCACGTGCACGTGTTGTCGAGATCGAGGCCCTGCGGCTTCGGCGAGGACGCGTCCGCGACCTCCGTGGTGTCGAAGCGGATACCGTCGAACGCGAACACCAGGCTCGGCGTGTTCGGGCCGTCGGACGTCGTCGGGCGCGCGGGAGGCCCCGCATGGATGCAGATCGCCGCGTCCGCCGCGTCTTGCATGTCGGCGCCGCTGTCGGGACGGCCCGCCGTGAGATCCGCGAGGTCGCCGGGACCGCACGCGAGCGCAATCATCGCGGAGGCGCCCGTCGCGAGCGCGACGGCGAGCGCGGCACGGAGAAGCCTCTCGCGTCGCGTCACCACGTGATGCCTCTTGCTGTGGCGCGGGCCACGTGCGCCGCGTGCGCGGAAGTCGACGTCGCGCCCGAGGGCGGCGTCGTCAGGATCCAGGAGACGACCGAGAGCGCGAGCATGCCGAGCCCGACGCCGAGCGCGACGTTGGAGGTGACGAGCGTGCCCGAGAGGTCGCTCCTCTGATCCTGCGAGCACTCCGGCGCGCAGCTCTGGCGAAGGTCGTCGACGCGGCTGTCGAACGAGAGACGTGTCACGAGCGCGACGCCGAGCCCCGCGAGCCCGACGCCGGCGAGCGCGCCGGGCAGCACCCAACCGATCACCGTGCGCTTGCCTGCGGGCGACTCGGCAGCGTCCGGACCGATCGGCCGCGCTGCAGCGGACGCCGAGCCCGCGCCGCCGCCCATCGACACGCGGATGACGCGGCTCTTCTCGCCCTCGCGGATCGTCCGCGACGTGACGAGCGGCGGCTGACCCGCGCGCTCGAAGCGCAGCTCGAACGTGCCCGGGTCGACGGGGATCGCGCGGCCGTCGAGCTGCGAGACGATGAGCTCCTTGCCGGCGTAGACCTTCACGTCGGTGAGCTCGTGCCCGTTGCCGTCGTCGGCCGCGAGCACGATCGTGGGCAGCGCAGAGCGCACCTCGGCGAGCACGCCGGCGCAGTCGGCCCGCAGCACCGTGGGGCAGCTCTCCTGCGAGCACACGATGAGATCGCCGAGCGCGCGTCGCAGCGCGCGGTCGGACTGTGCGCGCTGTCCTCGATCGAACGCCGAGACGCATGCCTCCTTGTCGGGCAACGATGCGCTCGGCTTGGCCGCGCTCTGCGCGCGCGCCGCCGTGTGCGGGCTCGCGAGCGCCGCCACCACGAAGGTGATCGCCATCGCGCTAGACCGCCGAGACCGCATTGCTCGCCCCGCGACGACGACCACCGGAGATCCGGTTCAGCTCGCTTTTTCCGAGGTGATCATCACGGCCTTCCAGGCCGTGAGCGCGGGGCCGAGCTTGGTCTCGACCTCGCGGATGTCCTCGGCGAGCTCCTTCTCGGGAGCTCCTGCGGCGAGCGCGTCCTTCAGGCACGCGAACGCGGCGACGTAGCGACCGCGCTTGCAGAGCGCGCGCGCGAGCGGAGGGAGCACCTCCTGCGGGAGACCGCCGAACGCGAGGGCACGACGGAGCGGGCCGATCGCCTCGCCCGGGCGCTCGTTGATCAGGAGCGCCTCGCCGAGCCTGCGGAACAGCTCGGCCGCCGCCATGCCTTCTTGCGCGTACTGGATGCCGATGCGGAAGACTTCTTCCGCCTGCTCGATCTCGCCGAGGTGGACGCACGCCGAGCCGAGCAGACCGAGGCCCTTGGCGATGAGCGCGCGTGCTTCCGGCGCGAGCATCTGCCCTTCGGGCGTTCGCAGGAAGATCGCGAGCGGCGCCGGCCACGTGCCGAGCAGCGCGATGACCTTCGGCCACTCCTTGCGCAACGCGCAGCCCTCGGCCTCGGCGACCTTCGAGAGATCGATCGCCGATCGAGCGCCCGTCGCGACGCGATCGAGCTCCTCGCGGACGTGCGAGCGGACGCGCAGGCGAAAGCCGTCGAGGTCGTATTTCTCCTCGACGCCGTCGTGCAGGACCGTGAGCTCGCCCTCGTCGCCGCCCGCCATGCCGAGCGACACGAGCGAGTAGCCGTAGAGCGGCGCGAGCAGCAGGTACCGCACGCCGATGAAGAGCTGGATGGCCTCGACGTCCGTGTCGCGTTCGGGCGGAGGCGCGTGCTTCTCCTCTTCGACGAGGAGCGCTCCGACGAGGCGACGGCGGAAATCCGCGAGCGTGAGGCGCTGGGGCTCGAGGTCCCCGTCGGTCTCGGCCGAGCCCACGACGAAGTCGACGAGCGTCTGGTCGGGGCTCCGGCGGTCGATCGTGAGCGCCGTGATCCGCGCGCCGACGATGATCGAGAACGCAAAGAACCGCTCGCCCACGATCTCGCAGAGCGCCTGGAAGCTGCCGATCCCCTCACCGATGCGTTCGAACCAGCCGTCGGTCCGGAGCGCGTCGAGCGGGAACTGTTTTTTCGCTGCGGCCATAGACTCGGGCCCACAAAGCGTGTCACGAAAGGTCAGGCAAAGTCACGCGGTTAACACAGTGTTCCTGCCGCGCCGGTCCTTCCAGTGCACGCAGACCGGGCGCACGCCGCATCCTTCGCAGCGCGCTGCGTCGGGGCGCGAGGGACAGCGCTGCACCATCCCCATGTGGCACAGCGAGAAGTCGTAGCGCGTCGGATCCTCCGGATCGAGCCGCGCCAGCGCTCGGGTGATCTCGACGGACGTCTTCCAGGACAGATCCCGCCGCCGCGTGAGGCCGAGGTTACGAGCCAGCTTGTGGATGTGCACGTCGACGGGCACGAGCAGCCGCTGTGCCGGCACGCGCCACATCCCGAGGTCGATGCCGTCGGCCGGGCGGATCATCCAGCGTAAGAAGAGGAGGAGGCGCTTCGCTCCGCTCCCCGCCCGCGCGTCCGACAGGAGGTGCGCGGGGCCGCGACGGCCGCTCGGGTCCGCCTCGCCCGTCTTCGGCAGCCCGCCTTCGGCGCGGATGCGATCGCAGAACGACGCGAGCGCCTCGCGCACGCGGGCCTCGGGCTCGGCCTCGGGATCCTCGCGATCGACCCGGGCGAGCTCGCGCTCGAACGCGCCGCCGAGCGAGCCGGCGGAGCGCTGCACGCGGCGCGCACCGATGAGGAGCTTCGCCAGGTCCTCGCCACGGAAGACGCGATGCTTGAAGCCCGCGAGCCGCTTCGCGAGCGCCTCGGGATCGTCGGCGGCGCGCGCGGGACGCGGGCCGACGCGATCGAGGAGCTCGGCGAGCTTGAGGCGAATTGCCTTCACGTTGCCGAACGCACAGCTCGCGGCCACGAGCGCGACGAGCTCGCGATCCTCGCGCGCGCGATGACGATGCACGAACTCGACGGGATCGTTGCCGCGGCGCGCGCGCAGGTCTTCCCTCGCCCGCACCACGTCGAGGGCGGCCTTCACCGCAGCGTCGCGTTCGGCGCGCTTCGCTGCAGCGCGCGCGCTCATAGCGTCGTGTCCTCGTCGTCGAGCTGCGGTTGCGGCGGGAGCTTGCCGCGCTTCTTCTCGGCCTTCTCGCGCTCGGTCTTCGCCGCGGCTTGATGCACCTTCGCGAGCTCGACCCAGCGATCGATCGTGGCCTGCCCCCCACCCCCCGGACGCGACGCGCCACGGACATACGCCGCGAACGCGTCCTCGGCGGTCTTCCAGTGGCGCGCTTGATCGGCCGGCGTGGTCGCCGCGCGCGCGAGCGCCGATGCGCCGACGCCGTCGTACCAGCTGATCTCGTAGTCCGGATAGAAGAACACCCCCGACGAGCGCAAGAGACCCGTGAGCCCCGACGACTGCTGCATCTGGATCACGCGCAGCGCTTCCTTGTCGGCCGCCGCTCGATCGCCCGCGCGATCGAGCGCGACGGCGAGACCCCAGATCGCGAGCGGCGCGAGCGTGCGCGAAGGGAAACGTCCGGCGATGCGCAAGGCCTCGCGATAGCCGTCGATCGCTTCCTTGAGGTTGCCGAGGTGCATCTCCGTTTCGGCGAGGTTCAACGTCGACGTGCCGTGCTCGTCCTCGTCGGTGCGGAGCCGCAGCACCATCCGGTACGCGCGACGCTCGCACGCGTGATCGCCGATGTGGCCGCACGCGTCGGCGAGGTTGCTCCACGCCTCTTCGGCGGCGGGATGGTCCGGGGCCATCTCGAGGGCGCGCGTGAGGACGTCGGCCGCCTGCTTGTACAGCTCGGGGGCATCGGTGCGCCCGAGCATCACGTAGACGGCGCCGAGGTCGAAGCGAAGGCGGACGTCCGGGCTCTGATCGGCGTGGATGCGCTCGAGCATCGTGCGCACCTGGAGCTTCAGCGACTCGTTCGACCCGGAAAAGAAGCCGAAATCGAACGCGGTCTGCGACTGCGCGAGCCGGCGCTGCACCTCGAGATGGATGCGGTACGAGTCGGCCGCAGCGGGGTCGCGGGCGCGGTCCCAGACCGAAGGAGGCGTGTCCGCGGAAGAAGAGAGCGAGAAAAAGAGAACAGACAACAGGGGACAGAGAACAGAGGACAGAGAATTCAGAGCGCGGCGTCGGGAGCTCATCGCGACTTCTCCTTCGGCGCGGGTTTGCGAGGAGGAGAAGAGCCCTCGTGGGCGCGCGCATGATCGGACCACGGACCCTTCCCGCCTGCGCCCTCGGCGTAGCGGCGCCAGACGTCGCGCGCGGCACTCGGATCCGTGACCTCGAGCGCGGTCCCGAGGAGCGCGTCGGACTCGTGGGCCACGCCGGCATCGGCGAGCGCATCCGCGATGCGCGCATCGGAGAGGACCGGCTTCGCGTCGGAGCGAACGCGCTCGGCGAGGACCGCCTTCGCTTCGTCCTTCTGACCCGAGCGATCCAGCGCGAGCGCGAGCGCCACGACGGATGCAACCTGCATCGAATCCTGCGCCTCGCGCCGTGCCTGACGGAGCATCGCGACGGCGTCGTCGATGGTCTTCGGCCCTTGCGCCATGACGATCATGCCGGCCTCGAAGGAGGCGGTGCTGCGCTCGGCGGCCGAGAGCGCGCTCGTGCGCGGGAGCGCGGCGCGATACGCCTGCGCGGCTTCGTCGAAGTGACCGGTGCGCGCGTTCGCGCGTGCCCACGCGAGGAGCGCGACGGGGTCGTCGAGCGCGCGGTCGTCGCGGGCGCGCGCTTCCTTCAGCGCGGCGAGCGCATCGGCGGGCTTACCGAGCTTGAGGAGCGCGCGGCCCTTGAGCACGCTCGGCGCGGCGCGACCGGGCAGGAGCTTGTCCGCGTCGTCGGCGATCGCGGGCACCTCCTTCGCGAGCGCGCCGCCGTTGACGAGCTTCGCGGTCCCGCTCGCGAGCAGCGTGCAGTAGCTCTGCAGGCTCGGCTCCTTCGCGCGCTCCCACTTGTTCGCGGCCTTGAAGCCCTCTTGCACGCCGCACTCCGCAGGCCGCGCCGCACCGAACGCGCCCTGGGGCTGCCCGGCCTGTCCGAAGACGGCGATGGAGATCAGGAGCGCAGATGCGGGAACCACGCAGGGAAGAGTAGGTCAGGCCGGGCGTTCGCGCATCACGGTGTGAAACCGAAACGGTTGAGGTGCGGCGGGAGACGAGAGGGACGCCAGCCTTGGCGACAAGATCTCGAGTCTTCGCTCCGCTACAGCGCAAACGGGTCGCGCAGCACGATCGTCTCGTCGCGCGCCGGGCCGACGCTCACCAGGATGTACGGGCACTCCGCCTGCTTCTCGACGAACTCGAGGTACGTGCGCGCGGCCTTCGGCAAATCCGCCATCGCGCGCGCCGCGCCGAGCTGCTCCTTCCAACCCGGGAAGCTCTGATAAACGGGCTTCACCGTATCGAGCTCGTCCATCGGGACGTCCTCGGAGCGGCCGTTCTTCGTCTCGTAGGCGACGCAGACCTTCACCTCGTCGAGGCCGGTGAGCACGTCGAGCTTCGTGATCGCGAGCGCGTCGAGGCCGTTCACGCGCACCGCGTATCGCAGCGCCGGGAGATCGAGCCAGCCGGTCCGCCGCGGACGTCCCGTCACCGAGCCGAACTCCGCGCCGATCTTCCGGATGCGCTCGCCCACGTCGTCGTGCAGCTCCGTCGGGAACGGACCGCCGCCCACGCGCGTCGTGTACGCCTTCACGAGACCGACCACCTCGTCGATGCGCGTGGGGCCGATGCCCGCGCCGACGCATGCGCCGCCCGCGGTGGGCGTCGACGACGTCACGAACGGGTACGTGCCGTGGTCGACGTCGAGCAGCGTGCCCTGCGCGCCCTCGAGCACGACCCTCTTCTTGGCGCGCACGGTGCGCTCCACGAGCGCCTGCGAGTCGACGAGCATCGGGACGATGCGTCCCCTCGCCTCTTCGATCGCGGCGAGCGTCTCGTCGACGCTCGGCACCGGCACCTCGCCGCCACCGAGGTGCTGGATGATCGGCGTCCAGTCGGAGAGCGCACGCGCGACGAGCTCGCGGAGCCGCTTCGGATCGCGGAACGCGCCGAGCGGGATGCCGCGTCGTGCGACCTTGTCCTCGTAGCAAGGACCGACCCCGCGCTTCGTCGTGCCGATCGCGTCTTTGCCCTTCTCGCGGAGCCCGTCGACGAGCACGTGGTACGGCAGGATGACGTGCGCGCGGTCGGAGACGAGCAGCCGTCCCTTCGTGTGGATGCCGCGGCGCTCGAGCTCGTCGAGCTCGGTCACGAGGCTGCGCGGATCGATGACCATGCCCTGCGCGAGCACGCACATCGTCTCGGCGCGCAGGATGCCGCTCGGTACGAGACGAACGACGAGCTTGTCGTTACCCACCACCAGCGTGTGGCCTGCATTGGGGCCGCCGCCGAAGCGCACGACCATGTCGGCGTGCTCGGTGTAGATGTCGACGATCTTGCCCTTGCCTTCGTCGCCCCATTGCGCGCCCACGATCACGATGGCCGGCATCGATCAAGCTCCTCGAGTTGAGAGACTCTCTAGCATGCGAAGGACGATGCCAGAGGCGCGATCGGCGTCGCTACGTGCGTCGGCCTGGGCCTGCACGTCGATCGTGGTCGCGGCTTCGGTCCGTACGTCGAACAACGTCGCGCCGTTCCATACCGCCGCGAAGCCCCACGCGCGCGCATGAGCCAGCGCAGCGTCGTGATAGCCGATCGCGACCGTGGCGATTCCGCGACGGCGGAGCGCCGCCACCCGGCCGTCGTCCGCGGGCCCGACGTACACGACGCCGTTGCGCGGTAGCGAGCGTGCGCCCGCGACGCGGAGTGCCCACGCGAGCGTATCGAGATCGAGACCGAACCCGACCGCGGCCATCGGAGCGCCGAAGCGCGACAGGAGCTCGTCGTACCGTCCGCCGGCGCCGATCGGCTCGCCAGGACCGTCCGCATAGATCGAGAACGTCGTGCCCGTGTAGTACGCGAAGCCGCGGACCTCGCCGGCATCTGCCGTGAGGAACGGCCCGAGACCGCGCGCCGCCGCGCCGTCGAACAGCGCGAGCAGTCGCTGCGCGGCGGCTCGTGCGCGCGCATTCACGGACACGACCTTGATCGTCTCCTCGAGCGCCGCACGACCGCCGTGCAACCGCGGCAGCGCGAGGAGCGCCGCGGCGCATGCGAGGCCCTTCGCGTGCTCGGCGAGCATGGCCTCGTCCTTCTTCGCGAGCGCCATCGTCACGTCGGACGCTCGGTCCATGGGGACGTCGGCGAGCAGCTCGCGGACGATGCCGGCATCGGAGACGTCGATCGTGAACTTCGCGAGGCCCGCCGCCGCGAGCGCATCGGCCGCGAGCTCGAGGAGCTCGAGATCGGCGCTCACGTCGGACACGCCGCACAGCTCGACGCCGACCTGCGGGATCTGGCGATGCTTCTTCGCGCGGCCCGAACGCCGGCGCACGACGGTGCCCTCGTAGGCGAGGCGATACGGCGGTGCGTGGTCGCGCATGCGCGTCGCGACGATGCGCGCGATCTGCGGGGTCATGTCCGGCCTGAGCACGGCGACGTCGCCCGACTCCGGCTCGATGAAGCGCAGCATGTCCGTCGACGCGGCGGTGCCGAGGCCGCGCTCGACGACGTGCGCGAGCTCGAACGCGGGCGGCGTGACGAGCCGGTAACCAAAGAGCGCGAACCGATCGAGCACCGTGCGCGAGAGGGCGCGCTGATTCGCGGCCTCTTCGGGGAGGAGGTCGCGCATGCCCGCGGGCAGCGGATGCTCGAGCGAGCGCGGAAGGACACGGTCCACGGCCCACGCGTCGCACGCGCACGCTCGCCCGTCAAATGGGGGCTGCGCGGACGCGACGCGTGCCGCTCAAAACGTGCCGGACAGGCTGGCCCAGCCGAGCCCGATCTTCGGTGTCACCGAGATCGAACGCCGCGAGGCAGCGCTCCGCGGCACGACGCGCGTGGCCGCGGTCGCTGCGGGCGGAGGCGACGCAGACGGAGCCGTGAGGAGCAGCACGAGACCGCCTGCCACAGCGAGTCCGGCGACCACGAACGACACGTCCGAGATCGCGCCCGTCGAGCTGCCGGAGTCGCGCTCCTCGGGCGTGCACTCGGGCCCGACCTTCCCGCCGTGGCAGGGATTCGAGAACGTCGCGATGCCCTCGATCGTGCCGATGATCGCGGCAACGCCGCCGACGCCGAGCGCGACCCAGCCGAGCGTGCGCTGCGTCGAGCCGCGATTCGAATCGGAGGACGCAGCCGCGTCGGGCTTCGCCGGCGCAGGCTCGGGCGCGCGATCGCTCGGTGCGGGCGCCTCGGCGCCGTCTTCCATCTCGGGGACAGTCACGCGCTGCGGCCTGTCGCCCTTCACGACATTGACCATCACGGCCGCGTTCTTCTTGCCCTTCGCCTTGAAGATGAAGCGACGCTGCCCCGCCTCCGCCGCGAACACCGCGCCACGCTCCGCTTCCCAGACCTTGCGATCCTCGACGAGCACGTCGGTGAGCGGCACCTTCTGCGGGTTGTCGAGGATGACCTTCGGGAGCTGCTTCTCGAGCTCGACGAGCCGTTGCTTCGCGAACTCGCGACGGTCGGTACGATTGAGCTCCGTCGCCTTCACCTCGGCCTCGCGGAACTCGAGCCACGCGTACCAGAGCGCGCCCTGCTCCTTGTGACAGAACGCGAGGTTGATGAGCGTCCCGAGCGAGTGATCCTTCGAGTAAGCCGCTTCGAATTTCGGACACGCTTCGCCGAACCGACGCTCCTCGAGGAGCTTCTGTCCCTCGCGGAAGAGACGCTCCGCGTCGGCCTCGTTCGTCTGCGCGGCCGCACTGCTGGTGAGGAGCACCAGAGCGAGCGACGCCGCGACCTTCAGAACCCTCACCGTCCGTTCACCTCTACTGACGTTCGCGCGGAAGCCCAGGAGGAAGCAAGGGTTTCCCCGGGGCGGGCGTCGAGGTCGGTCGTTTCGGCGACGGCGGAGGCGGAGCCGGCGGCCGTGCGGGAGCGGCGGCGACGGGCTTCTTCGCGGAGGCTGCTCCGCCGGCCGGCGCGATGACCGTGGGCGAAGGCTGCTGGACGCCGTTCTGCACGTTGCCGACGACGCCTTCCGAGTCCGGGCCGACGAGATGCACGGGCGCCGTGACGATGCCGCCTGCGGCAGGCGCAGCGGCGCCGGGGAGCGCGGTCGCCTCCGGCGGAGCCTCGGCGCTCACGGCGGTGAAGCTCGACGGAAGCTCGGGCGCCTTCTCGTCGAGCGCGGACGCACGCGAGCGCTGGAACCACGTGCCCGCGAGGAGCACGACCGCAGCGGTGCCGATCACGGCAGCGAGCGCGAGCAGGCTCCTGCCCTTCGATCCGAGGACCGTGAAGCGACGCGCGACGGTGCTCGCGGTCCCGGTGAGCTCGGGCTGCAGCGAATCGATCCGACGACCGGGCGACGACGGGATCGGGATGCGATCGCTCGCGGTGAGCGCCTGCGGGGTGCCGCCGCCCTTCAAGCGCGGGCCGCTGATCGCTTCTTCGAGGCCGCGCGAGAGCGTCGCGTGCACGCGATCGGCGGACTGCATCCACGTGCCGGAGCCGAACGCGACGAGCGCGCGTGCGAGCTCGCTCACGTCGGCGAAGCGATGGTCGCGGTTCTTCGCGAGACACTTCATCACGACGCGCTCGAGGCCTTCGGGGACGCCCGTGACGATCTGCCGGATCGGCTGCGGCTCCTTCTCGAGGATCTGCGCGAACGTCTCGTTGATCTCGTCGCCGCCGAACGGCATCGAGTTCGTGAGCAGCTCGTACATCACGATCCCGAGCGACCAGATGTCCGTGCGGTGATCGACGGTCTTCGGGCTGCGCACCTGCTCCGGAGACATGTACGGAGGCGAGCCGAGCACCGCGCGACCGCCGGTGAGCTGCATCGCACGCTTGCGCTCGCCGCTGCTGTCGAAGACCGGGTCCGTCGACTTCGAGATGCCGAAATCGAGGATCTTGATGATCTGCGTGCCGTCCGAACGATTCGCGAGGAAGAGGTTCGAAGGCTTGAGGTCGCGATGCACGATGCCGCGCGAGTGCGCATGCGCGAGTCCTTCGACCGCCTGCAGAACGTAATCGACGACGAGCCATCGGGGCAGCGCGCCGCGCGCGTCGGCGATCTGACAGAGGTCCGCGCCCTCGAGGAGCTCCATCACGATGAACGGCAGACCGTCCGCGCCGGTGTCGACGTCGACGACGCGCGCGACGTGCTCGGACTGGAGCTTCGCGCACGCTCGGGCCTCGAGGAGGAGCCGCGACTGCGCTTCGCGATCTGCAATGTCTTGGTAGAGGAGCTTTACCGCGACGTGCTGATCGAGCAGCTCGTGATGGGCGGCGACGACCACGCCCATGCCTCCCTCGCCGAGGATGCGCTCTACACGGTATTTGCCGGCGAGCAGATCTCCGACCTTCAGCAGGGCGGTCCCGACTTCGGACTCACGCGCTTGCGAGCGGTGGGATCGAGCGAGCGTGGCCGCCATGCTCACGAAGCGTAGCGCCCGAGAGCGACCTGAACCAAGAACGAAAACCGGGAAAGATCGCAGCAATCTCGGCAGCTTACATGGGCATACCCTGGCGTCGCAGCGGACGCGGCGGGCGCCGCGGGAACGTCCACATTTTCAACCTCCTTCGGGGATCCACCCGCCTCACCCCCTTCCCCTCTCCCGGAGCGGGAGAGGGGTGGGAGAAGGGAGCGGGTCACGCGCGCGGCCACGCGAAGGGATCCCGGCACCTGTCGGGAACGGCTACAGGGGGTCGAGCGGGAGCATTCCGAGAAAAGCGAGCAATGTTCGCAACGGAGGCGCGACATCGCGTCGGCACGGCGGTCGCAAGAGGGGGTGACTGCCTCGACCCGCGAACCCGACCACAAGGATTGATCATCATGGCCTTCGCCATCGAACACGACATTCTCGAGAGCGCAGTCAATGGCGACACCGCCTCCCTCGACCACGTGCTCCGCATGATCAAGCCGCACGTCGAGCGCCAGCTCCTCCGGTATCCGGTGAGCGACGAGGACCGCCGTGATCTGCTCCAGGCGACGCTGATGCAGATCGTCCGTCGTCTCGGTTCGTTCCGCGCGGAGTCGAGCTTCTCGACGTGGTTGTTCCGCGTGACCGCGAACGAGGCGCTGATGTTGATGCGCTCGCGGCGCCGTCATCGCGCGCGCGTCGTCGAGGGTCTCGACTGGGAGGAGCTCGCGACGCTCCCGTCGGTCAACGACAACGAGATCGTCCAGATCGACGCAGGCGCGGCGAACCGCGAGCGCGACGCGCGCGTGCGTGACGCGCTGAAGGAGCTGCCCGAGGACTACCGCGACGTCGTCGTCGCGCACTACCACCTCGATCTCGGGCTCCAGGAGATCGCCGACAAGCTCTCGATCACGGAGAGCGCCGTTCGCTCGCGGCTGCACCGCGCGCGTACGCGTCTCCGCACGCTGCTCGAACGCGACGAGGTCGTGGAGTACACTCGCGCGGCTTGACCTCGGACCTTCCCGCGCCGCGCGCGCTGCTGTTCGATCTCGACGGCACGCTCATCGACTCGCGGAGTGACATCGCCGCCGCCTGCAACGCAGCGCGGGTGGCCCACGGACGCGAGCCGCTCGCGGTCGAAACGATCGTTTCGATGGTCGGCGACGGGGCCCGCGCGCTGGTCGCGCGCGCCTTCGCCGCCGCCGAGGACGATCCGCTCGTCGAGGCCGCGCTCGCGACGTTCAAGGCGAGCTATCTCGCGCATCCCTGCGTGCACACGGTCGTGCTGCCCGGCGTTCGTGACGTCCTCGACGTCGCGCGTGCCGCTTCGCTTCCATGTGCCGTCGTCACGAACAAGCCGCGCGACGTGACGTTGGCCGTCCTCGCCGCGCTCGAAATCAGCCCATTTTTCCCGGTGATCTGGGCCGGCGGGGACGGACCGCTCAAGCCCGCGCCCGACGGCGTCCGCAACGTCGTCGCGCGTCTCGGCGTGAGCGCCAGTGCCGCATGGATGATCGGCGACGGCCCTCAGGACATCGGCGCCGGCAAGGCTGCCGGTTGCTTCACGATCGGCGTGCCGGGCATCGCGGAGCACGAGCGCCTCGTCGCGAGCGACCCCGATCTCCTCTGCGAGTCGCTGGCCGAGCTCGCGGCCGTGCTCCGCGATCTCACGGAGCGTCGGGCTTGACGTCGACCTCCTTGAGGCGCGCGCGGATCGCCTGGAGGCGCTCGAGCACGGGCGCGAGCTTCTCCTTGTCGCTCGCGAGGTCGCGCGCCTCCCTCGGGTCGTTGGCGAGATCGAAGAGCATGTTCGTCGCGCCGCCCGAGTTGATCAGCTTCATTCCGGGCGTGGGCCCCGTGATCACGGCGCGGCGGATGCCGTTGTACGGACCGGCGGGCATGTCGACGAACACGTCGCGCTCTTCGTGCTCCTCGCCGTCGGGGAGGAACACGTCGGCGAGCAGGCTCGTGCCGCGGAGCTCGCCCTCCTCGTCGGGAGGTCCGCCCATCAGCTCGAGCAGCGTGGGCGCCATGTCGATGTGCGATCGCTTGACCGACACGCGACGAGGCTTCGCGCCGGGCACGTAGACGAGGAGCGGCACGCGGATGAGCGACTCCCAGATCTCGGCGCCGTGCCAGTTCATGCCGTGATCGGAGAAGGCCTCGCCGTGATCGGCAGTGAGGACGATCGCGGTGTCCTCCGCCCACGGCTGCGACTTGATGTAGTCGAGCACCTTGCCGATGTGCAGGTCCGTGTACCAGACCTCCTGATCGTAGATGGCCTTCGTCGGCAGCGGTCCGCCGCTGAAATCAGGCGCGCCTTGATGCGGCACGTACTGCGCGTGCGGATCGAAGAAGTGGAACCACGCGAAGAAGCGGCGATCGCTCGCGCCGGAGCCTCCGCCGCCGTCGATGGTGAAGGCGGCGGTCGGCGCCGGAATCGCGCCGCCGGCGTCCTCGTTCGCACCTGCGTCGCCGCCGGGGTCGCTCGCGCCACCCGAGCCGGGCGACGTGTTCTCCGGCTTCTTCAGGAGCTTGAGCGCGAGATCGCTCATGCGCTCGCTCGTCACGCTCGTGTCGTTGTCGCCCATGCCCGGCGGGATCGCCGAGGTGTCCCACGCATCGAAGCCCTGGTTCAGACCGGTCGGGAACCGGAAGTACCAGTGGCAATGAGCGGCGAACGTGCGGACCTTCGCGCCGTCGCGGACGCGCTCTGCGATGAGCGTATTCTTCGGGAAATACGTATTGAAGTGGCCGCCGTCGCGGTACGTCTCGCTCGGGTATTTCCCGATCATCATCGGGCCGACGCTCTTGCCCGTGTACGACGCCATCGAGTACGCGCGCTCGAAGACGGTGCCCTTCTTCGCGAGCTCGTCGAGATTCGGCGACGTGGGCTTCGGGTAGCCGAGGAAGCCGAGATCGGTCCGCAGCGTGTCGACGGTGAAGAGCACGACGTTGTACGTGCGGCGCTTCTTCTTCGGCTGCTCTTTGACGGCGACGACCGGCGGGACGTACGCAGGCGTGTCCGCGCCGGAGCAGTCCTCGTCGATGCCGTTGCCGGCGGTGTCGATCGCGCCGGGGTTGATCTTCGGATCGCCGTCGTTGCAGTCGCCGCCGCCGTAGTGCGCGGCGAAGCCGTCGTGATCGTGGTCGCTCGTGCGACGGAGGAGCGCGAGGGAGATCTTGCCGAGCGGCGCGTGCTTCTCGAGTCCGTGCGCGACGACGGCGTCCGTGTCGAGCGCGCTCGACGCACGCACGCAGAGCCCCCCGCCGATGAGGATCATGAGGAACGCGCCGGCGGCGGCGCCGATCGGGCCCGGCTTGGCTTGGCCGCGAGCGTCGGTGAAGCTGCCGCGTCCGAAGGCAATGGGCGCGATGTATGCGCCGCCGGCGAGGAGCGCTGCGTTCGCGACGGGACGAAGATCGAGCTCCTCGCGCTTGAGCACGCCGAAGATCCCGAGGAGACCGCCCTCGCCGCCCGTGTCGCCGGTCGCGATGCCCACCGCGAAGAGAAGGAGCACGACACCGAGCGCGAGACCTCCGGTGACGAGCGGGTCCACGAGCTGCGGGACGGAGTTGCTGCCGATCGCGAGGATGCGACGGGTGATCGGCATGAGCGACGTCGCGACGGCGACCATCGCAAGGAGGATCGACACCGAGGCGAGACCGACGGTGAGGCCGGCCTCGGTCGGCCTTCCGGTCGCGAGCGCAGCGCGACCGGCGTGGGCAGAGCCGAGCGTCCACGCGAACGTCGCGAACACGACGAGCGGCGCGGCGGCGGCGGCGCGGAGGCGCGAGATCATCGGGCCCTTGCGGAGGACCGCGAAGTACTCGGCGGGCGCCTTCGGGTCGCCCGGCTCGAGCACGAGCGCGGCCATGGCGACGGCAGAGGCCACGCCGAACGCGACCGGGAAGAGGACGCCGAGGTCCGCGATGATCAGCGCGCCGAACGGCGGCGCGACCGGCGCTCCGCCTTCGACGATCGCGCTGCCGACGACGCGTGCCTCGAGCAACGCGACCAGGAACGCCGCCGTGGCGGCGCCCCCGAGAGCGAGCAGGAGGCGGAGCAGCGCGCGAAGCACGGGCGAAGTTCTACTACAGGTCAGCCCTTCGTCTTCGACTTCGCAAGCGGATGGGCTGCGTCGTAGACCTTCAGGAGGTGGGCAACGGAGACGTGCGTGTACCGCTGCGTCGTGGAGAGCGACGCATGGCCGAGCATCTCCTGGATCACGCGGAGATCCGCGCCGCCGTCGAGGAGATGGGTCGCGCAGGTGTGCCGCAGCGCGTGCGGGTGGAGATCGGTGCGCCCGACCGACACGAGCCCGTAACGCCGGACGATGAGCTGAACCGCGCGTGTGTTGAGCCGGCGTCCGCGCGTCGATACGAACACGGCATGCGGGTCGAGGAAGCGCGTCCGTGCATGCGCGAGCGCGCCGCGGAGCTCGAGCCAACGCGAGATCGCCTCGATGGCCTTCGTGCCGAGCGGAACGATGCGCTCCTTCCGACCCTTGCCGATGACGCGGACGGTTCGCTCGTCGAGCGAGAGCTGACCGAGGTCGAGCGTGCATGCTTCGGCGACGCGGAGCCCGCCGCCGTAGAGCAGCTCGAGGACCGCGCGGTCGCGGAGGACGAGCGCGTTGCGGCGTGCGCGCTCGGCGTTCGACGTGGCGGGTCGATTGGCGACGTTGTCGAGATCGGGCGATTCGACGAGCGACGCGGCATCTTCGGCGGAGAGGAACGTGGGCAGCTCACGCCGGACCTTGGGGCTTTTGAGCTGCTCGGCGGCATTGATGCGCGCGTGGCCCTGCCGCTTCATCCATCGTCCGAAGGCGCGGACGCTCGCGATCTTGCGAGCGACGGAGCTCGGCTTGCACGTGCGCGCGAGCTCACCGAGCCATGCGCGGAGCAGGAACAGATCGAGCGTCGCAGCCGCGACCTGCGCCCCGCGCAGGGGCGTGTCGCGCCTCGGCCTCCGCGACGGCAGCGAGTCCGCGCGACTGTCCACGAACGCGAGCAGCGCATCGAGATCGCGCCCGTAGGCGGAGACGGTATTGGGAGAAGCGCGACGCTCGTCGGTGAGGTGGACGAGGAATTGGGATTTGAGGTCGCGGAGAGACACGGCTCTCTGAGTTGTACCGACGGGCGCAGCGGAAGACGAGAAACCAAGAAAAAAGAGAACAGGTAACAGGAACAGGAACAGGAACAGGAATCGGAATTTCGAGACGCGCGACGGGGGGCGCGGGGGACTTCACATCCCCATCCCTGTTCCTGTTCCTGTTCCCTGTTCTCTTTTCGCTCCCTCCCCGGGTCGCCGCCGTCGCCCCCTCATCTGCTACCCTTTCCCCCTTGTTCGGCCGCCTCTGGGAAAAGCTGAAGCTCCTCTGGAAGCTCGCCAAGTCCGAGCGCGCCACGCCGCGCGAGATCGGATGGGCGGTCGCGATCGGGGCGTTTGCGGGATGTACGCCCGCGATAGGGATCCACGGGCCGATCGCCATGGGGCTCGCGACGCTCGCGCGGAAGAACCGGCTCTTCGCGTGGCTCGGCTCGCGCATCTCGAACATGATCATGCTGCCGTTCATCGCGCTCGCGGAGGTGCAGGTCTCGCATCGCATCCGCACCGGCACGTATCTCGACATCACGCGCGACAACGCGCTCGAGCAGGCGCCGAACCTGCTGCTCGACTGGTGCATCGGGATGTTCCCCGTCGGCGGTGCGATCGGCCTCGTGATGGGCCTCCTCGCGTATGCGGTCGCGCGCCGTCGCGACGTGCGGAAGGCACGCGCCGCGGCGAAGGCCGAAGCAGAAGCCGGCGCGGCGACTACGCCGACTGTGGCGACTACGCCAGAGGCGCCCGCTGAACTTCCGCCACCGTCTTCGGGATCGCCTGCGTGAGGTTGTCGGGCGCGCCGTCGGTCACGAGGATGTCGTCCTCGATGCGAACGCCGATGCCGCGCCACTCCGCCGGCACCTTGTCGTAGTCCTTGCCGATGTAGATGCCCGGCTCGACGGTGAGAACCATCCCCGGCTCGAGCGGACGCGCCTTGCCACCGAGGTAGTAGTTGCCGACGTCGTGCACGTCCATGCCGAGCCAGTGACTCGTCTTGTGCATGAAGAACGGCTTGTACGCCTCGTCCTTCACGAGCTGCTCGACCTCGCCCTGCAAGAGTCCGAGCTTCACGAGGCCGCTCGTGATGACGTTCACGCACTCGGCGTGGATCTGCTCGAGCGTCGAGCCCTTCACCGTCTTCGCGATGCCGGCCTCCTGCGCATCGAGGACGAGCTGGTAGATCGCCTCCTGCTGCTTCGAGAACTTCGCGCCGACCGGGAACGTGCGCGTGACGTCCGCGGCGTAGTAGTCGTACTCGGCGCCGGCATCGATGAGGAGGAGCTCGCCCTGCTCCATCTTCTTGTTGTTCTGCCGGTAGTGCAGGATCGTCGCGTTCGCGCCCGAGCCGACGATGCTGCCGTACGCCGCGCGCTCCGAGCCGTGCGCGCGGAAGGTCTCGAGGAGCATCGCCTCGACCTGGAACTCGTGCATGCCGGGCTTGGTCGCGCCCATCGCGCGGATGTGCGCCTCGGCGGTGATGTCCGCGGCCTTCCGCATCGCGTCGAGATCGTCCTTCGACTTGAAAAGGCGCATCTCGTGGAGGATCGTGCCGGGGTCGACGATCTCGACGGGCCACGTGAAGCCGAGCTTCGCGCGCGCACGCGTGCGGTCGATCGCCTCGAGGACCTTGTCGTCCATCGAGCGGTTCACGCCGAGCCGGTAGTAGAGACGCTTCTTGTTCTGGAAGAGCTTCGGGAGCTCGTCGGCGAGCTTGTCGATCGTGAATGCCTCGTCGGCGCCGAAGTGCTCCTTCACGCCGTCCACGCCGAAGCGCGGTCCGTCCCAGATCTCGCGATCGGCGTCGCGCGGGCGCACGAACATCGTCGAGCGATACTCGGCGGCGCCGTCGGGTCCGGCGGACTTGCCGTCCATCACGAGGACGGTCGACGGCTCGTTGAACCCGGTGAGGTAGAAGAGGTCGGAGTCCTGCCGATAGTCGTGCTCGACGTCGTTGTTGCGCGTGAACACCGGCGCGGCCGGAAAGACGCAAACGGCGTCTCCGTCGCTCACGGCACGCGAGCGCGCCGTCACCGCTTCGAGGAAAGCACGACGGCGCTTCGCAAACAGCTCGCTATGGCAAGTGCACATGGCCCTCTTCCTTTGCCACGGCGGCAGGCGCGCGACAACTCACGCCTCCCCGCACGCTGCATGAGCTGGCACGGATTGCCGAGTCTACTCTTCGAGCAGCGGCAGCGTGTCGAAGGGGCCGCGCACGTCGGAAGGCGGTAGTTCCTCGACGCTCGCGATGATCTGCAGGAGCGCGGTGCTCGCGCCGGCGTGGAGGATGCGCGCGGTGCACGAGCGCGAGACGTCGTTCCCGAAGTGACGGATCTGCACGTCGGCATCCACCCAGGGCAGGTACTCGCCCATCTCGAGGGCGACGTGGAGCCGGCCGGCGACGGACGACTCACGCACACGCGCGACGGCGCGAACGGACGCCGCATCCACCTCGACGAGGTCGCCGGTACCGAAGGCGGGGGTCGGGCTCGTCAACACGCAAGGTTGCTAGCTCGGCGTTGCCTGCGGAGCAACCCGCCTTGCGCATGTTTTTGCGCAAGGCGAGCGCGTTCCTCACTCGAGGAGCGAGAACACGACGAAAAGCCCGCCGAGGATCACGAGCCCCGCGAGCGCGAGCAGGAGGAGCCCCGAGGCTTTGCCGATCGTCGGGCCCGTCTTCTTCCACGCTTTCCGGCTCGGCGGAGGCAGCGAGCCGAGGCGCGGCGACGAGCCGGGGGCCGGCGCCACGGAGGGAGCCATCGCCACGCCCGGCGGCGGCGCGACGTGCGGCACCATCGCCGCGGAGCCAT
Source organism: Labilithrix sp. (assembly GCA_028287065.1). Classification (GTDB taxonomy): domain Bacteria; phylum Myxococcota_A; class Polyangia; order Polyangiales; family Polyangiaceae; genus Labilithrix. The sequence goes on along the minus strand of JAQBQJ010000003.1, from coordinate 27,682 downwards.
CGAGCTGGAACTGACCGATCTTGCGCGTCGCCTTCGCGTCCTCGGCAACGGCGGCAGCCGCCGCGCTTCCGGGCGGCGGTTGCGACGGAGCGGGCGTGAGCGCGTTCGAGCCGCGATACGCGACGCCGCCGGGTGACGGCGTGGTCGTCTGCGAGCCCTTGCCTTTCCTTCGAGGCGGCGGCGTCATCGGCGCGCTCGCCTGCGCGCCCGGCGCCGATCGGCGGATCGCCTCGGGCAGCTCGAGCGAGAGCACGGTCGCGCCGACGCGCAGCATGCGCGGACGCGACCACTCGACGGTCGCTCCCGTGTAGACGGTCGATCGTCCGAGCCACGATCCGCGCGTGGACGAGAGGTCCTGCACGTAGACCGAGTAGCCCTTGCGCATCACCTTCACGTGCTCGCGCGAGACCTCGCGGTCGTCGAGGACGAGATCGCACTTCGGGCCGCGACCGATCAGGTACTCGCGACCTTCGTCGGTGAGCATGAGCTCGTCGCCGAACGGCGAGCCTTCGACGACACGCACGCGCGGCGCTTCGACCTTGTGCGGCGCGCCGATCATCGGATCGGTTCCGCGCAGGCCGCCGGGTGGAGGCGGCACGAGGCTCGGGTCGGTGCCCTCGAGCGCCACGACGACGCTGCCGATCTGGATCTCGTCGCCGGGCATGACGAGACGACGCGAGCCCTGCTCGAGCGGCACGTCGCCGATGGCGCAGTCGGGTCCGAGCGCGATGAGGGCCACCTCGCTGATCTTCGCGTGCTCCTGGTCGACGCCGGGCACGTCGACGCGGATCTCGCAGCCTTCGGCGCGACCAATCGTCAGCGCGCCCGGTCCGAGCTCGATGCGCCGCGTCTCGGGGAAGCAGCCGCCGGGAGGGACGACGAGGTACACGCCCGGCTAGTCTCGCACGTTCCCACCGCCTGCCCAAGCCAACGCGCGAGGCCATTCGCCGCAGTGCGTCGTTTCGCGAGCGTCGTGGCTCACGCGTTCGCCCGCTCGAACTTGGCCCGCTCGGAACGCGCGCGCGACACTTTCGCCCATGAATCACGTTGGGCTCTCGGGTACCTCCGCCGAAGACCGCCGCCGTCGTCGCAGCGCCGATCCGCTCGTGGCCCTCCACTATCAGCTCAGCGAGACACGGTCGCGCGGCGAGCTCGATGCGATCGTCGTCGCCGATACCTCCGGCGTCGTCGTCGCGGGCGCGGGATCATGGCCGGTCTGCGAAGAGCTCGCCGCGTATGCTCCGCTCCTCGCGGACGGAAGCTGGGCCAGCATGACCGACTCGGTCACGTCGCGGGTCGAGACGCTCCGGCGCGACGTCGAGATCCGCGCGCTCGTGATCGGCGGGCAGGAGGTCCTCCTCTGTGCACGCCGCCAGCGCCGCGGCGAAGGGCGAGAGGCCGGTGAGGGCGTCGAGCGCGATCTGGACCAGGCTGCGGCCGGGATCAGCCGGATCCTCGAGAGCGCGGCAGCCTGACACGATGATAACGCGTCGCGTTGACGCGTCTCCGGTCGGGCGCTAGTACGCAGCCATGAGCGACGAGGACCCGCACGACGATTTCCCGTCCGATCCGCTTCCTTCGGGGAGCGGCAAGGAGACCGTCCGGGAGAGCGCGAAGGAGCGGGTTCGTGCGCGCCTCGAGAGCGTCATCCCCGAGATCCTGAAGCGGGCGATCGAGATCGGCGTCGAGAAGGCGCGCGAGTCGCCGGACAACCTCAAACAGTTCGTCCACGACCTCAAGGTCCCGAAGGAGGTCGCGCACTATCTCTTGCAGCAGATCGACGACACGAAGAACGGTCTCTTCCGCGTCGTCGCGAAGGAGATACGCGACTTCCTCGAGCACACGAATTTCTCCGGCGAGCTGCAGAAGCTCCTCACCACGGTGCAATTCGAGGTCAACACGACGATCCGCTTCACGCCGAACGACGGGCGCGAGCCGCGCAAGAACAACGACGGCGGCGACGACGAGCTCGCGCGCGACGAGCCAGCCGAAGCGAGTGAAGGCGAGGGCGAGGGCGCCGAACACGACCGAGAGCCGCCCAGCCGGCGTCCACTTCCCCGCCCCGAGGTGAAGACCTCCGTCAACGTGCGCCGCGACGGCGCGGACGCGCAGAGATCTTCTCCACGAGGACGAGGTTCGCGCAGCTCTCCGTGACGCTCTCGATGACCGACGCGTGATCGGCCCCACGAGAACGCGCGCTCTTGCTATAAGGGCGCCATGGCGAAACCGCTCAAAGCGGGGGGTGAGGTCGACAGCTGGTGCACGAAGTGCAAGCTCGTGCTGAATCATCGGATCATTGCGATGGTCGGCACGACCCCGGTGCGCGTCGAGTGCTCGACGTGCAACTCGCACCACAACTTCCGGGCACGTGCGCCCGGCGACAAGGCTCCTGCAGGCGGTTCGTCGCGCGCATCCTCCGGGTCCAGCTCCGCGAGCAGCAGTGGACCGCGCTCGACGCGTGGTCCGACGAAGGCGCAGCAGGCGGTCATGGACCGCGAGCGCACGTGGGAAAAATCGGTCAACGGGCGCGCGGTGAGCGAGTTCCGTCCCTACCGCGTGAGCGAGATCTTCGAAGAGGGCGATCTCGTCCGCCACTCGAAGTTCGGCGACGGGATCGTGACGCGGCTGCTCGAGGGCAAGAAGGTCGAGATCCTCTTCAAGGACGACGCCCGCACCCTCGCGCACGGCCTCGTCGACTGAGCGGCGACAACTCAGGCGTGTCTCGGCGCGCAGCGCCGGTCGCCGAAGGCGATTCACGCCGGGCAGGTCGCATCACGGGGAGGCTCGCAAAGCGAGGGGCGGAGCCCCACCTGGAACGTTGCCAACGTCGCGCTTGCGCGGGTAGCGTCGCACCTCCGACTTTGGAGGTCTCCATGAAGAAGCTTGCGCTCGGTTTCGCTCTCGCCCTCACGACCGTGGTCGCGGCTTGTTCGTCGACCACGGACACCACGGGCTCGTCCGGAACGTCCGGAACGTCCGGAACCTCAGGCACGTCGGGCACGACGCCCGACAGCGGCGCGCCCGCGGGCAATGCCGTGACGGTCAAGAGCAACCAGTTCGTCCCGGCCACGCTGACCATCAAGCCCGGCGATACGGTGACGTGGACCTGGGCGGGCGGCGCGCATACCGTGACGTCCGGTGCGAATTGCAAGAGCGACGGCGCGTACGGCACCGGCAGCCTCAAGAGCGCCGTGGGCGACACGTTCACGCACACGTACCCGACCGCCGGCACGTTCGAATACTTCTGCGAGCCGCACTGCGTGAGCTCCGGAATGAAGGGCACGATCATCGTGCAGTGAGATGAGACGACGAGCGCTTCCCCTACTCCCCCTCCCTCCCGTCGCGCTCGTCACCGCGCTCGCTCTCGCTGCATCGTCCGCGGACTCCGCACCGGCGGCCCCTGCCGCGGCCTCTTCCTCCTCTTCTTCTCCCTCCGACGCGCGCCCCGCGCCTTCGCCGTTCGATCCGGCGGCCCGCGCGGCGAGCGTCGCGGCCGCAGCCGAGACGGCACGGCTCGATGCGGAGGCGCGCGCACCGGCGACCGACGTGCGGATCGCGCCTTCGGTCTCGCGCGGCACCCTCGGCGCATGGCTCGTCGCGGGTCCGTTCAAGGCATCGCGTCCCGCGCTCGAGACCGCACCGGCCGGCGTCGACGAGACGTCGCTCTCGCCGGTATCCGGCGCAACGCTCGGCGCCGAGCGTGACTTCGGCGCGACGAAGAAGAAGCCCGCCGCGCGCTGGACGATCGTGTCGAGCAGCGAAGGCGCGCTCGATCTCCGGGCCGCCCTCGAGCTGCCCGGCCCCGACCTCGTCGCGTATGCCGCCGGCTCGCTGCATGTCGAGCGCGCGGGGCGCTACCTCCTCTTGCTCGGCGTCGACGACGGCGTCCGCGTCATGGTCGACGGTCGCGTGGTGCTCACGCGCGACGACGGTCGTCCCGTCCGCGAGGACGACGACATCGTGCCCCTCGATCTCACGGCCGGCGATCACAGCGTGGTGCTCAAGCTGCACCAACGCGACGGGGCCTGGGCGTTCCGAGCGCGCTTCGTGGACGCGACGCTCACGCCGCCGCCCGGCGCGTATCTACGACTGCCCGGAACGATCCCGGACGATGCGCGCACGCTCGTGACCAAGATGGTCTCGGTGTCGCTCGATCGCGCCTTCGACGGAACCGTCGATCCGCCGAGGTATCGTCCGAAGGTCTCCGTCCGCTTCCCCGACGGCGGGCCTCGCGGCGTGCCCGTTCCGGTGAGCGCGCGTCTCGTGCGCGGCCCCGGCGAGGAGCCCGTGTTCGATCTCCAGGCCGGCGGCGTTCCGGTGACCTCCGCGGGCGCCGGCGAGGCCGTCGTCACGCTGCCTTCGCTCACGCCGTTCGCGGCGCCGCTCACGCTCGAGACCACGGTGGCAGGCCGCGTCGTGAGGAGCAGCCTGCCGTCGCGACCGATCGCCGAGCAGGCCGTCGCGCGCGCGGAGCGTGCGATCGCGAAGGTCCCGGCCGACGCGCCGTTCCTCGGCGAGGGCTCGCTCGATTCGGTGAAGTACCTCACGCGCCGGCTCGCCGGCCTCCTGTCGCGCGGCGACGGCGACATCGAGGCGCAGATCGACGAGGCGCGCGAGCTCGATCGTCTCGCGGCGAACCTCGAGCGCAGCGTCGATCCGTTCGACGGACGCACGGGCCCGATGCGACGCGCGCTGCGTTCGCCGATCGATGGCGACCTGTCCGAGGTCGGCGTGTACGTGCCGCCCTGGTACAAGCCGAGCGCGTCGCGCAAGTACCCGCTCGTCGTCGGGCTCCACGGCCTCAATGGCTTCTCGATGGGCGTGATGCGCTGGCTGTTCGGCGGCGACGATCCGAAGCACGAGCAAGGCTGGGAGGACCGTCACGTGGGCAAGCTGCCCGACGCCGACGCGTTCGTGATCACGCCGTTCGGTCACGGCAACTCGCTGTATCGCGAGCTCGGCGAGACCGACGTCATGAGCGCGGTCGAGTGGGCGCTGCGGCGCTATCCGATCGATCCGACGCGCGTGACGATCACGGGCATGTCGATGGGCGGCATCGGCTCGGCCTCCGTGCCGCTGCACCGACCGCACGTGTTCGCCGCGGCCGAGCCGCTCTGCGGCTACCACAGCTATCTGATCCGCAGCGACGTGTCGGGACGCGGCATGCGCCCATGGGAGCGCTACCTCGCCGAGGAGCGCTCGAACGTGATGTGGGCGGAGAACGGCGAGCACCTTCCGCTCTTCATCGTCCACGGCACGCAGGACCTGCCCGAGGAGAACAGCGGCGTCCTGATCGAGCGCTACGAGAAGCTCAATTTCTCGGTGAAGCACGAGCACCCCGAGGCCGGCCACAACGTGTGGCAGCAGACCTACGAGGACATGAAGGGCCTCACGTGGCTCTTCAACCGGCAGGTGAGCCTCCATCCGTCGCACGTGCGGTTCAAGACCACGCGCACGCGCTGGAACAAGAGCGCGTGGGTCACTGTCGACGAGCTCACGAACGTCTCGAGCTGGGGCGACATCGACGCGCGCGTCCAGTCGAAGTCGAAGAGCATCAGCGCGACGACGAGCGGCATCGCGCAGGTCAGCTTCGCGCGGGATCCGCAGCTCCTCGGGGGCGCGGCGGTCACGGTGACCATCGACGGGCAGCGGATCGCGTTCGACGAGAACGAGGAGCTGGTGCTCGGGCGCGAGCCGGCCTCCGGAGCAGCGACGCGCGCGGTGTGGCGCAAGGGGCCGCTCTCGCACGCCGGCCCGTACAAGCACGGAACGGTCACCGGTCCCATCCGCGACGTGTTCTCGGAGCCGATCCTCTTCGTGTACGGCGACGGCGAAGGCGAAGCGCGCGCGAACGAGCAGGTCGCACGCGCGTTCGCGAAGATCCGGCCCGGCGTGCAGGTCGCCTATCCCGTCATGAGCGATGCGGACTTCCTCGCCAAGAACGAGCCGCTCGCGAACGACCGCGCGTTGTTCCTGGTAGGGCGCAACAACCGCGTGCTCGCGGCCCTCGAGAAGACGAGCGCGTTCCCGATCCACGTCGACGCCGGCGCGGTCACGCTGGGTCGCGAGCGATTCACCGGCAAGGAGCTCGGAGCGGCGTTCGTTCACCCGAACCCGCTGCGTCCCGATCGTTACGTGGTCGTGGTCGCCGGCGCGGACGTGCCGGGGATGCTGCGCGCGATGTCGCTGCCGGATCTCCTTCCCGACTTCGTGGTCTGGGACGAAGGCGTCGCACCTTCGCGAGGCCAGGTGTTGCTCGGCGCGGGATCGCTGCGTGCAGGCGGCCTCTTCACGAAGGACTGGGCGCTTCCGGCGCAGCTCGTCGATCCGCTCGCGAAGTCGGCGCGCACGGCGCCGAAGCCGGTGGAGCCGGATCAGGCGCAGCCCGCCGAGACGCCGGCGCCGTGAGATGACCGCGTTTCGGCTCAGCTACGAGAATCGAGGCTCGCGTGCTCGATTCGTGGCATTACATTGGGCACCGATGACCTCGCTCCGTCTGCCCCGCGCGCTCGGAGTCATGACGTTCCTCATGACTCTCGCGCTGATGCTGTGGACGGCGACGGCGAGCGCGGCCTTCAAGCCGCCGCCGATCAACGGCCACGTCATGGACTCCGCGGGGCTGCTCACGCCGGATCAGGTCCTGCGCCTCGACCACAAGCTCGACGAGGCGCGCAAGACGACCGGCTTCGCGGTGGTGGTGTTCATCCCGGCCTCGCTCGAGGGCGAGGACATCTCGGACGTCGCGTACACGACGTTCCGCACCTGGGGCGTCGGCACGAAGAAGGGTGACGACGGCGTCCTCCTCGTGATCGCACCGCAGGAGAAGAAGACGCGCATCGAGACCGGCGCGGGCGTGGGCGGCGCGCTGACCGATCTGCAGTCGAGCCACATCAACCGCGATGTGATCAACCCGCTTCTGAAGCAGGGTCAGTACTTCGAAGCCGCCGACAAGGGGACGGACGCGATCCTCCACGAGCTCGTGAGCGGCACGCCTGGCGGCGTGAGCGATCCCGGCAAGGACCCGAGAGCGTCGAAGACGAACCGCAACGGCGGGCGCGGAGCGCAGGCGCCGCCGAGCGTGCTCAGCCGCTCGGTGAAGACGATCGGCACCGGCATCGCGATCCTGCTCGTCATCATCCTCGCGATCGTGTCCCCGGCGTTCCGGCAGATCCTGTTCTTCTTCCTCTTCTTCGGTCGAGGCGGAGGCGGAGGAGGCGGAGGCTGGGGCGGTGGCGGCGGTGGCGGCGGCGGCGGCGGCGGGTCCGGCTACGGCGGCGGAGGAGGCAGCTCCGGCGGCGGAGGCTCGAGCGACGACTGGTAGCAATGGGTCGAGAGCGAGAAGTCTGAGAAAAGCGCTAAAGCGCGAAGATGCGGGACGCCTTCGCGCTTTTCTCAGACTTCTCGGTCTCGGTCTCGACTGTCGAAGGGGTCAGCGGCGGCGCGGGCGGCTCTTCACGCGATCGGAATCCTGCGTGCTGCTCACGGCGTTCGCGGTCGCGGGCTCACGACGAACGCTGCTGCCGCGACCGCTCGAGCGATGCGTGTTGGGTCCACGCGGCGCCGGCGTAGCCGCCGAAGGCGTCGCGCGCTGCTCGCGTGCGGGGCGTGCCGGACCAGGGCGGCCGGGACCCGGACCACGACGTGCGCGCTCGTCGCTGCCGGGACGTGCGCCGCGATCGGGATGCACCGCGCGCGTCCGGCGCGTGTTGGTCATCACGTTCTCGGGCGGCGCCGGGATCGACTTCGGTACGCCGTACGTCTTCTTGAGCTGCACGAGCTCTTCGCGCGTCATGTGACGCCACTCGCCCGGGCGCAGCCCTTCGGCCGTGATCTGCGCGAACGCGATGCGCGCGAGGCGCATGACCAGGAAGCCAGTCGCCTCGCCCATGCGACGGATCTGCTGGTTGCGGCCTTCCTTGATCGTGAGCTCGAACCAGGTCTTGTCGCCTTCGAAGCGGAGCGTCTTCGCCTCCGCCCGCTGCGTCATGCCGTCTTCGAGCTGCACGCCCTCGCGCCAGCGGTCCATGTCCTCGGCCTTCATCTTGCCGTTCACCTTGACCACGTAGGTCTTCGGCACGGCGCGCTTCGGATGCAGGAGCCCTTCGGCGAAGTCGCCGTCGTTCGTCGCGAGCAGCACGCCGCTCGTGGCGAAGTCGAGACGCCCGACCGGATAGACGCGCGCGCCGACCGGGGCGAGGATCTCGCGGACCGTGGGACGGCCCTCGGGATCGCTCATCGTGGCCACCACGCCGCGCGGCTTGTGGAGGACGAGATAGACGTGGCGCTCCGCGGTCACGCGCTTCCCGTCCACTTCGATGCGGTCCTGGCGCGGATCGGCCTTCGCGCCGAGCTCGCTGACGATGCGCCCGTTCACGCGCACGCGCCCCTCGGTGATGAGCTTCTCTGCGGCGCGGCGGGAGGCGATGCCACCCGCGGCGAGGATCTTCTGGATGCGTTCCATGTGCGGTGCGATGCTTTCCCGGTGTTCCCTCGTAGCCTCGTGGCCTTCTGCTGGCTAGCGCTGATCACGCTGCGCGCGAGCACCGCGGCGGCTGCGCCGATCGTGAAGGACGGCGACGTACCCGAAGGCGGCCTCGATCACTTCTTCCTCGACTTCGAGGTCCCCGCCGGCACGAAGGAGATCGAGATTCGCCACGACGACAAGTCCGACGCGAACATCCTCGACTGGGGCGTGCTCGATCAAGACGGCTATCGAGGCTGGGGCGGCGGCACGAGCGAGCCCACGATCATCGGCGAGACCGCGGCATCACGCGCGTACGTCCCGGGGCCCATCAAGCCCGGCACGTGGCGCGTGATCGTCGGCAAGGCGAAGGTCGTCGCGTCGCCGGCGGTCTACCACGTCGAGATCGACCTCCGCACCACGCCCACGCTCGCGCCCGTGACGCGCAAGCCGTACCAGGTCGCGGCCGCTCGCAAGACGGAGCTTCGCTACTACGCCGGCGACTTCCACGTGCACTCGAAGGAGTCGACCGACGCGAAGCCCACGCTCGAGGCGAACGTCGCGCTCGCGAAGTCGCGCGGCCTCGATTTCATCGAGCTCAGCGATCACAACACGATCACGCAGCTCGACTTCTTCGAGGACGTGCAAGCGACGGAGCCCGCGTTCCTGCTGATCCCGGGCATCGAGTACACGACCTACAAGGGCCACGCGAACGCCATCGGCGCGACGAAGTGGGTCGATCACAAGATCGGTCAGCCGGGCGTCACCATCGAGGGCGCCGCGGATCAGATCCTCGCCCAGGGCGCGATCTTCAGCATCAATCATCCCGCGCTCGACGTCGCGGATCTCTGCATCGGCTGCTCGTGGCGGCACGAGCTCGCTCCGCAGAAGATCGGCGGCGTCGAGATCGGCACCGGCGCGCTCACGAAGGGGGCCGCGCTCTTCTCGGCGAACGCGATCGCCTTCTGGGACAAGCTCCTCGACAAGGGCATCAAGATCCCGGCGCTCGGCGGGAGCGACGATCATCGCGCCGGCGTGTCGGACGGCAACGTCGAGAGCCCGATCGGCAGCCCCACGACGCTGATCCGCGCGCGCGAGCTGTCGGTCGCCGGCATCCTCGAAGGCATTCGCCAGGGCGCGACCGTCGTGAAGCTCGAGGGACCCACGGACCCGATGTGCGAGCTCGAGGCGGCCGCGCACGAGGGCGGCGGCGATGCCCTCGCCTTCCCCGGCGACACCGTCGGCGTGCGCAGCGTCGTCCTCCGCGCGAAGATCAGCGGGCGCATCCCGGGCGATGCTCATCAGGTCCGGCTCGTGAAGAACGGCGTACCCGCGGGCGAGCCGGTCGACGTCACCACCGATCCGTTCGTCTACGAGACGATCGTCGACGCGCCGGCGCAGGGCGAGGATCGCTGGCGCGCCGAGGTGCTCTTCGACGGCGCCCCGCTCACCGTCACGAGCCACGTATGGCTGAAGCTCGACGCCTCCGGCCCGGACACTCGCGCCGATGCGGCCGCGAGCGACGACGGCGGAGGCTGCGCCGTCATCGCACGCGAGCCGGGCTCGGGGGCTCCGCGCTGGCCGATCGCCGTCGCCGGCCTCGCGCTCGCAGGTCTCGCGATCGCCCGCGCGCGCGAGCGTCGCTGAATCACTTCTTCAGCTGCACGCACGTCTCGGGACAGCCGTCGCCGTCCTGATCGACCAGCGTGCTGCCGGGCGCGCAGTCGATCGCGACGGGCGGGCACGCGACGGGCTTGCAGCCGTCGAGGCAGCCGTCGCCGTCGTAGTCGGCGGGCGTGCTCCCCGCGGCGCAGTCGCCGAGGAACTCGGGACAGGCGTTCTTCTCGCACGTGTCGAGGCAGCCGTCCGCGTTCGTGTCCTTCGGCGCCCATCCGCGCGCGCAGTCGAACCCAATCGCGGGACACGCCGTGTGGACGCAGCTCTCGACGCAGCCGTCGCCGTCGGTGTCGACCGCCGACGTGCTCTGCGGGCAATGCAGCGGCGAGCACGTCTTGCCGGCGTCGCCTCCACCGCCGCCGCTGCCGCTGCTGTTGGGGATGCCGCCGTCGATCGTCCCTCCGCACGCCGCGAAGAGCATCGCCACGAGCCCCAACGTCATCCCGGTCGCCAGCGTCTTCATGATGTGCGCCACGGAGCACGAGGCGCGCCAACGCGCGATCGGCCGCAAATCACGCTCGATCGTCCGCGCGCGGTCGCATGGGCCACGCATGCTGCGCCATGCGGAGGCCCGCGTGGCACACCGCGATGGCACACGTCCCTCTACTTGTTCTTACGCGTCGGAGTCACGGCCTTGGGCGCGCCCGCGTCCTTCGCGCCGCCCGAACCCGCGTCGCCGCCGGACGTCGAGCCACCGCCACCGCCGCCGGCGTCCGCACGCGCGGCCATCTCGGCGTTTACCATCTCGTCACGCGCTTTGCGGTCCGCGGCCTCGGCCTCGTACTTCAGCTGCTCGTCGCGATCCCACCGATCGACGTGTCCGTCGTAGGAGTCGTCGAGCCCGACGCGCTCGAGGCGGCCGCGCGCGTAGATCTCCCAGATGTCCGCCTTGCCGTCGAAGTTGCGATCGCGGCGGATGCGCTGGAGCTGGCCGTTGACGTAGAACTTCCAGACGTCGGGCTTGCCGTCGCTGTTGGTGTCGACGTCTTCTTCAGCGAGCCGGCCGTCGACGAAGTTGATCCAGAGATCGATGCGGCCGTCGTAGTTGCGGTCCGACTCCTCGTGGATCGCCTCGCCCTTCGCGTTGAAGGTGCGGACGACGTCCTTGATGCCGTCGAGGTTCGTGTCGATCTCGCGGCACACGAGCGTCTTGTGACGCGCCTCGGCTTCGCCGAACGTCTTGAAGATGCGACGCACGTTCGGACGAAGCGCGCCGGGACCGGAGGACTCGCTGACCTCGAGCTCCGGCTTGTTCTTCCAATCGCACATCGTGCGATCGTCGGAGGGCCACTTGCTCTGATCCTTCGTGCCGCCGGGCGCGCTCACGGTCTGCGCGGCCTTCGTCGACGAAGAGCCACCGCACGCGCCGAGCGAGACGGCCGCCATCACGCCGAGGGCGCAGGGAACGAGCACCGTCAGGGTCTTGCCGATCATCGCTTGGCTCCTCCGCGCTGCGGTTTGCCAGCGATCCCCGCGTCTTGCGACGCCGGAGTGACCGGCGGCGCCGGCTCGCTGTTCGGGCTCGGCATCGAGAGCGTCGGCGGCGGGGGCGCCGCGGGCGCGGGCGTGGCGCTCGCCGTGCCTGCATCGGCGACGACCTGACCGCCCCCACCGAGCGTGATCGTCGTATCGGGATCGGGCAGACCGTCGCCGTTACGATCCATCGCGATGGTCACCTTCTCGCCGTCGTAGGTCCACCACTGATCGATCTTGCCGTCGCCGGTCGCGTCGCGCTCTCGCTTGGTACGGTTGCCCGTCGCGGGGTCGAAGAAGTCCCACGTGTCGATGCGACCCTGGTTGGTCGTGTCGAGCTCCCGCCGAACGAGCTTGCCGTTCTCGAAGTGCTCGATCGAGTTGACGATCCCGTTGTCGTCGTAGTCGGCCTCCCGGCGGCGAAGCGCGCCGGTCTGGTCGTAGTACTCGAACATGTCCGGCTTGCCGTCGTGATTCAGGTCGGTGATCCGGCAGATCTCGCGACCGCCCTTCGACACGCGCTTGATGTCCGGCTTGCCGTCGTTGTTGGCGTCGAGCATCTCGACCTTGTTGCCGGACTCGTCGCACGGCTCGTGCTCGATGACCTGCGACCGGACACCGTCGGGCAGCTTGGCGTTCGCGACGCCGGAGGCGCTGTCGCCGCATCCCGTCGACGCCGTCATCCCCGCGCCGGCGAGCACCGCCACGGCGAGCGTCGCCGCGCCCACCTTCAAAAAGCCGTAAGACATAGATCTCTCTCTCGGCACGCCCAACGCCGCGCCGCGACAACCATAAACGGCCTCGAGGCTGGGCTGCAAGATGCGCCCCCCGACCGCCGCTCGCCACGCGGTCGATTGTGGACAATTATCTGATAAGACACAGCTATTGGCGACAGAAGATGCATTTTACACGAGACGTATGGTCGCGCTTGACCGTCACGTATGTTCACGTAGTGTATCTTCATCGCATCGGACACGGAAACGGTGCTGGCGGCAGGTCTGGGACTGCGTTACGAGCTTGGCTCGAACGCCCGAACCCGCGTGAGAACTCACAGCTAAGGCGCTAGAACACAACAGGAAATCATCTCGTGCGTAAGAAGATTTCGACCACCATCTACGTGACGCCGGAGCAAGCTGACAAGCTGAAGCTCCTGCACGAGCGCACGAAGGTGCCGGTCGCCGTCTACATCCGCGAGGGGATCGACCTGGTGCTCCGTCACTACGCGCACATGCTCCCGGGTCAGCTCGCCCTCGTTCCCGAATCCGACGACGATCGCAGCCAGTCGCCGCGCCCGCCGGATGTGATGGACGCCGCGCGCGCGTCCGAACCGCCGCCTTCTGCTGCAGCCGCTGGCGGCAAGAAGTAGAGTCGCGCCGGCTCGCGTCTCGGCACTCGCGCTTTGCGCGGGCCCCCCTCTTCTTCCCCTTCGACAGCAGCATGCCGTTCAATCCGTCCAAGATCCGCAATTTCTCGATCATCGCGCACATCGATCACGGGAAGTCGACCCTCGCCGACCGCATCCTCGAGGTCACCGGCGCGCTCACGCAGCGCGAGTCGCGCGAGCAGTTCCTCGACAAGATGGACATCGAGCGCGAGCGCGGCATCACGATCAAGGCGCAGAACGTCCGGCTCCGCTACACGGCGAAGGACGGCGAGACCTACCAGCTCAACCTGATCGACACGCCCGGCCACGTCGACTTCAACTACGAGGTCTCGCGCAGCCTCTCCGCATGCGAGGGCGCCATCCTCGTCGTCGACTCCACGCAGGGCGTCGAGGCGCAGACGCTCGCGAACGTCTACCTGGCGATCGATCAAGGCCTCGAGGTCATCCCTGTCCTCAACAAGGTCGACCTGCCGTCGAGCGACCTCGACAAGACGAAGCAGGAGATCGAGCAGATCATCGGCCTCGACACCTCGGACTCCGTCGCGTGCAGCGGCAAGACCGGCGTAGGCGTTCCCGACATCCTCGAGCAGATCGTCCAGAAGATCCCACCGCCGAAGGGCAACCCCGACGGTCCGCTTCGCGCGCTGATCTTCGACTCCTGGTACGACGCGTACCGCGGCGCCGTGGTCATGTTCCGCGTCATCGACGGCTCGGTGAAGCGCGGCGACAAGATCCGCTTCATGAACACGAAGACGGAGTTCGAGGTGACCGAGATGGGCACCTTCACTCCGCACCCGAAGGCGCTCGACGAGATCGGCCTCGGCGAGGTCGGCTTCCTCGCCGCGAACATCAAGAGCGTGACCGACGCGAAGGTCGGCGACACGATCACGCACGCGCTCACGCAGACCACGAAGCCGGCGACCGAAGCGCTCCCCGGCTACAAGGAAGTGAAGCCGATGGTCTTCGCCGGGATCTACCCGACGGACGCGACCGACTACGGCAACCTGCGCGACTCGCTCGAGAAGCTGCAGATGAACGACTCGGCGTTCAACTTCGAGGCCGACTCGTCCGAGGCCCTCGGCTTCGGTTATCGCTGCGGCTTCCTCGGGCTGCTCCACATGGAGATCATCCAGGAGCGCCTCGACCGCGAGTTCAACCTCGATCTCATCACGACCGCCCCGAGCGTCGTCTACCACGTCTACACGACCAAGCAGTCGACCGACGAGATGGTCATCGTCGACAACCCCGCGAAGCTCCCGCCGGTCGTCAACATCGACCGCATCGAAGAGCCGTTCGTGAAGCTCACGATCCACGTCCCGCAAGAGTTCGTCGGAGCGGTCATCACGCTCTGCCAGGACAAGCGCGGCACGCAGCTCGACATGACGTGTCCCAGCGCGGACCGCTACATCATCGTCTACGACATCCCGTTCGCCGAGGTGCTCTTCGACTTCCACGACAAGCTGAAGAGCGTCACGCGCGGATACGCGTCGATGGACTACGAGATCACCTCGTACAAGGCCGGTAACCTCGTGAAGGTCGACGTGCTCGTGAACGGCGAGCCGCTCGACGCCCTCTCGATCATCGTGCACAAGGATCGCGCCTTCAACCGCGGCCGCGCACTCACCGAGAAGCTGAAGGAGTTCGTCCCGCAGCAGCAGTACGAGGTGGCGATCCAGGCCGCGATCGGCGGCAAGATCATCGCGCGCGAGACCGTCCGCGCCCTCCGCAAGGACGTCACCGCGAAGTGCTACGGCGGTGACATCTCCCGCAAGCGCAAGCTCCTCGAGAAGCAGAAAGAGGGCAAGAAGCGCATGAAGCAGGTCGGCAACGTCGAGATCCCGCAGAAGGCGTTCCTCGCGATCCTGAAGGTCGATCAGTAGGGCCGCGGCGCGTGGCCCGCGGGTTCTTCGGACGCGAGGCCGAGACGAGCGCGGTGCTCGCGCATCTCGCGGCGGGCGAGCGCATCGTCGTCCTGCGCGGTCCGCCCGGCGCCGGCAAGACGACGCTCGCGCAGAAGCTCGCGCCCGAGCTGGCGAAGGCCGGCCATGACGTGCGCTCGGTCGCGCTCGCGCACGCACGCGATCGCGGGGACGTGCTCGCCGCGATCGCCCGTGCCACCGGGCTGCCGGCGCGCGCGGCCGACGCGCGCATCCTCATCGAGCGCATCGCCGAGCGCCTCGAGGGCCGGCGCAGCGTGCTCGTCCTCGACGGCGCCGATCACGTCGCGGTCGCGGCGGGCGAGATCGCGGGTGACCTCGTCGACGCCACCACCGATGTCGCGATCGTGGCGACGTCACGCGAGCGGCTCGGGGCGCCGCTCGAGATCGTCGTCGCGGTCGGACCGCTCCCGCTCTCCGACGCCGTCGCGCTCTTGCGCGATCGCACCGCGCGGCTCGCTCCGGAGCGCGTCCCGCCGGACGCGACCGCCGAGAAGCTCGCGCTGCGGGCAGGACGCTTGCCGCTCGCGATCGAGCTCGTCGCCGCACGCGTCGCGACGCTCGGAGCCGCGCAGGTCCTCTCGGGCCTCGACGGAGGCGAGCTCGCCATCGACGCGCTGGATCGTGCGCTCGACGCCTCGTGGGCGCTCCTCTCGGACGAGGACCGCCACGCGCTCGCGACGCTGAGCGTGTTCCGTGGCTCCTTCGCGCTCGACGCCGCACGCGCCGTCCTCGACACCGCGCGGCCCGCGGCGGCGCTCGATGCGCTCGTCGAAGCTTCGCTCGTCGAAGCGAGCGACGGATCCGAGGGCGCGCGGTTCGCGATCCTCGACGGCGTGCGCGCCTACGCGGGTCGACGCGCCCGCGAGGCCGGCGTCGCAGCAGCAGCGGCCGCTCGTCATTGCATGTACTTTGCACAGGCCACCGCGCCTCGTTCCGACGACGCCTCGACCTGGGCGCGGCTCGTCCGCGATCGCGAAGACCTCCTCGCCGCGTGGGAGCACGCGCGAACCAACGACGCCGGCGCGGCTGCACGCCTCGCCGTCACGCTCGATCCGTTGCTCGTCACGCAGGGACCCGCCGCGCTGCACCGCCGGGTGCTCGAAGACACGCTCGCAGCGCTCGCGACGCCCGCACCGGGCACGACGCACACGCTTGCGCCCCTCGAGATCGATCTGCGGCTCGCCCTCGGTCGCATCGACGGCCTCCGCGGTCGCCACGCCGCCGCGCTCCCGCACTTCGAAGCGGCGCTCTCGCTCGCCGAGGCGATCGGGGACCGCGCGCGCGCCGGCTGGAGCGCCGCGTTCTTGTGCTTCAGCCTGCGCCCGCTCGGCCGATTCGACGAGGCACGAGCCCACGGCGAGCGCGCCGTGCGCGAGGCGCTCGCCGCGCGCGAGCCGCGGCTCGAGGCGATGGGCGAGCAGTCGCTCGGCGGCCTGGAGCTCGCGTCGGACGACCCGGCCGCAGCGCTCGCGCATCAGCGCCGTGCGCTCGCCGCCGCGCGCATCGCCGGCGCACCGCGCCTCGAAGGCATCGCGCTCGCGAACCTCGCGCTTGCGCACCGCGCCCGCGGCGATCTCGTCGAGGCGGCTGCCTTCAACGCGGAGTCGCGCGACGCCTTCGAACGCGCAGCCGATCGCTTCCATCTCGCGCGCATCACCGTGGACCGAGGAGCCATCCTCCTCGACGGCGGAGACGTCGACGAGGCGGAGCTACACCTGCTCGCCGCGCTCGACGGCGTGATCGAGCAGGGCGACCTCGAAGGCGAGCTCGAGGCACGCACCGGGCTCGCGCGCTGCGCCGCCGCCCGAGGTGACGACCGCCTCGCCCAGCGCCGCTTCGACGAGCTCGAGGCACTGGCGCGCCTCACCGACGACGTGGTCGAGCGCGCGCGCATCGCGAAGCTCCGAGCCTCGTCGGAGACGGCGACGCGAGCGTCCGAGAGCGCTCGCGCCGCCCCGTCCCTCCGCGCATCGCGCGACGGCCGAACGCTCGAGCTCGGTTCGCGCCGCATCGATCTCAGTCGTCGCGGCCCGCTGCGCAGGATCCTGATCGCGCTCGTCGAGCGGCGCCTCTCCGACGCAGGCGCGGCCCTCACCGTCGCCGACATGCTCGTCGTCGGATGGCCCGGCGAGAAGATGCGCGCGGAGTCCGGCGCTGCGCGCGTGTACATGGCGATCCGCCGCCTGCGCGTCCTCGGCCTCGAGCCCGTGCTGCGCACGTCGGACGAGGGCTACGCGCTCGATCCCGACGTGGTCGTCGCGTGGCTCGATGGTTAGGGGAAGTTAGGCCAAACCGAGCTGCCGCTGAGGCATTCGAATGGCCATGAAGTCCTCGCTCGCCGCCGCCGTCCTGCTCTCCACGCTCACGGGCGTCTCCCTCCTCGCCACCGCCTGCTCGTCGTCGAACGACGATGCCCCCGTGGCGCCGTCGCCGGTCGCGCCGCAGGACGTCGAGGCCGGCGTCGATGCCGGACCCGACGCGGCATCGCCCGCTCCCCTCTCGTGGACCGCGTGCCCCTTGCACAGCGAGGGAGACGGACCCGCGGCCGAGTGCGCGACCGTGAAGACGCCGCTCGATGCGAAGAAGCCCGACGGCCCGACGATCGACGTGTTCGTGAAGCGCTTCAAGCCGGCCGGTGGCAAGAGCCTGAGGCAGATGTGGATGCTGCAGGGGGGGCCCGGCGCATCCGGCTACGTGTTCGAGACGATGGCCGAACAGATCGCCACGAAGTTCCCGGACATCGACTTCTACATGCCCGACCACCGAGGCACCGGTCGCTCGACGCGCCTCGGCTGTCCCGCGCAGGAGGCCGCGAGCAGCGAGCAGGGCATCGACATCAGCGACGCCGAGTGGCCGGCGTGCCTCGCAGACGTGAAGGCGAAGGACGGCGACCGCCTCGCCGCGTTCAACACGACGAACGCGGCGAACGACCTCGGGCTCCTGATCGAGCGCGCGAAGCAGCCGAACCAGCCGGTCTTCGTGTACGGCGTGTCCTACGGCACCTACCTCGCGCATCGCTACCTGCAGCTATTTCCGAAGCAGGCGAGCGGCGTCGTCTTCGATTCGTTCGTCCCGCCGGGCACGAGCCTCGCGCGTCAGGACCAGGATGCGAACGAGGCCGCGCAGGACTTCTTCGCCGTGTGCGGGAAAGATGCATTCTGCATGGGTAAGCTCGGCGCCGATCCTTGGGCGAAGGCCGAGGCGCTGCTCGCGAAGCTGAAGACCGGCCACTGCCCCGACATCGCCGTCCCCGAGATCCCGACGCACGTGCTCCTGCGCCGCGCGTTCGGTCAGTTCCTGATGGATCATGCCCTCCGCGTGTACATCCCGGCCGTCGTCTATCGCGCCGATCGCTGCGCGCCGCAGGACGTGACGGCGCTGAAGGTGCTCGTGGGCAAGCTCAGCGAGAGGCAGCCGCCCGGAGAATTCGCGAAGCAGTGGGGGTGGGTCCTCTCGAACAACATCGCCCTGTCGGAGCTCTGGGAGGATCCCTCCCCCACGCCCGCCGACCTCGCCGCGATCCGCGAAGCATCGGTCGTATCGCGCGACGTCACGATCGGGCTGGAGATCCAGATCGGCAAGTGGCCGACGTACCCGAAGGACGAGTACACGGGCCTCTGGGCGACGAGCGACACGCCCGTCCTCTTCCTCCAGGGCGGCCTCGACCCGGCGACGCTCCTCCGCAAGGCGCAGGTCGCGAAGGACCACTTCAACAAGCCGCATCAGACCTTCGTCGAGATCCCGACCGCGTCGCACACCGTCATCGTCTCTTCGACGACGACCGAGAACCGCTCCTGTGGGACGAAGATCATGATGAGCTTCTTCGATAACCCCGTGACCACACCGGACACGAGCTGCCTCGCGGCCGTCGTCCCGCCCGATTTCAAGGGCCAGACCGCGATCAGCCAGGCCCTCCTCGGCACGTCGGACGCCTGGGAATGACGGGCTGAAAAACATCGAGGCCCCCGCAACCTCGCCCACGCCCCTCTACTTACGGTAGCCTTGTCCGGACCGAGGGGTTTGGTCAGGCTCCGTGAGGAAGACGCCACTCAAGAAGCGGGTCACGCGGAGCATCAAGCCGCGCAGCAATGTGGATCCGACGCGCGTCGCGCTCGCGGCGCTCGAGCGCATTCGCACGGTGCTCGTGAAATCCGGCTACCAGGAGCGGCTCGGTGAGCCGCTCAGCATGAAGGAGCTCGCCGCGCAGTCGCAGCTCCTCGGCACCGAGCTGCCCCCGAGCTACGTGGCCGCGATGCGCGTCTCCAGCAAGATCGGCGAGCCCGAGGTCTTCCTGCACTCGCAGCAGATGGCCGACGAGGCGACGAAGATCGTCAACTACGGCGGCGAGGAGGCAAAGCGGTACGCGCCGTTCTGCCGGAGCTCCGAGAAGTTCGTCTGCTTCGACAAGGGTGGAGGCAAGCGGCTCGTCACCGCCGTTCGCCACGAGGGCGAGCTGCCGATCGTCGAGTGGCAGAACGGCTCGGCCAACCCGATCGCCGCGCACTTCGGCGAGTGGCTCGACATGGTCGCGGACGCCCGCGAAGAGTCCGTCGAGAGCGCGGCGAAGATGCCGCAACGCTTGAAGCGCCTCCTCTACGAGCTCGGCTTCCGCTTCGAGTACCCCGTCGTGGGGCGCCTCGAGACCGGCGACGTCGAGGCGGTGGTCGAGCTGATCGGCCGCGAGCTCTCGTACACCGTCCGCGGCGACGTCGATCGCCTCTTCGACTCGAGCGGCAAGGCCTCGCTCACCCTCAATGTCGACGAGTTCACGCTCGCCGTATCGCTGCGCACCGGCATCTACGTCTTCGAGGCCGAGGACGTCTTTCGCTGGCTCCGTCACTTCCGCGACGAGAACTTCTTCAGCGACGTGGTGACGGTGCCGAGCCACCCCGACAACGTCCGCGATCTGCGCCGCGCGCAGCGCGAGCCGCCGCTGGTCCAGCGCGGCGTGATGCACGTCCCCACCCTCGCCGCGACCCGCTACGTCTTCCGCGCCGCGAGCGGTGCGTCGGCGAGCGACTTCTACGTGCTCGGACGCACCGCCTCGACGAGCGAGAACGCGTCGAGCCTCGTGCTCCACGTCGTCGACAACGTCATCGCCACGACGCACAACGTCGACGAGCCGCTCAACGATCTCTACGTCGCACGCGACGGCACGATGTGGGGCCTCACGACCACGCAAGCCGTGCGCTTCGGCGGCGGCCGCACGCAGAGCTTCCCTCTCCAGCGCCCAACGCACGGACGTCCGTGGTGGTACGGCATCGGCGGCGGCGGCGAGCGCGTGCTCGTGTGGGGCGCCGGTGCGCTCCTCGAGTTCGACGGCAGCTCCTTCGTCCCTTTCGAGCCCGACGCGATGCTCGACGACAGCGAGTCCGTCGTGGCGCTCGTCGCGCACGGTCTGCGCGTGTCGATGCTGGTCTGCGGCGATCGCATGGGCGCCGTCGCACGCTTCGATTCGGTGCAATGGCAGCCGATCACCGAAGATCAGGTCATCGAGGCGACGCTCGCCGACCTCGACGTGTGGCGCGGCGCCTCGTACGTGCTCGATCGCGAGGGCTCGGTGTGGAAGGTCTCGAACGGCCCGCCGCGCCCGATGAACCTCGCGGCGCGCCATCAGGCCTTCCTCACGGAAGCCGGCACCGCGCGTCCGTTCTACTCCGCGCGCGCCTACGACGGCGGCGTCCTCCTCGCGAGCGCGGGCGGCGTCGTGTCGGCGGGCAGCGGAGATCCGGTGTTCCACGCCGTCCCCGGCGGGCGGGATCCCGTGCGCCTCGTCCGCGTGGGTCAGCTCGACGGAACCGGCGCGCCCGAGGACGCGGCTGCGGCACGCGACGTCGGCATCATCGCCCTCACCGGCGCAAACGCGTGGATCTGGAGGAACGGTGCGTTCACCGTCCTCGACATGCACGAGTGGTGACCGCGCACGTGCTTGACAGCGCCCCCGAAGCGGGGTTCCGTCACGGACGATGTCCCAGAAGATCGCTGCGCTCACCGCGCGTGTGAACGAGAAGGCCGCATCCGACGCAGCGAAGTGGACCTACGAGGGCTCCGTGCCCTTCGTCGACCTCGGCGCGGCGTCGCTCGGCGGAGAGGTCCCGCACGTCCATCGCTTCCGGCTCGGCAACGGGCTCCGATTGCTCGTGCTCGTCGATCGCAGCGCTCCGGTGATGAGCTACTTCACCTGGTTCCGCGTCGGCTCACGCCACGAGAAGCCCGGCAAGACGGGGCTCGCGCATCTGTTCGAGCACCTCATGTTCAACGAGAGCGAGGGCGTGAAGGCCGGCGAGTTCGATCGCAAGCTGGAGGAGAACGGCGCAGAGTCGAACGCCGCCACCTGGCTCGACTGGACCTACTACTACGAGTCGCTCCCGAAGGACCGGTTCGCCCTCGCCGTGAAGCTCGAGAGCAATCGTATGGCGAAGCTCGTGCTGCGCGAGCCGCAGATCGTGAGCGAGAAGGAGGTCGTCGCGAACGAGCGCCGCATGCGCGTCGACGACGACGTCGAGGGCATCGCGAACGAGGTCCTCTACAAGACCGCCTTCGTGAAGCACCCGTATCACTGGCCGACGATCGGCTGGATGGTCGACATCGAGAACTTCACGCCCGACGACTGCGTCGCGTTCTACAAGACGTATTACGCGCCGAACAACGCGACGATCGTGATCTGCGGCGACGTCCGCGAGCAGGACGTGCTCGAACGCATCCGCGACGGGTACGGCGCCATTCCGTCCTCGACGATCCCCGAAGAGGACACGACGCCCGAGCCGGCGCAGCTCGAGTCACGCGAGGTGATCCTGAAGAAGCCCACCGCGAGCGAGAAGGTGCTGCTCGGATTCCACGGACCGGCGCTCGGCGACGCGGATCACGCCGCGCTGTCGCTCCTCAACGAGGTCCTCTTCGGAGGCCGCGCTTCGCGCATGTACCGCGAGCTCGTCACGACGCGTGAGGTCTGCACGGATCTACGCGGCTGGGTCTCGACGTTCCGGGATCCGGGCCTCTACGAGATGTACTTCACGGCGCGCACCGGGACCTCCGCCAAAGACGTCCTCGCGCGCGCCGACGCGGAGCTCGCCAAGATCCGCGACGAGGTCGTGACCGAAGAGGAGCTGGAGCGCGCGAAGGCCCGCCTCGAGCTCGGGCTCGTGCAGTCGCTCGAGACGGCGAGCGGAAAGGCCGAGCAGATCGGGTTCTACGACACGGTGCTCGGCGATCCGGCAGCAGCGTTCCGGAGGCTCGAAGCGTACCGACGCGTGACGTCCGGCGAGATGCGCACCGCCGCGCGCCGTTATCTCACCCTCGATGCACGCACCATCATCCACGTGTTGCCCGAGACGCCGGCCACGACGGGACAGGCAGCCGAATGAGCACCTCCGCGAAGAAGGTGCCCCGAGCCGCCACGACGCACGGAACGAGCACGCGCTTCGATCTCCCCGGCGGAGCGGTCGGCTTCGTCGAGAGCTCGACGGTCGTCCCGCTCGTGTCGATCGCGCTCTCCTTGCGGAGCGGCGCGCTCGCCGACCCCGACGGCAAGGACGGACTGTCGCGACTCACCGCACGCATGATGCGTCGCGGCTGCAAGGGCATGACGTCGGAGCAGATCGAGAGCGCCGTCGATCGCCTCGGCGGCGAGTTCGGCTTCGACGTCGGCCCGTCGACGATCAGCCTGCATGCGCAGGTGATCCGGCGGAACCTCCAGCCGTTCTGCGAGCTGCTCGGGAAGGTGCTCGGCACGCCCACGTTCGATCAGACCGAGCTCGATCGCCTCAAGCGCGAGACCGTGGCCGAGCTGCTCGACGCCCGCGACAACGATCGCTCTCTCGCGGGCCTCGCGTTCCGCCGCGCGCTCTTCGCGGGTCATCCTTACTCGCGCACGGCGGCCGGACGCCCCGCGAGCGTCGAGACGCTCACGCGCGACGACGTGGTCGCGACGTACGCGAAGCGCTTCGTGCAGTCGGACGTGGTGCTCGGCTTCGCCGGCGCGATCACCGAGGACGAGGCGAAGGCGCTCGGCGCGATGCTGGTACGCTCGATGCCGGAGGGCCCGCACGTCGAGAACGAGCTGCCCGAGCCGGCGCGCCCGTCAGGTCGTCGCCTGTTCTTCGTCGACAAGCCGGAGCGCACGCAGACGCAGATCCTGATCGGCACGCTCGGCACGCACGCGCGCGACCCCGATCACTGGCCGCTCGTCGCCGCGACCGCGGTCTTCGGCGGGACGTTCACGTCGCGCATGATGCGCGAGATCCGAAGCAAGCGCGGATGGTCGTACGGCACGAGCGCGCGCCTCTCGATCGAGCGAAAGCGCCACGCGTTCACGATGGGCGCGTTCCCCGCGGCGGCGGACTGCGCGCCGTGCATCGAGCTCGAGCTGAAGCTCCTCGAGGACTTCGCCCGCGACGGCATCACGCCGCGCGAGCTCGCGTTCATCAAGAACTACATGATCCGCTCGCACGCGTTCGAGATCGACACCGCGCCGAAGCGGCTCGGACAGGCGCTCGAGGCGGAGCTGCTCGATCTCCCGGCCGACTACCACACCGGCTACCTCGATCACGTCCGCGCGGTCACGCTCGAGAGCGCGAACGCGTCGGTGAGCGCACGCCTCACGCCGAACGATCTCGTCGTCATCGTCCTCGGTACGGCGAGCGAGATCCTCGACAAGGTGACGAAGGCGATCCCCGGCCTGGTCGAGCACCAGGTCATCCCGTTCGATCACGACTGACGCGGGTTTTGCGGGCATGGCGACCGTCTTCGTGAGCGGGACGTTGCCGGGCGACGCCGTCGCGACGCTCGCCGCCTCGCATCGCGTCGTGCAGGACGAAGCCGGCGTGCGCTCCGCGGCCTTCGCGTCGTGCCGCGCCGACGTCGAGGCGGTGGTCGCGCTGCTCACGGATCGCATCGATGCCGCTTTTCTCGAGGGATCGCCGCGCCTCCGCATCGTGGCCAACGTCGCCGTCGGCGTCGACAACGTGGACCTCGCAGCCTGCAAGTCGCGAGGCGTGCTCGTCACGAACACGCCGGACGTGCTCACGGACGCGACGGCCGACCTCGCCTTCGGGCTGGTGCTCGCGGCGGCGCGGCGCATCGCAGAAGGCGACCGGCTCGTGCGCGCGGGAGGCTTCACCGGGTGGACGCCCACGTTCATGCTCGGCACGCGCGTGCACGGCGCGACGCTCGGCATCGTCGGCATGGGGCGCATCGGACGAGCGGTGGCGCGCCGTGGGCGCGGCTTCGCGATGCCTGTGGTCTACACGCAGCGCGAGCGCCTCCGCGAAGACCTCGAGGCGGAGCTCTCGGCGACCTTCATCGCATCGCTCGACGACCTGTTGGCGCGCGCCGACGTCGTCTCGATCCACTGCCCGCTCACGCCGGCGACGACGCACCTCTTCGACGGCCCGCGCCTCGCGCGCATGCGTCCCGGCTCCATCCTCGTGAACACCGCCCGCGGCCCCATCGTCGACGAGGCCGCGCTCGCGCATGCGCTGACCCACGGCCCGCTCGCGGCGGCGGGCCTCGACGTCTTCGAAGCCGAGCCGGCCGTCCACCCTGCGCTCGTCACGTGCCCGAATGCCGTGCTCGCCCCTCACATCGGCAGCGCCGACCGCCCGACGCGCGAGGCCATGGCCTCCCTCGCCGCCTCGAACGTCCTCGCAGTCCTGGCGGGCCACCCACCCGTCCTTAGTTCCGTCGACCGTCCTTAGTTCCGGTCACCCGTTCTTGCGGCGGCGGCGGCGATCGGTGCTCGGCGCGTGCGCTTCGGTCGCGACCTCGGTGTTGATGACGACGTCGGGTGACGAGGGCGTCATCGACGACGGCGCTCCCGCCGGATCGGTCGGCGGATCCTCCGATATGACGAAGTCGCGCGCGGGGTACTTCGCGGTCTCGTCGGCGCTCGGCGTACGCCGCGTCGAGGCCGCGGCGCTGATCGCCGACGCGTCGGAGTCCGAGAGCGAGACCTCGTCGTCCTTCACGATCATCATCGTGGAGCCGAACGACGGGCCGTCTCCGTCCGAGGTACGAGCCCCCGGGATCAGGCGGAGCCCCGAGTCGCGTCGCGGCCTCGTGGGGATGCCTTCGGCGAGCCGGGCGATGACCGGGACGTCGAGCGCGCGCAGCCATCGCGGGCCGCCGGGCGCGGCTACCCAGACGTCCGGCGCGAGCTTGCCCGCGAGGATCGCATTCGCAACTGCGTCCGTGGACCACGGTCCGAGCGGATCACCGTCGTGCTCGTAGACGTACCAATCGGCCACGAAACCTCCGCAAAGGCTGAAGCGCGACCCATTGATAGCCCTCGGTACCGGTGTAGGCAAGGCACCGCGACCCACTTTTGCCGCAACGCGTCAGACAGCGACCGCCGTCACGGCCGCTTTGCGAGCACTTCAGCGAACTTGGTGTCGTAGCGCCCCTCTCTGAATTCGTCGCTCGCGAGCACTTTTCGCAGGAACGAGAGGTTCGTCGTGGCCGGCGCGATGGTCGTCCCGGCGAGCGCGCGATCGAGCTCGGCGATCGCCGCGTCGCGCGTCTCGCCCCAGGCGACGACCTTCGCGATCATCGGATCGTAGAACGGCGTGATCTTCGAGCCCGCGCTCACGCCGGACTCGATCCGCAGGGCGCGCGACTGCACCTCGCCGGCGCCGCACGCCCACGTGAGCTCGTCGATCGGTCCGGGCTTCGGGATGAAGCCCTTGCTCGGATCCTCGGCGTAGACGCGCGCCTCGATGGCGTGCCCTTTGCGCTTCACCGTCGACAGGTCCGGCAGCTTCTCGCCGCTCGCGACGCGGAGCTGCAGCTCGACGAGATCGAGCTCGGTGACCATCTCGGTCACGGGGTGCTCGACCTGGAGCCGCGCGTTGACCTCGAGGAAGAACAGGTTCCCCGCGTCGTCCGCGATGAACTCGCACGTGCCCGCGCCGACGTAGCCGACCTTCTTCACGACACGGAGCGCCGCGTCGTAGAGACCTTGGCGCCGCTTCTCCCCTTCTTCGCCGGTGAAGAACGCGGCGGGCGACGGCGACTCCTCGACGATCTTCTGATGACGGCGCTGCACGCTGCACTCACGCTCGCCGAGCGCGAACGCCTGGCCGTGCGTGTCGCAGAAGACCTGCACCTCGATGTGGCGCGGCTGCGAGACGTATCGCTCGAGGTACACGCGCGCGTCCGAGAAGCTGGCCTTGCCGCGATCGCTGCACGACTTCAGCGCGCGCTCGATGCCGGCTTCGTCCTGCACGACCTGCATGCCGATGCCGCCGCCGCCGCCGACGGCCTTCACCACGACGGGATAGCCGACGCGCCCCGCGACCTCCTTCGCGTGGGCGACGCCCTCGGGCGTGTCGATCGCGATCGGCTCGTCGGTGCCGGGCACGGGGCTCGTGCCCGCAGAGAGCGCGACGTGGCGCGCCTTCATCTTGTCGCCGAACGCATCGAGGACGTCCGGCGGCGGACCGATGAACACGACGCCGGCCTCGGCGACCGCACGCGCGAAGCCGGATTTCTCGCTGAGAAAGCCGTACCCGGGATGCACCGCGTCGGCGCCCGTCTTCTTCAATGCCGCAAGGATGGCCTCGACGTTCAGGTACGAGTCCTTCGCGGGCGGCGGACCGACGAGGACGGCCTCGTCGGCGTCCTTCACGTGCGGAGCTTCGGCGTCGGCCTCGGAGTAGATGGCGACGGTCGCGATCCCGAGGCGCTTGCACGTGCGGATGACGCGGCGGGCGATCTCGCCGCGGTTGCAGACGAGGACCTTCTTGAACATGGCCGTTTGCTTAGCATGAAGCTGCGCGCCCTCGAATCAGAAGCGCGCGCTCATCGAGGCGCCCCAGATCCCCGGGCCGAGCATGGGCGATGCGCTGAGATCCGTCGGCTGGTTCGGCGAGCGCGGCGCGGGCGCAGGCTCCACGGAGCGCGGCGGCAGCACGTTGACGGTCGGTCGATCGAACGCGTAGAGGAGCAGACCACCTGCCGCGAGCGCGGCTCCTGCCCGAGAGAGAGGATGCCGAACACGACGCCGGTCACGACGCTCGCCGCGCCGACGCCGAGCATCGACATCGCGACGACGCGCTGACCGCTTGCCTCGCGCTTCGGTTCGAAACGGAACGGCTTCGCGCGTACGAGCACGACCTCCTGCGAGAGCGGCTTCTTGCCGTTCGCAGAGACGCTCAGGACGTGCGCGCCGGGCGGGACCTCGATCGGTCGCGACAGCGGAGCGGTCGCGATGAGCCGTCCGTCGACGAGGATGTCGGCGTTCGTGTCGAGGACCACCGTCACGATCGCCGGCCGCTCCGCGAGCGCGACGTCGACCGGCTGATCGACCGGCTTGTCGCCGGAGACCTCGCGCTCGGCATCGAAGTAACCGTCCGCGAAGATCCGCACGCGATGCTTGCCGGGCTCGAGATCGCCGAAATACGGAAGCTCCTGCGGAGGCCCGCCGTCGAGCGACGCCTGCGCGCCGACGGTCGCGGAGATCACGGTGACGCGAGCCTTGCGCTTCTCGACCTGCGCGGGCGCGGCGCCGGCCTGGGCCTGCGGATCGCGTGCGAGGCGCGCCTCGAGATCCGCCTTCGCCTCCGTCGCTTCGGAGCGCCGGCCGCCGCTCGGCACCTGCTCGAGATACGCCTTGTAGCGCTGGATCGCGCGCCGCAAGTACGTCGCGTCGTTAAGAGAGGACGGACGACGTCGTGCCCGACGTGAGAGGTCCCGCACCGAGACCGAGCGGATCCCAGCCCCGGCTCGCGCCGGCGGGCAGCGCGGCGCGCG
>JAQBQJ010000057.1 GCA_028287065.1 Labilithrix sp. | reverse complement strand
GTCAAGGGCATCATCCTGATCGACGCCAGCGATCGCAATGGTCAGGTCGTCGACGTCAAGCTCGTCAAGGACGGAGACGAGATCATGCTCATCACCGACAAGGGCCAGACGATTCGCACGAGCGTCGTCGAGATCCGCGAGACGGGTCGCAACGCGCAGGGCGTGAAGATCATGACCGTCGAGGGTGACGAGCACATCGTCGCGCTCGAACGCCTTGCCGAGACGCCGCCTGACGAAAACGGCGGCGCGAGCGAGCTGCCGCCCGGCATGGGCGACGGCGACGGTGACGGTGGTGACGGTGCGGGTGGTGGTGGCGCCGACGGCGGCGCGACGCCGGCGAGCGATGTGCCGCCGCCCGAGGGAGATCTGAACTGACCGTGGCAGTCGCGAAGAAGAAGACGGTCGCCGCCAAGAAGGTCGCTCGCGCGGTGAAGACCGTGAAGACTCTTGGCGTGCGCGTCCGGCAGACGGTCGCGCCGAAGAAGAAGATGGCGCCGCCGGTCGAGACGCTCGATCGGCTGCACGCCATGCATCCGGATGCGCACTGCGAGCTGGATCACGCGAATGCGTTCCAGCTGTTGTGCGCGACGGTGTTGAGTGCGCAGACGACCGACGTGAACGTCAACAAGGCGACGCCGAAGCTGTTTGCGCGCTGGCCGGACGCCAAGGCGCTGGCGAAGGCGGAGCAGCTCGAGGTGGAGCCGTACGTCGCGTCGCTGGGGTTCTTCCGTCAGAAGTCGAAGAGCCTGATCGGCCTGGCGAAGGCGCTGGTCGAGAGGCACGGCGGCGAGGTCCCGCGGACGATGGACGAGCTGGTGAAGCTGCCGGGCGTCGGTCGCAAGACGGCGAACGTGGTGCTGGGAGTCATCTGGCACAACCCGGACGGCGTGGTCGTCGACACCCACGTGCAGCGGATCTCGCAGCGCCTGAAGTGGACGCGTCAGAGCGATCCCGTGAAGATCGAGAAGGACCTGTGCAAGCTGCTGCCGCGGGATCGATGGGACATCGCGAGCCACATCTTGATCTTCCACGGGCGTCGGATCTGCTTCGCGCGGAAGCCCGATTGCGAGAAATGCGGGATCAACGACGTGTGCCCGAGCGCGTTCCGGGCCGAGAAGGTGGGCCGGAAGCCCGTACGCCCGAGTAGACTTCCGACGGTATGAGCACGCTCGCCTTCATCACGCGTTTCCGCGAGCTGCACGAGAAGGCAAAAGGCGGCACGCTCTCCCCGCAGCTTCGCCCTGAGTACGAGCAAGCGCGCCGCGAGCTGGGGCGTCTTCTCCTGATCGCGCAGCAGATGAGCCACAACGGCAAGACGCTCCGCAGCGCGCTACGTATCGCGCAGCTGGTGAAGGTGGAGATCGATCTCGGCGGTCCTTCGCCGGAGCGAACGTCGACGATGGACCTCGCGAGCGGTGGCTTCGCGGCACTCTTGCCGGCGAGCCAGCCTACGGGGCGCGTGGTGGGCTTCACGCTCCATGTCCCGGCGCTGTCGGGCGGCGGCACGCAGCCGATCAAGGGCAAGGGAAAGGTCGCGAGCTCGCGCCAGCAGGGCACGCTGCATCGCGTGAGCTTCTCGTTCGAGGGAATGGCGGCGGCGGATCGCGAGGTGCTCGAGATGGCGATCATCGACTACGTGCTGCGCCGTTTCACATTGCCGGCATGACGTCGTACTCGTCGCCGTAGCGCACGCATGGCTGTGGGTTGTCGCCGGTGTAGTGGATGCGGCCGTTCAGCAGTGTCGTGTAGTGGAAGGGCACGAGCGAATCGGTGCGCCAGGGATCGACGAACGCCGCGTCGTCGTTGTAGGTGCGGCGCATGAACGAGAGCGCGCGCTGGAGGACGCGAAGGCGTGGTACGGCGCCTTCGGAATCGGTGTCGACGCCGCTCCGCGCCATGTCCTCGGCGAACCCCGAGTGAACGAGGTCCTCGAGCGCGTTCTCGACGCGTTCGTGCCCGAGCTTGGTAATCGAGACGATGACGTGTCGCTTGTCGAGCGGATAGGGCGCGCGACGCACGAACCCTTTCGCTTCGAGCGACTTGAGCATGCGACTGACGGTGGCGCCGGAGACGCCGAGGAGCTTGCGTATCTTCGCCTGGGTCACGCCGTCGGGCGCGTGCAACATCACGATGCGCATCATGTCGAAGCGCGCCGGCGTGAGGTCGTACTCGTGCAGCAACGGCTTGCACTCCTCGACGATGCGCAAGTGCACGCGCTTCACAGAAAAGAAGATGCGATGCATCGCGCCCGTCCCCTCCCAGTCGGCGCGCAGCGACCGGCCGCGCCCCGAACGCGCGCGCCCTTGCATCTACCAGGCCACCCGCCCCCTTCCCCGTCCCCCCTCCCGACCCCCAAAAAAGCCTTCGGTTAGCACGCTAACGAAGAGGGGGGTTGAGGGGTGGAGGGGGGGGGTTGGCCCAGGACAGTTTTGGGGTGGCCCAGGACATATGGTCACTCGCGCGCGGTGCGGCGCGCGACAGTTCCACGCGTCGCGACTAACGGCGGCGGAACGCCGTAAGCAGTTGCTCCGTTGCCGTGTACGGGTCGATCGTTTTTTGTTCGACGTCGTCGACCGCGCGATCGATTTCGCTGCCAAGCGCATGCGTTGCGGCTTCGATCAGCGTCTCGCGGAGGGACTCGCGGAGCTCCTCCGCCAGGCGGAGATGGCGCCGCGCGCGGCCCGCTTGCGTGCCGTCCAGCCACGACTTGTGGCGATCCAGAGCTTCGACCAGCTCCGCGATGCCCTCGCCCTTCGTCGCTACGCACTTCGCGATCGGGGGGACCCACTGCTCGTGCGTCGACGCGGCCGCCACCGGAAGCGCATCGATCTTCGCGCCGCCGTGGACGACGTGCGCGCGGTGCTTCCCCGACGCGACCATCGTCTCCGTGCCCAACGCGATCATCAGCTCGAGGTCGCGCATCGTCGAGTCGGCGCCGTCGCGGTCCGCCTTGTTCACCGCGAACACGTCGGCCGTCTCGAGGATGCCCGCCTTGATCGCCTGCACCTCGTCGCCCATGCCCGGCGCCATCACGACGAGCGTCGAGTGCGCCGTGCGTGTGATCTCGAGCTCGTCTTGGCCAACGCCGACCGTTTCGACAATCACGACGTCGCAACCATACGCGTCGAGCACGCGCACCATGTCGCGCGCCGAACGCGACAGGCCGCCCAGATGGCCACGCGTCGCGACCGAACGGATGAACACGCCGGCGTCCGTCGCATGACGCGTCATCCGGATGCGGTCGCCGAGGATCGCGCCGCCCGTATACGGGCTCGACGGGTCGACGCAGATGACGCCAACCTTCCGACCGCCCGCGCGATAGCGCTCGATCAAGCGATCGGTGAGCGTGCTCTTTCCCGCGCCGGGGTTGCCGGTCACGCCGACCACGAACGCGCGCCCCGTGCTCGGAAAGATCTCCTTCAGGAGATCGAGATAGCCCGGCATGCGGTCATCGACGTTCCGCATCGCGCGCGCGGCGGCCCGCTGGTCTCCGGCAACGATGCGCGTTCCGAGGTCCGACATCGGCCGCAATCTAGTGCGGAATCACGCCCGACGCGAGGTCACTTGAGACGCGACAGCTTGCGGTCGATCGCTGCGGCGTCCGCGCCGCGCGCCTTCTTCGCCGTCTCGTACGCGGCCTTCGCGCCCGGGACGTCCTTGTCGGCTGCGAGCGCATCGCCGAGCGCATTCCACGCGGCGCCGTTCGTGCCGAAGTCCTTCGTCGCCCGCACGCCGAACGCCTTCGCGCTCGTCACGCGGCCCGCCGCAAGACACGCCGCCGACGCATTCACGAGTGGCGTCGGGTCCGAATGGTCGAGCCCGAACGCGGCCTGGTACGCCTCGATCGCGAGATCGATCTCGCCCTTCTTCGCCCACGCGTCCGCCACCAGCAGGCGCGCGGCTTGAACGTTCGGCATCAGCTTCGCGGCGAGCTCGCCTTCCTTGATCGCATCGTCCGGGCGGCCTTCCGCGAGCGCGAGGCGACCCGCAACGACGTGCGTGTTGACGTCGTTCGGCGCGAGCTTCAGCACCGTCTCGACCGTCCGCTTCGCATCCGGAAGACGGTTCGCCGCGACGTACCCGTCGGCGAGCGCACGCAGCGCCTCCGTGTTCGACGGCCGCTCTGCCACCGAACGCTCGAGCGCGACGACCGACTCCAAGCTGCCCGGCGTCAGCGATCGACCGAGCTCGAGCTGCGCCACGGGATCATGCGCGTCGAGCTCGACGGCACGCTTCAACGACGGAAGTCCGTCCTTGCCCGTGCGACGCAACATCACGCCGAGGAGCACGTGAGCGTCCGGACGCGCATCCGCCAGACGAATCGCATCGCGATACGCGGCCTCGGCGTCCGCATCCTTCGACGCGAGCTCGTGCGCACGACCCGCCGCGAGCTTCGCGAAGTACTGCACCTCGAGAGACGCCGGCGCCGCCGGCGCCTTCAGGTTGGCGAGCTGCGCGAGCTCGCTCTCGGCCTCGGTGCCTCGACGCCAGAGGAGATGCGCTTCCGCCGCGCACACGCGGCTCGCCGCTTCGGCGGCGGGCGACTTCGACATCGCACGGCACGTCGCCATCGCGGGCTCGAACTCACGGCGCGCGATGTGCGTCCGGGCGATCTCCCACTGCATGCGACCGGCGACCTCGCCGCGGCCGCCGCTCACGCCGAATCCACGGCGGAGCTCGTTCAGCGCCTCCGCCTCGCGCCCCGCACGGCGAAGCGCCTGTCCGTACGCGAGCGAAGCCTCGACGCTCGCCGGTGCGGCCTTGGCCTTGTCGCGGGCTGCATCGACGCCGGACTCCTGCGCGCCCGCAGGCGTCGCCGCCATGGTGAAAGCGACCCCCAGCACGAGGGCCAGAGCCATCTTTACCGATGAATACTGCATGGAAATCCCCTTCGCGAGGGCCGCTGCCACATCCCGTAGCAGCGTGCGTGCCACCCGCGTTCGCCTCGAGGCCTCGTCTAGCACGCGTCAGCGGCCACCGCCGCCCCGTCGCGCCTCGATGCGCCCGATGGCCCACGCCGCCGCCTCGCGAACGATGGCCGCGTCGTGCCGCACCCGCGCGCTCTCGAGCACCTCGAGGTCGCCGTCGTCCCCGCGATTGCCCAGCACCACGGCGGCGTTGCGCGCGAGCCCGATGCGCGTCGCCCGTGCCACCGGCGTCCCTTCGCGGAACGCCGCATAGCTCGCGTCGTCGAGCGCGACGAGGTCGCGGAGCGACGTCACGGCCCACCGCGGGTCCACGTCGAACCGCGGATCGATCGCGGCGCCCGGCACGTTCCGCGAGCGCGCGTTGAACGGACACACCGTCTGGCAGTCGTCGCAACCGAAGAGACGGTCCCCGACGCCCTCGCGCAGCTCCGCCGGGATCTCGTCACGGTTCTCGATCGTGAGGTACGCAACGCATCGCCGCGGATCGAGAACGAACGGCAACGGGAACGCATTCGTCGGGCACACGTCGAGGCACCGCGTGCACGCACCGCAACGCTCCGGGATCGGCGGATCCGGCTCGAGCTCAAGCGTCGTGACCACCTCGCCGAGCAGCACGAGCGAGCCGACGCCGGGCACGATGATCAGCCCATTTTTCCCTACGAAACCGAGCCCCGAACGCGCGGCCCACGCGCGCTCGAGGACCGGTACGTCGTCGCACATCGGACGTGCTTCGATCGGTGCATCGCCGCTGCCGAGCGTCCGTACGAGCCGCGCGATCTTGCGGAGCTTCTTGCGGAGCCCGTTGTGGTAGTCGCGGCCGCGCGCGTAACGCGCGATCGATCGAGCGAGCTCCGGATCGGCGGCCTCCTCTTCGGCGCTGCGCCCATACCGCTGCGCGAAGCAGATGACGCTCTTGGCACCGCGCAGGATGTGATCGCTGTCGAGCCGTCGTCGTGCCTCGCGCGACGACGCCAGCCACGACATGCCGCCGTGCATCCCCGTGTCGACGAACGCCTCGTACCGCGCGAAGTCGGCCTCGAGTGGCAGATCCGCGCGCGCCACGCCGACGGCTTCGAAGCCGAGCCGGCGTGCTTCCGCGACGATCTGGTCCTTCGCGTTCACGACGCTGCCGTCCTTAGTTCGTTTCGCCGACGGCCGCTCACAAGTGCGGTCGCAAGGCCGTGTGAGGCGATCATGAGACGCCACTCAAGTGCTGAGAATGACGCATGTTTCACGGAATCTACACTGCAATTCTCGTGCTCGATGCAGGCGGGCCGCACCTTCGACTATGACAGCCGCCATGAAGCAGTCGTCCTCGGCCACCTTCTCTTCCTTCTGCGCCGCGCTCCTGCTCGTCGGCGTCGCGTGCAGCTCGAGCAACTCGGCTCCCCTCGCGGACGCGGGCGCGGGCGGCGGCGGCGCGACGTGCGACGGAGCACCGGCGCTCGGCAAGGCGGACTTCTGCAAGTCGTGCACGCTGTCGGCGTCCGCGAGCCCCAACACCTGCCGCGCACCGCGCACCGTCAGCGCGTGCTGCACGTTCGTGACGCCGCCGACGCAGGAGCTCGCGCGCGGCGTCGGACTGAACCGCAACTCGTCGACGGACCCGGCCATCCAGCTCGGATGCCTCGACGACCCGGGCGTCGTCGGCACGCCGAAGACCGTCACGATGAACGGCTTCCTCCGCGTCTTCTCGAGCGGCGCCGACTCGGCCGGCGTCAAGATCGAGATCTTCAAGGAGGGCGCAGACGGCGCGCTCGGCGAGCTCGTCGGAAGCGCAGTCACCACGACCAAGGACGACAAGATCAACCCTCCGCAGATGCCGAAGCCGGAGTGGCTGAAGAAGTGCCCCGAGGGCGGCTGCACGTTCCGCGGCTTCAGTTACCCCGGCGTGCCGACCGAGACGCCGCTCATCGTTCGCACGACCGACGCGGGCGACGGCTCGCAGTGGGCGGCGCTCTACGACTACAACATCTTCTTCGCGAACTCGGCCGTGAAGGCCGGCGACGTCGTCGACTACGATCCGGCAGCTGTCGCCGCGACGGACATCAACACGGTCGCGTCCGCAGCCGGCGGGTTCACGCCGCTCCCCGACAAGGGCCTCCTCGCCGGCGAGGTCCACGACTGCGGCGACGTCCGCCTCTCCGGCGCGACCGTCGACACCGACGTGGCTCACCAGGGCGAGATGTTCTACTTCGGCGAGAACGAGTCCGATCCGCTGCCCGACAAGTCGCGCGGCACGCTCGGCACGAGCAAGCTCGGCCTCTTCGGAACGCTCAACCTCCCGACCGGAACGCCGATCAAGATCAGCGCGGTCGGCAAGTCGAACGGCCAGACGATCCTGCTCGGCACGTACACCGTGCAGACGTTCCCGGGTGCGGTCACGGCGCTGAGCTTCCGCGGCCGCCGTCCGTGGCAGAAGTAAAGGGCGTCACCCAGGACACGCTCTTCGGGGGGCGCGTCGCGCTCGCGCAGCCCGCAAAGGGCGGCGGCTATCGCGTGAACGTCGACGCCGTGCTCCTCGGTGCCTTCGCCGCGGGCGCGCTCGGCGAATCGCGGCGCGTGCGGCGCGCGCATGCCGCGTTCGATCTCGGCGCCGGCGTCGGCGGCGTGGGGCTGTCGCTGCTCCACCTCGACGCCGCCGACCACGTCACGATGATCGAGGTCGATCCTGCGCTCGCGAAGCTCGCCGAGGCGAACGCGCGCAGCAACGAATGGACCGAGCGCATCGCGGTCGTCCGCGCCGACGTGACCGACGCCGAAACCATCCCGGCGGGCGTGGCCGATCTCGTCGTATGCAATCCGCCGTACGTGGAGCCCGGACGAGGTCGCGCGCCCGCACCGTCGCGCGCGCGCGCGCGCAGCGGCCCTCTGTCGGCGTTCCTCGACGCCGCGCGCCGCCTCGCCGGACGTCGCGCGCGCGTCTGCCTCGTCTATCCCGCCATCGAGGCGACGACGCTGCTCACGGAGCTGCGCGCACGCGGCCTCGAGCCGAAGCGCCTCCGCGCGGTGCATGGGCGCGCGCAGGACAACGCGCGCGTCGTGCTCGTCGAGTGCGCCGCGGGCCGCCCCGGCGGGCTCGCCGTCGAGCCTCCGCTCGTCGAGACGTCGCCGGATGCGCCGCTCTTCCTCGGCAATCGAAAGCGCTGAGCGGTCAGGCCGGCGCGCAGAGGCGATCCAGCGCGATCGCACACGCCGCCCGCACGCTGAGATGGTTCCACGGACCCGGGCCGCGGATCGGCTCGAGGATGGCGTGCGCGCGATCGATGATCTCCGGGGCGAGCCCCCAACCGGTGCCGAAGACGAGCAGCACCGGCCCGCCGGAGCTCGCCTCGAGCTTCGCGCGAGCGGCGGCGAACGACAGCGCCGTCTTGCCCTCGATCACGCGCGCCGCCGTCACCCAGATCTCGACGGCGTCTCTTCCGCCGAGCGCATCCACCGCGTCGTCGAGCGTCGACACGGCGCGCACGATCGAGAGCGCGTCCTTCCGCGTCGGAATGCGCTTCGCGCTCGAGCCGTCCGTCCAGTGACGGACGATCCGCTCGGTGAGCTCGCGCTGCATCTCGACGGGGTGCACGACGAAGTAGTCGGTGCATCCATACGTGCGGCCGCTGCGCGCCAGATCGTGCACGTCGATGTTCGTGAGCGCGGTCGTGACGACGAGGCCTTCCTTGTCGAGCACGGGACGATGGACCAGCGCGATCGCGAGCGGGCGCGTCATCCGCGCTCTTTATCGACGAGGAGGTCCGGGCGACGCGCGCGCGTTCGCTCCTCGGACTGCGCCTTCCGCCACGCCTCGATGTGCGCGTGGTTTCCGCCGGTGAGCACCTCCGGCACGGTCTGGCCGCGGAACTCCGCGGGCCGCGTGTACTGCGGGTACTCGAGCATCCCGCCCTCCGCGTGCGACTCCTCGTGCGTCGACGCCGCATTGCCGAGCACGCCGGGGATCAGGCGCACCGCCGCTTCGATGACGGCCATCGCTGCGATCTCGCCGCCGGTCATCACGAAGTCACCGAGCGAGATCTCTTCGTCGACGAAGCCGCGGATGCGCTCGTCGAAGCCCTCGTACCGGCCACACACGAGCATGAGCGCGGGCTCCACCGAGAACCGCGCCGCGATCGGCTGCGCGAACGGCTGGCCCTGCGGCGTGAGCAGGACGCGGCGCGCGCGCGGCTTCCCTTCCGCCTCGGCGTCGGCGTCGAGCGACTCCATGCACGCGACCATCACGTCGACGCGCATCACCATGCCGCTGCCGCCGCCGTACGGCGTGTCGTCCACGCTCTTGTGCTTGCCGAGACCGAAGTCGCGCGGCGACCGGAGCCTCACCTCGAGCTGCCCGCCCGTCATCGCGCGTCCCACGAAGCTGGTCTTCAGGAACGTGTCGAACAGCTCGGGGAAGAGCGTCACGACGTCGACGCGCATTACGCGGAGCCCTCGTCGCTCTTCTTCTCTTTGCGCCGCGGCTGCCGCTCGACGTCATCGAGCGTCACGAGCTCGACGACCTTGTTCTCGACGTCCACCTTGCCGATGAACATCTCCGTCAGCGGCACCTCCCAGTCGCCCTGACCGTCGTCGGCGTGGATGAGCAGCACCTCGATGCTCGGGTACTGTACGAGCTCCGCGACGACGCCGATGCGCTCGCCTCCGAGCTTCGCGACGGAGCCCACCACGTCGATCGCGTAGAACTCGCCGTCCTCGGCCTGCGGGAAGTCGCGACGGCGCACGCAGATGTGCGCGCCGCGCAGGTCCTCGGCGCGATCGCGATCGTCGACCGAATGCAGCTTGATGAGGATCGCGTCGTCGGCGCGGCGGGCGCGCTCGACGGAGACCTCGTGCTCCTCGCCGTCTTTCAACCGGACGAGCACTTCCTCTTGGCCGAGGAGGACGTCGCTCGTCGCGTTGAAGAGGCGGAGCCGCAGCTCGCCCTTCACGCCGTGCGGGCGCGCGACCTCGGCGAGCGGTACCCAGGTATCCGGGTCCATCGCATCGTCTCCTGCGCCGCGCTCGTCAGTCGACGATGTCGAGGTGAGCTCGCTTGCCGAGCTTCGTCGACACCGCCGCGAGGATCGTGCGCATCGACTGCGCGGTCCGACCCTCTTTGCCGATGACCTTGCCGACGTCTTCCTTCGCCACGCGCAGCTCGATCAGGCAGTTGTGCTCGCTCGCGATCTCCGTGACCACCACCTGATCGGGATGGTCCACCAGCTCGACCGCGATGGCCTTGATGAGCTCCTTCATGACTTACTTCGTGGCTGCTGCGGTGGAGGCTTCGAACTTGCCCTGCTCCTTGAGGAGCTTGATGAGCGTCGGCGAAGGCGTCGCGCCGGTGCTGCGCCAGTACGTGAGGCGCTCGTGGTCGATCTTCAGGGACGCGTCCTTGATCTCCTTGGCCGGATCGAACGTTCCGATGTTCTCGAGGAACTTTCCTCCACGCGGGCTGCGCGAGTCGGTGACGACGACGCGGTAGAAGGGCCTCTTCTTGGTGCCCTGGCGGGAGAGTCGGATAGCAACGGCCATGATGTGAACCTTCGGGAGCGGACGCGTGAGGTGCGTGAGAGAGAAAGATTTACGGTGGTTTCGACCACCTTCGGAGGGCGCGCAACCTACGAGCGCTGCGGAATGCTGTCAAGCGCAGCAGGACGCGCGTTCAGCCATTGACGCTCATGACCC
>JAQBQJ010000554.1 GCA_028287065.1 Labilithrix sp. | reverse complement strand
CGCGGCCTTCTCCCACTCGGCATTCGTGGGAAGTCGGTGCGTCGAGCCCACTCGCTCCGTGTGCCAGCGGCAATAGGCACGAGCGTCGAACCAGTCGATGAGGAACACGGGAACGCGCCAGAAGTGTCCCTCATCGCGCGGAAACACTTGCCTCGCCTCTCCCTCGATGAGCTGCGCATAAGGCTCCCAGCGGCCGTCGCGCGAGCGCGTCGCAATCATGCCTTCCGAACCGCGAAGGTCGTGAGGTGCGCGGCGCTGAGCGAGTGAGGGCTCGGTCGCATCGAGCGCGTCGAGAAACGTGCAGTACTCACGAAACGTAACGGGGCCTCGCGCGATCGCGAAGTCGCCGATGTGTCTCTCTTCGCGCGGCAACGAGCTGTAGGCCTCCCCATCGCCGCCGAACGTTGCCTTGCCGGCCGGAACGTAAACGAAGCCGTCCCCGATCTCGTCGTTTGTATAGAGATTCACGTCCGTCTCGACCTGGGCACCGCGCGCGACGTGGACAGGGCAGCGGACCTCCCGAAATCCGTCCCGCCGTAACGTCAGTAGATAGCTGCCCGCCGCCACGGGGAAGGCCTCGAGAGGTGTGACTCCGAGGAATCGGTCTTCCGATGGGACGAGGATGCGATCCTTCTCCACGTAGCGGGCGAGCACGACATGCGCACCGGGTGGATGCGACGCTATCGAGAGGCTGGACGGTGCGCTCAGGAGAGCTGCGTAAGCGCCCTGGTCATGCTGGGCGACCAGAGTCTCGTAATAGAGCTCTGTTGCTCCCTTCCGCTCCACCGTCGCCTGGCGCGCACGAGAGAAGTAGAGTCCAGCGAGACCCTCGTGCGCCTCGACGCAGAGTGCGTCGTAGCCGAGCGCCTTCGTGTAGAGGTCGATCGCCTCTGCGAGCGCGAGCGCTTGGTCCCGTTCCGCAGCGTCGGCGAGATCCTCGAGCGCCCATCCAGGTCGCTTGTTCGCCACCGGCTCGAACGCTTTGATCGGCTTGAGCAGCGCCTTCGCTTCGGCGATGAGGCGGCCTCGCTCGGTCCCGAGAGCCTGATAGCGAGCGGTTGGGACCTTGGCTTTCACGCAGAGCGCGCGCGCCTCGGCGGCGCGCCGGTCGGTCTCTTTCGCTCCCTCGAGACATTCCTCGATACGAAGCGCGACTTCCTCGGCCGAGGACGGGCGCGCGGCGGGATCTTTCGCGAGCAGTGCGAGGCAGAGATCTTCGAGGAGGAGGGGACAGGCGGGCGCGATCTGGCTCGGTCGCACCGGCTCGTCTCCGTACGTAGCTGCGAGCGTTTCGGCCGGCGCGTTTCGCCGGAACGGATGCGTGCCCGTCAACACCTCGTACAGCACGACGCCGAGCGCGAAGAGGTCGACGCGATGATCGACGTTGCTCCAATCCGCCGACACGAGCTCGGGAGCCATGTAGCCCGGCGTCCCCACGAGCCCCGTCGCGTCACGGTCTCGTGCGCGCGGCGGCTCGGACCTGCCTCGCGAGAGCGTCGTCTCCGCGTCGAGGTGCGCGATGCCCCAGTCGGCGAGATAGACCTCGCCGAAATCGCCGACGAGGATGTTCGACGGCTTCACGTCCCGGTGCACGACGCCGCGTGAATGCGCGTAGGCGAGCGCACGCGCGACCTGCACGAGGACGGAGACGAGGCGCGTCGTGCTGAAAGTCGCACGAATCTCGGAGTTGGCGAGGACATCGCGAAGCGAGCGCCGTCCAACGATCCGCATCGTGTAATACGGGGTCCCATCGGCGCTGCGACCGACATCGTAGACAGGAACGATCGCAGGGTGCTCGAGCTGCGCGGTGATTCGGGCCTCGACGGCGAACCGGTCGAGCATGGGATCCGTGCGCGTCTCGCTCGCTTCAGGCGCAAATCCCGTGCTCTCGTCGTCCGCACCGCGTCGCGGCAGCTTGATCGCGACGACGCGACGCGTCTCGCTATCGAGCGCCTCGAGGACGACACCGAGCCCGCCCGCGCCGAGCGTGCCGCGAACCTCGTAGCGCGCGCTGGGTGAGATGCGCTCGAGGTCGTCGTCGCCGGCATCACGAACCGGAGAGTCGGCTGCGACCTCGGTCGCGCCCTCGGACCGTGCGGGCTCGGTCGAGACTCTAGACGTCATCGCTGCTTGTCAGCCGCGATTCGGAGTGAGCGATTTCGCGACGCGGAAACCAACGATCGGCCCGCGAAGCAGCGCTTCGATCGTGCTTCTGGACGCCGCGCGGCACCATTTGTGATCGGCGCCGCGGCCGCCCGACCGGATACGCCGTAACGTCGACTCGCCACGCTCGACGCCGGTGTCAGGCTCCGCTTCCGCATCGAGCGCCTCTGCAGATCTCTCCCCTTCGATATCGGCGACCCACTCGCGCACGGCCCCGGCCATGTCTCGTACGCCATACGGAGACTCGTCCGCCGCGAAGATCCCGACGGGCTCAGGTTGGGGGACATACGCGCGCGAGTCGCGCATATGGCAGAACGTCGCATCGAAGTGATCTCCCCACGGGTAGCAGCGGCCATCTACACCGCGCGCCGCCTTCTCCCATTCTGCCTCGGTGGGAAGGCGTATCGGCGTCCCTTCTCGGCTCGCTTGCCAGCGGCAGAACGCCCGCGCGTCGAACCAATCGACCAAGAACACGGGAACGCTCCAGAAGTGTCCTTCCTCCGGCGGAAATTTCTTCCGCGCATCGCCTTCGATGAGGTGGGCGTACGGTTCCCAACGTCCTTCGCTGGAGCGTCGAACCGCCATGCCTTCCGATCCGCGGAGATCATGTGGTGCTCTGCGCCGGGCCAGAGCCGGATCATCGGCGTCGAGCTGATCGAGAAAAGCGCAATAATCGCGGAAAGTGACGGGGAGGCGCGCGATCGCGAAGTCGTCGACGTGTCTCTCCTCGCGGGGGCCAGCGCTGTACGCCTCGTCGTCGCCCCCGAGGATCGCGGTAGAGCCAGGGACGTAAACGAAGCCGTCGCCGAGGT
Source organism: Labilithrix sp. (assembly GCA_028287065.1). Taxonomy (GTDB): domain Bacteria; phylum Myxococcota_A; class Polyangia; order Polyangiales; family Polyangiaceae; genus Labilithrix. The sequence goes on along the minus strand of JAQBQJ010000554.1, from coordinate 7,411 downwards.
CGGCTTCTGTATAGAGATTGACGTGCGTCTCCAGGCAAACGCCGCGTGGCACGAACACTGGGCAGCGCACATCGCGAAATCCGTCGCGTTTGAGGGTGACGAGATAACTGCCGGCTGCGACCTGAGCGTGCTTCACCGGCGTCAGTCCGAGGTAGCGCTCCTCTGACGGAACGAGAATGCGATCTCGTTCGAAGTAGCGTTCGAGGATGACGTGCGCCCCTGCCGGACTCGACGTGATCGACAGTGTCGACGGAGCTCGCAACAACTGGGTGTATGCGCCTTGGTCGTGTTGAGTCACGAGCGTCTCGTAGTAGAGCTGCGTAGCGGGCTTTCTCTGCTCGGTCGCCTGCTGAGCACGCGCGAAGTAGAGAGCGGCGAGGCCGTCATGTGCTTCCGTGCATTGCGCATCGTAGCCAAGGGCCTTGGTATAGAGATCGATGGCCTGCGCTAACGCGAGTCCCTGCTCGCGCTCGGATTTGTTCGCGAGATCCTCGAGAGCCCAGCCTGGCCGTTTCTTCGACACGGGTTCGAACGCACGTACGGGCTTGAGAAGCTCTTTCGCCTGCGTGGTGAGACGGCGTCGCTCGTTCTCGAATTGCGCGTAGCGCGCTACAGGCTCCTTCGCTCGCTCGCAGAGCGCGCGCGCCTCTTCGGCGCGTCGGGCGGTCTCTTTCGCGCCCTCGAGGAAGTCTTCGATGCGCTCTGCTACATTGTCGGCGGACGGCGGGCGCGCTGACGGCTCTTTCTTCAAGAGTGAGAGACAGAGGTCTTCGAGGAGAAGCGGACACCCCGGTGCGAGCTCGCTTGGACGCGGCGGGTCGTCGTTGAGGGTCGCCAGATACGTCTCGGACGACGTCGACCGGCCGAACGCCTGCCGCCCCGACAACACCTCGTAGAGGATGACGCCGACGGCGAAGAGGTCCGCGCGATGGTCGACTTCGTTCCAGCGGCCTTGGAGCACCTCTGGAGCCATATAGCCGGGAGTGCCGCCGGCGTCGGTGACGTCTGGAGGTGGCGCAGAACCATCACCATGGATCTGGATAGGGCTGCTCTTGTCGAGCTTCGCCAGCCCCCAATCAGCGACGTACACCTCGCCGTGATCACCGACGAGAATGTTCTCCGGCTTGATGTCGCGATGGAGAACGCCGCGCGAGTGCGCATATCCGAGCGCGCGCGCGACCTGGAGAAGGATGCCGGCGAGACGCGCCGTCGACCACGTGCTGCGCAGCGCCGGACTCGCAAGCAGATCGCGCAGCGAGCGCTTCTTCACGATGCGCATCGTGTAGAACGGAGCCCCATCGGGCCCAGCACCGAGATCATAGATGGGCACGATGCCCGGGTGCTCGAGCTGGGCAGTGATGCGCGCCTCCTCGACGAACCGTGCGACGACGAACGCGTCTTGCGCGACGTTACTCTGGAGTGTCTTCAACGCGACGACTCGGCGGACCTCCCGATCGAGTGCCGACACGACTTGGCCGGTGCCGCCCACGCCAAGCAAGTCATCGAGCGTGTAGCGTGGCCCGACGACCTGACCGGGTTTGGAGTGAAGGCTCGGCGGCGGGATTGTGCCGTCGAACGAATGGGCCATGGTTACGGCCTCCGAGCGCGCAGATAGCAACTCCTCGGCGCGTGCACCATCGAGCGACGGGAAGAGCTCGCTCACCTCGACCGCGCCGCGGCCGACGACGAACCGGACGGCAGCGTCCCAGAGCTCCGCGGGCTCCACCCAGCCCCGTGCTGCCGCGTCGAGAGCGACAGCACGCGCGTCGACCATCTTCATGGCGATCCCTCCCGTCGAGTCGGGATGCTACACCGGCTCGGCGGCGTGGAGCGACCGCTCAGGGGACGGGACGGAACGCTTTGACGTTCCCGTTCTTCACGCTCACACGCGCGTGGGGCTGGAAGCTGACGAGATCCTCCATCAGGGTGAGGACGCCCGTCCCGTTCTGGATTGCCGCGTTGTAAGCGACGAGAGCGGGGCGCACCGGATCCGTCGGCGTGAACTTGTTCAAGTTCGCCTTCTTGAAATTCGTGCTGCTCGTGAAGTTCGCCGTGATCGTCTGACCGAAGCCGTTCACGCCCGTGAGCGTCTCGCCGTTGAACGAGAGGAGCGTGTACGCCTGCTTGCTGCCGGTCTCGCACGCCACCTCGACGTCGAGGTCGTAGTCGCCGCACAGCGTGATCGCCGACTCCGTGCTGTCCGTATCTTCCTGCGTCGTCGAACCCGTGTCCGAGGGACTCGAGCATCCCATCAGCATCGCGGCGACGAGAGCAGCAGTAGGAAGAGCGAGACGGTTCATGGCAATTCTCCTGGTAAAGCTTTCGGAGGCGTCGTCATCGCGCACGACATGCGATCTGTCGAGCGGATTCAACTCGATGAAGGCAGCAAGACCGATGCCTTCGACCCTCACGATGAGGGCCGTGCGACTCGGTTGCGTGCAACGTGCACGGAGAGTCGCTGTCGCGCGCCCTCAGCGCGCGGGTTTGTCGCCGTGGAACACGGGCGCGGTAGCGGCCTCGTCGCCGCGGAGCGCGACGCTCGTCGGCGCGGCTTCCGTGCCCGCGCTCGGCTGCGGGGACACCGCGGGCTTCACGAGGTGGACGAGCGGGATCGCGACGAAGCAGAACGCGGCGACATAGAAGCGATGCATGCGGGAGAAGGCTCCAAGGGATGAAAGGAAGGACACCGTTGCTTACGGAGGCCCACGGCCAAGGCTTCCCTCGTGCTATTTTTGCGGTGTGGCGGACAGCGCGCGCATCGGCGAAATCCTCGCCGCGAAGTACCGGCTCGAAGAGGAGCTCGGACGCGGCGGGATGGGCGCCGTGTATCGCGCGTTCCACGTCGGCGTGCACAAGCAGTTCGCCGTCAAGGTGCTCACCGCCGAGGTCGCCGGGAAGAAGTCGGTCGCGGCGCGGCTCGTGCTCGAGGCGCAGGCAGCCGGCCGCATCGGTCACCCCGGGATCCTCGAGGTCTACGACGTCGGCGAGGACGACGAAGGCCGGCCCTTCCTCGTCATGGAGCTGCTTCGCGGCGAGACGCTCGCGTCGCTCGTCGCGCGCGGCCCTCTCGACGTCGGCGTCGCGTGCTGGATTGCCGAGCAGGTGCTCGAGGTGCTCGAAGCCGCGCACCGTGCCGGCGTCGTGCATCGCGACGTGAAACCCCAGAACGTGTTCGTCGTTGCGCCGTCCGAGAATGCCGGCGCCGGCCCGCGCACGGTGAAGCTCCTCGATTTCGGCATCGCCAAGTTCGCGCTCGACGACGCGACGGGCATCACCCGTTCGGGTGAGGTGATCGGCTCGCCGCTCTACATGGCGCCCGAGCAAGCGCGGGGCGAGGTCGAGATCGACGCACGCGTCGACGTGTGGTCGGTCGGCGCGATGCTCTTCGAGATGCTCACCGGCAAGCCTGCGCACCTCGGACCGTCCGCGATCGCGGTGCTCGCGAAGATCCTCACCGAGACCGCGCCTTCTCCGAGCAGCCGGCGGCCCTCCGTGCCGCGCGAAGTCGACGCGGTGGTGCAACGCGCGCTCGTGATCGAGCGCGACGATCGCTACGAGTCCGCGCGCGCCATGCTCGACGGCCTCGTCGACGCGCGCGCGAAGTGCGGATGGAGCACTGCGGCTCCCGTGTTCGAAGCGGCGCCCATGAGAGCGTCGATGCCCGCGCGGGAGCCGACTCCGGTGAGCGATCGACGCGACCGCGCGGAATCGCGAGAGCCCGCGATGGAGTCGGCGGTCACGGCCGGGACCGTGACGACACCGAGGTCCCGTCTCGTCGGGATCGTGATCGCGGCATGTACTCTCGTGCTCGGCGCGCTGTTGCCGTGGCTCGTGTGGGGATGGGGGATGGGGCGCGGCGAGGCGGTGGCCACGACCGCCGAGAGGCCGACAGCCGTGAAGGCGAGCGCGGCTCCGAGCACCACGCCAAGCGCCACGCCGAGCACGTCGCCGAGCACGCCGAGCACGAGCACGAGCACGAACGTCGAAGCGGGGCGCGACGCCGGCGGCGATGCGGCCGTGACCGAGCTCGATGCGGGGAAAGCCGTCGTGCGCGCGCCGCGGGCTGCGGTTTCGGCTGCCGATTCGAAACCGGCGTGCGAAGCCGGTGAAGTAGTCTCGCTCGGGCATTGCTGTCCTCGCGGGCATATCTGGCAGTCGGGGCGCTGCGAGCGTCCGCTGGCTACGTCGTTCTGACCTGCGTCGTCCTCGCTACGACGGATGCGCACGCGGACGACATCGAAGGCGCGCGTCGCGACTTCGCCGAGGGAGTTCGTCTGTATCAGCGCGGCGACTACGAAGGCGCGCGCCGCCTGTTCAAGAAGGCGGACGCGGAGCATCACGCGGCGCCCATCGTGTACAACCTCGCGCATACCGAGGAGCGACTGCTCCATCCGCAGGCTGCCGTCGACGCGTACGAGGCGTACGTCGCCGAGGCGGGGGAGGGCGGCGAGCTCACCGGCGCGGCGATCGTCGCGATCGCGCAGATCAAGTCGCGGTCGACACGCCTGCGCATCGATACGAAGCCGCCCGGCGCGCGGCTCTTCGTCGACGGCACGCCGCTCGCGGAGCCGTCACCCACGTCGGTGCTCGTCGCGGCAGGCCACCACGTCGTCATCGCGCAAGGCGACGGCTGGCGAGGCGAGGCCGACGTCGAGGCGCAAGGCACCGGCGACTTGCTCCCGGTCGTCGTCGAGTCTCGCGGGCCCGCAGCAACGCGAGCCGATACGTCGCCGCCTCCACCAGGCCCGGCACCCGCGCCTGCGCCCGTCGCGAACGTCCCGCCCTCGGCCGATCGCGTTCCCGACGCGAGCGCCGACGTCCCGAGCGGCTTCGTGTGGGGCGCCGCGTTCGCGGTCGCGCCCTATCACTTGCTCGGCGCGGCGAAGGGCGAGCCGAACGATCGCGCAGCGACCCAGGTCGTCGCCGGCGCCGTGCTCGAGGTCGGCCATGCCGTCACCGATCGCTTCGAGTTCCTCGGTCGAGGCTTGTTCGGGCTCGGTCCCGACGGAAGTCCTTCGTACGCCGTCATGGGCGGTCCGGGGATCTCGTTGCGCGTCGGCTCCTCGCTCTGGCTGGGCGCCACGTTCCTGGGCGGCAAGATCGAGACGGTCTCGCACGACGTTCGTTACGGCACCGATCTCGTCTTCGGCACGATGGCCGAAGGCACCGTCGCGGTGCTCGCCACATCGCAAGGAGAGTGGACGGTGGGTGTACAGCCCGGCCTGCTCCTCACGGACAAGGGCCGCGACAACACGGCGTTCTTCTTTCCGATCTCGTTCGGCTATCGGGCGTACTGATCGCGCGCGGAGCGTAGCGCTCGGTCAATACGAGACGGTGACGCGCGGATCGCCGTCGATGTACGTGTTCGAGCACGTCGAGCCGCCGCCATAGCCGATGCCGAGCGCGTCGAACACGCCCTGGCTGCCTTCGAAGTCCTGCGAGACGCTCACGTCCTTGATCACCGCGGTCGTGCACGTGGTGCCCTTGCAGAACCTCACGGTCTTGCCGCAGTACGCGCGCGAGGGACCCGAGGCCCAGTGCTCGGAGTCGACACACGCTGCGCCGTGCCCGAGGCAACCCCAGTTGACCTGCCCGGCGGGCAGGTTGCGCGAGTAGCTGTCGCAGCGATGGAGGAACGAGCACGAGCCTTGATAGACGAGCGCGATCTTCTTGCTGTGCGCGTACTCGCCGGCGGAAGAGTCGTCGGCGCGCACGAGATAGCGACCGAACACCCAGCCCTCGTCGCCTTCGTGACGCACGCGATAGAAACCGTTGCTCGGCGCGGCGACGAGCACCTCGACCTGCTTGCCGCTCGGGATCGTCTTGATCTGCGCGGCCGACGTCGATGCGTCGGCGCGCATGTTCACGTCGGACGTCGCGCGAAGCATCGTCCCGACGGGCACCGACTCGCTCACCGCTTCGCCGGTCTCGGACGCGGGCGCCTCCTCCACGTCGCCGGCGCTCGAGCACGCGACGACGGCGGCCGCAGCGATGGCGAGGAGAACGAAGCGAGGCAGGAAAGCGAAAGCAGGCATGTAGGCCATTATGCGACCTGTATGCCATCCACCCTTGTGGTAAAAATCCAATCATTCCGAGGCGCGCCGCCCCGGAAAGACGGCCCGATCACCCGGAGGTGGATCTTACTTGCCCTTGCTGGCGCAGAGCGGCGAGACGTTCGCCTCGGGGCTCGCGGCCCACTCCGCGGGCGTGCGCGACGTGATCGCGAGCGCGTGGATGCCGCCCTGCGACGGCTTCTTGCCCATCATCTCGCCGAGCGCGCCGTACACGAGCTGATGGCGCTTCACGGCGGACATGCCTTCGAAGAGCGGCGAGACGACGACGACCTTGAAGTGCGTCTCCGATCCTTTCGCGACCGAGTGCATGTGGCTCTCGTTCACGACCTCGAGGTGCTCGGGAGAGAGCTTCTCCCGGAGCATCGAACTGACGTGCTCCTGAACGCTCATTGCCCGCCGATGTACGTCTTCAGCTTGCGATGCTGCGAGGGAAGGCGGAGCTTGCGCAGCGCCTTCGTCTCGATCTGGCGAATGCGCTCGCGCGTCAGCGAGAAGCTCTCGCCGACCTCTTCGAGCGTGTGGTCGCGCGGCTCGTCGATGCCGAACCGCATGCGGAGGATCTTCTCCTCGCGCGGCGTGAGCGTCTTGAGGAGCTGGCGCGTCTGATCGTTGAAGCGCATCTGCGCGTACGCCTCGTCGGGCGGGAGCCCCGAGTCGTCCGGGATGAACTCGCCGACGTGCGATTCGCCGTCGCTGCCGACCGGCGTCTCGAGGCTGATCGGCTCGCGCGCGATCTTCATCACGGCGCGCACCTTCTCGACGGGAATGCCCGTCGACTCGGCGAGCTCCTCGGGCGTCGGCTCGCGACCGTATTCCTGGAGGAGCGAGCGGCTCATGCGCGTGAGCTTCTGGAGGCTCTCGTACATGTGCACGGGCACGCGGATGGTGCGTCCCTGATCGGCGATCGCGCGCGAGATCGACTGACGAACCCACCACGTCGCGTAGGTGGAGAATTTGTAGCCGCGCTTGTAGTCGAACTTGTCGACCGCACGCATGAGGCCGATGTTGCCCTCCTGGATCAGGTCGAGCAGCTGGAGGCCACGGTTGACGTGCTTCTTCGCGAGCGAGACGACGAGGCGAAGGTTCGCCTCGACGAGCGCCGACTTGGCGCGGTCCGCCAGGCGACGGCCTTCGGCGATCGTCTGCAGCGTGCCTGAGGTCAGCTTCTTGGCGGCGGGCATCTCGCGCTGGATGATGCGGAGCTTCTTCTCCACGCGATCGATCACGCTGCGATCGAGCCGGAGCTCCTCGAGCGTCTGCACGATGGCGTCACGGGCAAGCTCGGTCTTCGTCTTCTTGCGGGTCGGGCTCGGCTTCTTCGCCGCCGCCTTGGGCGC
>JAQBQJ010000576.1 GCA_028287065.1 Labilithrix sp. | reverse complement strand
CCGGCGTTCGACCCGAGGCTCTCGGACCGCGCTGTCGAGCAGCTCGCGGACCTGGGCGTCGAGACGAGGACCAACGCGCGCGTCGACGACGTCGACGAGCACGGCGTCCACATCGCGGGCGGTGGCTTCGTCCCTGCCGGCACGACGATCTGGGCGGCAGGCGTTCGTCCCGTCCCGCTGATCGATACGGTCGCTCGAGCTCCGGGCGTCCTGCGTGATCGCACGGGCCGGCTCGAGGTCCAGGACGACCTCTCCATCCCCGGTCACCCCGAGGTGTTCGCGATCGGCGACGTCGCATGCTTCATGCAAGACGGCAAGTGCCTGCCGGGCCTCGCGCCCGTCGCGCAGCAGGAGGGAAGAGCCGTCGCGAAGTCGATCGCGCGGACGCTCCGCGGCGAGCCGCGGACACGCTTCCACTACGTCGACAAGGGCATCATGGCGACGATCGGTCGGTCGCGTGCCGTCGCGCAGATCGTCGGACTGCGCATCAGCGGCTTCATCGCGTGGATCTCGTGGGTGTTCGTCCACATCCTCACGCTGGTCGGCTTCCGCAACCGCGTGGTCGTGATGTTCACGTGGTTCTGGTCGTACGTGACGTACAAGCGCGGCGCGCGCCTCATCACCGGCCTCACGCATCCGGTCTACGATGCGCACCACCACGCGCACCACGAGCCGGCGCGTGTCCTCACCCCGGCAGCGGCAGCGATGAACGCAAACGCACCGACGCCGGCATCCTCGCGGACGCCGGCGCCGGCGTGAGCGATCAGCGCGCCCGCCGGCCGAGGATCGACCCCAGCCCGATCGCGCCGTACTTCATCATCGCGCCGCGCCGGCCGAGCGAGCGCGTGAGCGCCGGCAGGAGCGGCCGCTTCATGAGGTAGCGATCCATCGCATAGCTGCCCGCTGCCGCGAGGATGCCGCCTGCGATACGGCCCATGCCACGCGACGGCGTCAGCCTGTTCGCAATCGCAGCGACCACGAGGGAGCCGCCGATGATCGTCCCGAGACCGATGGCCCCGAGGCGGGCATCGAAGCGCCTGGACACGCGGCGTCCGAGGAGGCCGCGCCCGCCGAAACCAAGGCCGCGAGAGACAGCATTCAGGCCGGCCCACGGCGAGCCGCGACGCCGCGCAGATGCGACGAGCACGCTGCCGAGGCACGCGGCAGACATCGCGAGCGCAGACGAGATCACGCTGCGCTCGGGCGCGATGCGCTGCGCCACGTTCCGCATCCGTCCGCCCATGCGTCGCATGCGTCCGGGCGTTTGGTCTTCGTCGTACTCCTCCGTCTCCTCGATCCCGACCGCGATGATGCTGGGATCGACGTCCTCGATCCCCCGTAGGTCTTCCGTCAGCGTCATGTGACACCTCCTCTCCACGAGCGAGCATTTCGCGTGCCCTATTCTTGCGGGACGATCGCAGCGGCGCGACGGTTGCAGGTCGGCCATGCATGCCGAGACGGATCCCCACACCCCGCTTCGTCGTGAGCCGACCACGCTGCGGCTCGTCTTGCGCGCGAACGAGCGACGCGTGCGCATTTCAGGTCGCTTGGTCGATCAATCCTCACATGCGCATCGGCTCGGTACGTGCCAGTCACGCGGTGAGGCAACACGAGACCTTCGTACGTGCGCTCGAGGTCGCGGGAGCCGTGGTCGACGTCGTTCCGTTCGTGCACGGTGCGTACGACTCGGTGTTCAGCAAGGACAACGCGGTGCTCGTCGAGCGCACGCACGGCGCGACGGAAGCTCTGCTGGCGCGGCCTCGCCATGCCGAGCGTCGCTCCGAGCAGCTCGCGCGTGCCGACGCGCTCGCGTCGTTGGGCGTCCGCGTCACCGCCGCCGCCGAAGCTCCGCTCGAAGGAGGAGACGTCGTCGTGCTGCCCGGCGCACGCGGTGCTCTCCTCGGCCACGGCTTTCGTTCGTCGCGGCGCGCTGCGCGCGATCTCGAGCGATTCCTCGAGCGCGACGTCACGTCCGTCGAGCTGCGCGAGCCGAGGTTGTACCACCTCGACATGGCGCTCACCGTGCTCGACGACGCGACCGCGCTCGTCTGCGAGGAGGCATTCACGCCGGCGAGCATGCGTGCGATCGAGAGCCATCCGGGCATCTGCGCGATCGTGCGCGTGCCGTTCCGCGAAGCCCTCCGGTTCGGCGTCAACCTCGTGCAGGTCGGGGAGACGATCGTGTGGGGGGCCACTGCGCCCGCCACCACGAAGGCGCTCGTCGCACGCGGCTATCGCGTGCATCGTCTCACGCTCGAGCAGTTCCACCGCGCAGGCGGCAGCGCCGCGTGTCTCGTCTCGCGCATCCACCGCCAGACGCACGGCGCGACCGTCGACCTGTTCATGACGGAGCGATCGAGTGCCGCGTAGCTCGAGCGCGGCCCGGCGATACGATGCACGCGTGGACCATCGAACCACTGCGCTCGTCGATCTCGGGCGCGCGCTCGCAGCAGCAGGGTACTCGTTCGTGACCGTCACCCCGGAGACGCATCGGCGCGTCGATGCGCGTGCCGCGGCCGCCGGACGTACGACCGCGCGCACGCTGCGCGACGTGTTCGGCTGGAGCCGTCCGTTCGAGGCCTCGCTGCTGCCTCCGCCGATGCTCGAGCTCGCGCGCGCGGCGGCTGTCCTCGCCGGCGACGGCCCGCTGTTCCGGTCGAAGGTGCGCTTCTCGTCGATCGGCGGGCGGATCTTCGCGCACTCGGCGTATCCGACGCTGGCCGCCGACGCGGTGTTCTTCGGTCCCGACACGTATAGGTACTGCGATCTCGTCGTCGACGAAGCGACCTTCGACGGACGGCGTGCGAAGCGCGTCGTCGACGTCGGATGCGGCTCGGGCGCCGGAGGAATCGTCGCCTCGACGCACGCGGAGCGCGTCGTGCTCGCCGACATCAACGGCGCTGCGCTCGCGCTCTCGACGGCGAACGCGGCGCTCGCGGGGATCGAGGACCGGGTCGAGATCGTCGAGAGCGACGTGCTCCGCGGCGTCGACGGGCCGATCGATCTCGTCATCGCGAACCCGCCGTACATGGTCGATCCCGCGAGCCGCGCCTATCGCGACGGCGGCGGAAGCTTCGGCGAGGCGCTCGCCGTACGCATCGCGCGCGAGGCCCTGGAGCGTCTCGAGCCGGGCGGACGCCTCGTCCTCTACACTGGAGCTGCCGTGGTCGACGGTGTCGACACGTTCCTTCGCGCGGTCCGCGAGGTGTGCATCGAGGCGCGCGCCGATTGGCGCTATCGCGAGATCGATCCCGACGTGTTCGGCGAGGAGATCGAACAGAACGACGCCTATGCGGCCGTCGAACGCATCGCGGCCGTCGCTCTTGTGGCGACTCGCCCCGCCGGATGACCGTGGTGAACGATCGGACAGCGACGCGATGCTGGAAAACACGCGTGCCGCTGCGGCGCGCGGCTTGCAGTGCTCTCGCGGACGATGAGCGCAGTAGGCTATCGATCCCCCGACGTCGACCGTGACGAGCTCCACCGCGCCCTGACCGCGTTCAACCGTCGCAGGCTCACGCCGACGTGCGGCCCGAGCTCGAGCTGGCGTCGCGACCTCGCCGACGAGCACGCGTGGCGCCTGCGTGAGGGCGAATTCGTCATGAGCGAGCAGCAGACGATCGCGGCGCGCGCCGCGACGGCGCCGGCGGACACCGGCGCGTTCGTCGCCTGGTTCGAGGCGCTGAAGGAGAACGGCCCCGGCCAGAACGATCCGCTCTTCCCCTGGCTCGCGGACGACGCGCCGCGCGAGGCGATGATCTGGTTCCTGACCCAGGAGGTCGCGGGTGAGGCGGGGTTCGACGATCTGGTCGCGATGACGCAGGTGAAGCTCGACGCGCAGCCGAAGCTCGAGCTCGCGCGCAACTACTGGGACGAGATGGGCCAGGGCAAACGCGGAGGCATGCACGGCCCGATGCTCGAGGTCCTCGCGCACGAGCTCGGCATCCAGCCGAACACGCAGGTCGTGTGGGAGTCCCTCGCGCTCGGCAATCTGATGACCGCGCTCGCGATGAACCGCCGCTACACGTTCCACTCGGTCGGTGCGCTCGGCGTGATCGAGCTCACCGCGCCTGGTCGCGCGGCCCTCGTCAACGCAGGATTGAAGCGACTCGGCGTCGGCGGCGAGGCACGTCGTTATTTCGCGCTCCACGCGACGCTCGACGTGAAGCACTCGATCGCGTGGAACCGCGAGGTGCTCAGGCCGCTCGTCGCCGAGGATCCGGAGACGGCGCGCGCGATCGCCGAAGGCGCGCTCATGCGCCTCGAGGCCGGGCGCCGTTGCTTCGAGCGTTATCGCGCGGCGCTGAGCGGCTTCATGGCGCCGCCTTCACGGGGCGGTCATCTCACCGTCGTGCCCACAGAAGCGAAGAATCGCTAGGACGAGCGTCCGCACGACGGCGCGGAGCTGCGCGACCGGCACGTGCTCGTCGGGCGCGTGCGCGTGCTTCACGTTCCCGGGACCGTAGTGCAACGTGGGCACGTGGCCGAGGCCGACCATGAGCCGGAGGTCGCTTCCGTACGGCGCGCCGTGCACGTCCGGCGCGCGACCTTCGAGCGAGGCGTGCACGCCGGACACGAGCTTCACGAGCGGATGATCGGCGGCGATGTGGCCGCTCGCGAACTGGCCGCCGAACCACTCGACCTTCACGGGGTGCTCGCGCAGCCAGGGATCGGAGGCGCACGCCTCGGCGATCGCGCGCTCGAGATCCATGCGCGCGTCGCCCATCGTCTCGCCGAGCGCGACGCCGATGCGTCCTTCCGCGACGAGCTGATCGGGCACCGAGCTGGGCCAGTCACCCGCGCGCAGCGTTCCGACGCAGAGCGGGAAGGGGAGAGAAAATCGCGTGAAGAGTGCATCCTTCTTCGCGTTGCGTCGCTTCTCGAGCTCGTCGAGCGCCTTCCACACGATCCAGAACTTCTCGAGCGTGCTCACGCCCTCCTCGCGGACGCTCGCGTGCGTGGAGCGACCGGTCACCCTCAGGCGGAACGTGAGCGCGCCGGCGCACGCAGGGATGATCGCGAGATCGGTAGGCTCGGGGATGATCGCCGCATCGCCTCGATACCCGCGCTGCAGCGTCGCGAACGTGCCGAGCCCGCCGTCCTCCTCGCCGACGACGCTCTCGAGCAGGACGCGGCCCTTCAGCGTGATGCCGGCGGCGCGAATGGCGGCGATCGCGAAGAGGTTGCACACGAGCCCGCCCTTCATGTCACACGCGCCGCGACCGTACACGGCGCCGTCGCGCGTCACTCCGGCATACGGTTCGTGGTTCGTCCACTGCGAGACGTCGCCGGGCGGAACGACGTCGATGTGACCGTTGAGGACGAGCGTCGGACCCTCGCTCGCGCCCCACGAGCCGACGAGACCGAGCGCCGACGCGCGATGCACCTCGGAGCCCGGAAAGTCAGGGTGCGACGTCGTCTCCGCGAGCGGGATCTCCCAGAGATCGGTCTCGAGCCCCACCTCGCGCATCTGGCCGGCGAACCAGCGCTGCGCCTCGTTCTCCTCGGGCGAGCCGCTCACGCTCGGAATGCGCAAGAGGCTCTCGAGGCAGCGGATCATCGCCGGCTCGTCGATCGCGTTCAGCGCGCGCTCCTCGGTGGTGGTGAGAGTCGGCGCGTGCAATCCGTCGTCGAGCAACATCGGCTGGACCGTAGATGCGGGCGATTCGAAAGCAAGCGCGGCCATGGCGACGAATGGTGTAACGAAACGTGATGACCGCGCGCGCCGAACAGATCCTCGCGACGATGCTCGCACTCGATCCTCTCGCCGATCTCCCTCGCACGGGTTTTCTGCTCCGCGGGGTGAGACCGTGTGAGTCGATCGCCGACCACAGCTTCGGCGTCGCGTTCGTCACGATGCTCTTCGTCGATGCGATCCGCGCGGAGGGCGGCACGATCGACGGTGAGCGCGCGCTCCGCATGGCGCTCGTGCACGACGCGGCCGAGGCAAAGACCGGCGACGTCCCGATGCCGAACAAGACACCGCGCATGACGGAGGCGCTCCACGAGCTGGAGGCGACGGTCGTCGCGAAGGTGCTGCCGCCGGCGCAGCTCGAGCTCTGGACCGATGCCGAGACCGGCAACTCGCTCGAGGTGCGCGTCGTGAAGGCCGCCGACAAGGTGCAGATGATGATCAAGGCGCTCGCCTACGGTCGACAGCACCGGGGGAACGTCGACGACTTCTGGTCGAACCCGAAGAACCTCGACGATCGCGGCATCGCCGTGGCGCGCGAGGTGTTCGCGTTGCTCGCCGACGCCTCGCGAGGCTGAGCTCGCGTATGCTCGCGCTGATGCGTTACGGGCTCCTCGCACTCACGCTCGCTCTCGCAGCATGCCGCGACGGGTCGCCGGCAGCGGCCGCCGACGCCGCGCCTTCACCTGCCACGTCCATGCAGGCG
>JAQBQJ010000450.1 GCA_028287065.1 Labilithrix sp. | reverse complement strand
CCGATGTGAAGAAGCGGAGCGACAGGCGCTACGCCGATCTCGCCGACTCGGTCCCGCTGCTCGTGTGGACGACGGACCACTCGGGCCGCGTGCAGTACGGAAATCAGCGCTGGGAGGCGCTCGCGCGCGGCTCGCGCGAGTTCGCCTCCGTGGTCGCGCCCGAGGACCTGCCGAGGTTCCTCGAGGGCTGGAACGCAGCGCTCGCGAGCGGGCAGGAGTGGGAATCCGAGGTTCGCTTCGGCAACCTCGACGACGGATGGCGCGTGCACCTCGTGCGCGTCGTGCCCCGCCGCGACGAGGCGGGCGAGATCACGTCGTGGATCGGGACGAGCACCGACATCGACGCGCGCGTGCGCGCAGAGCGCGCGCTGCGGATGCTCGCCGACGCGAGCCGCCGCCTCGGCACCGCGCTCGACGACCGGATGGAGATCGAAGCGGTCGTCCGTGGAGCGCTGCCGATCCTCGGCGACCTCGCGATGCTCGATCTGCTCGACGGCAACACGCACGAGCACAAGCGCATCAAGCTCGCGGCGGCTCAGGCGCCCGGCGAGCGGCCGTCGAAGCAGCGGGTAGCTTCGCTCCTCGACGATCCTCGCTTCGAGCTCGGACCGGCGACCGTCGCGTACACGGGCCGTCCGGAGATCTACCTCGACGTCGCCGAGGAGCTCACCGAAGCGCATTCCGGCAAGGGCATCGAGAACCTGCGCTTCCTCGCGGAGCTCGGCGTCAGCGCGTACATGTGCCTGCCGCTCACGTCGCGCGACCGCAGCGTCGGCACGCTCACGTTCGCGCGCAGCGCCGAGGGCCACACGTACACGCACGCCGACGTCGCGCTCGCCGAGGACCTCGCCCGCCGCATCGCCGTCGCCGTCGACAACGCACGCCTCCACGAGACCACGGAGAAGCGCCGCGAGGAGCTCGAGCTCGCGAACAAGTCCAAGGACGTCTTCCTCGCGACGCTCTCGCACGAGCTGCGCACGCCGCTCAACGCGATCGTCGGCTGGACCGACATGATGCGGAACGGGCAGCTCGCTTCCGAGGAGCTGGGTCGTGCGATCGAGACGATCGATCGCAATGCGCATGCCTTGAACCATCTCGTCGCGGATCTCCTCGACGTCTCGCGCATCGTCACAGGGTCGCTGAAGATCGACTCGAAGCTCGTCGGGCTCGCGTCCGTCGTCGAGTCCGCCATCGAGGCGGCGCGCCCGCAGTGCACGAACAAGCGGGTCGTGCTCGACGTGTCGCTCGAGCGCGTGGGCTGCGTGAAGGGCGACGCCGGTCGCCTGCGTCAGATCATCGGCAACCTTCTCTCGAACGCGATCAAGTTCACGCCGAGCGGTGGGACCGTCGTGGTCCGTGTCACGCGCAACGGCGAGAGCGGGCAGGTCGTCGTGAAGGACTCCGGCGAAGGCATCGCCGCGGACTTCCTCCCGCACGTCTTCGAGCGGTTCCGGCAGGCCGAGGAGGCGAAGGCGCGCGGTCTCGGCCTCGGCCTCGCGATCGTGAAGCACCTGGTGGAGGAGCACGGAGGAACGGTCGCCGCCGCGAGCGACGGCAAGGGCAAGGGTGCGACCTTCACGGTCACGCTTCCGATCGCCGCCGAAGAGGCGCTCGCGGAGGACGCGGACGCCGCACGTCTCTCGATGCCGGTCTCCGCGCAGCCGCAGCTCGCCGGTGTGCATGCGCTCGTCGTCGAGGACGATCCGGACGGCAACGAGCTGATCACGACGATCCTCGAGCGCTACGGCGCGAGGGTCACGTCCGTGGGCACCGCGGCCGCGGCGCTCGATGCGCTCGATGCGGATCGGCCGGACATCATCGTGTCGGACATCGGGCTGCCCGACGCGGACGGCATCGAGCTCATCAAGATGATCCGCACGCGGGCGTTCGCGAAGACACTGCCGGCGATCGCGCTCACGGCGTACGCGTCACGGCAGGACGCGGCCAAGGCGATCGCGGCGGGCTTCGATGCGCACGTCGCGAAGCCGGTGCAGCCCGGGACGCTCGGCACGACCGTCGCTCGCTTGATCACGGACGGTCGCGCGGAGGCGACGCCGTCGCAGCCCGAGGCGTGAAGCGTGAACACGAGCAGGATTCGCAGACGAATCGTGCTCGGGTTCACTTCCTACTCCGGTGGGGACTTCGTCCCCCTCCTCGCTTCGCTCCGAGCCTCCCCGATTCGCCTTCGGCGATGTCGTGCTTCGCACGACGGCCAGATTCGGACGAGAGACCCTTCTAGGGCGAGCTAGGCGTTCGCAGGCGAGCGCTCAGGCGCTCAGGCCTTCGCAGCCGGCAACGTGAAGACCACGACGAAGCCGTCGCTCGCGTCGATGCGGAACGTGCCCTGCTGGGCTTCGACGAGGCCGCGCGCAAGGAGCAGCGCCAGGCCGCCGCGGCCTTCTTCGGGCGGAGGAACGGGGACGCCGCCCGGACCGAGCGCGCGCGCCGTGAACACCACGGTGTCGTCGCCCTGACGTGCGACGCCGAGGCGGATCGTTCCGCCGTCGCCCGTCGACTTCGCCTCGAAGGCGACCACCTTGGAGATGAGCTGCAGCGTGCGCGCGCGGTCCACCATGACGCGCGCGTCTTCGTCGAGCGTCTCGCATGCGACGGCCGCGCCCTTGTCGGAGGCGGCGTTCTTGGCAGCCGCAGCGGCGTCCTTCACGATCTGCGCGGCGGACTCGGGACGGATGGCGTAGTCGATCTTCTTCGCGTCGATGCGGCTTGCTTCGACGAGGTCCTCGATGAGGCCCTGCATGCGCGCCGTCGCCCGTTCCATGCGCGACACGAGGCTGATCCCGCGCGTCGCGTCGACGTCATTGCGCTCGAGGTCGTCGCGCAAGAGTCCGGCGCTCATCGCGAACGTGTTGAGCGGATTGCGCAGGTCGTGCGAGACGCTGGCGAGGAGCGACTCGCGCGCACGCGTGACCGTCTCGACGCGCGCGCGCAGGCGAGCGCCTTCGAGAGCGAGCCCCGCGGCGGTGCCGAGCTGGGTCATCGCGAGATCGAGGACCGCATGACCGTCGGTCGTGTCCTCGACGACGAGGATGCCCTCCGCGGCGTCGTGCGAGCCGAGCAGCGCGACGGCGAGGAAGCCTCCGGACCGCGCGAGCGGACGGAACGCGCCGCGCGCATGGTTGATCTCCGCGACGAGCGCGGCGACCGGAGGCGGCGTCGGCTCGGCGCCCCCGGCGTCGTCGTCGGACGAGCTACGCAGCATCGCGACGCGAGGCGCGGTCTCGGCGTTCTCGACGCGCGCCGCCCACGCGTGGCGCGATCCGGAGAGGACCCGACCCTCCTCGGCCGTGGCGTCGAGCACGTCGTCGGGACGGGCAGCGGCGCGTACGCGAGCACACGCGTCGACCAGACGCGCGAGCACGGCTCCGGGATCGAGATTCGCCACGGGAGCGGCATACCATCGAGGCCAGGTGCGGGCCAGCGTCGAGACGCGCGCTGCGGCAACGCCGCCGGCGCGCGCGCGGGTGAGCTCAGGACGGTTGGTCCGACAGTAACGAGGCGCCGGTCTCGACGAAGTCGCCGTCGGCCCACGCGAGGAGCGACTCGAGCTCGCCACGCAGGAGAGCGAACTTCATGTCGGCGGGGTGGATCGCGATGCGCGCCGGCACGAAGCGCCGGGCAGGGCGCGCGACGCGACACCAGGCGACGCTCGAGAGGAGGCGGCCCGGCGTGCGGCTCGCGAAGTTCAGGACCAGGCTCGCACGCGACTGCTGCGCCTTCGGCGAGTACACCCGCGTGTGATCCTCGGTGAACGTGTAGCCGCGCTCGGCGAGGAGCGGCAGCACCCACGCCGGCATCGACCATGCAGGTGCGACGAAGCCGCGTATCGAGAGGCCCGCGTCGCGGAGCATGCGCTCGCCGTCGTCGAGGCGCTTCAGGGCTTCGGCGTGCGAGACGTCGCTGAACTCCGCCTCGCCCGCGGACACGACCTTCTGCGCGAAGGCATGACGCGCGCGCGATCCGATGTCGCTGCTCGCGCTCGTCGTGCGCGCCTGGTGGTAGTAGCCGTGGAGATAGATCTCGTGACCGTCAGCCTGGAGCTGGCGCAGTCGATCGCAGTAGTCCGGATGGTCGACGAGCGGCGCGCGCCCATGGAAGTCCGGAACGACGAGGAGCGCGGGCCGGACGCCGTGGGCGTGCGCGGCATCGAGCGCGAGCTCGACCTCGTTGCGCCATGCGGGCGAGACGTCGTGGATCGATACGTGTACGGCCATGCTGCGGGAGCGAAGCTGCGGACTACTTCGCCCAAGCCTGCTGGGCGCGCGCCACGGCCTCGTACTCGCCCTCGAACATCACGAGCTGCTCGGTGACGATGTCGAGGTTCTTCTGGTTCATCTCGCTGTCCTCCGCGAAGGACATGTCGAGCATCTGCCGGCGGATCTCGCCGAGCTTGTCGCAGATGAGCGCGAGACGCGGGGCGTCGGCCTGGCTGCGCGGCTTGTCCGCGAACGCGCCACGGTAGTCGTCGAAGAGCTTGTTCGCCGCGCCGCCGAGCTCGCCCATGATGTCGGTCATCGGCGTCGCCTGGCGAAGCTTGCGGACCTCGGCGAGCTCGTTCTCGTACGTCTTGAGACGGTCCTCGACGATCTTGAGGTTCTTCTCGTTGAACTCGACCTCGAGGCCGCCGGCGCGGAGCGCGGTCATGCGGTCCTTGATCTTCTTGAGCGTTGCCGTGACGCGCATGAGCAGGGCGGGGCGGCGCGACACGCGCGGCTCGCCGGCGAAGTGCCCCTGGTAGATCGCGAACTGGTTGTTCGCGAGCGTCGCGAGGATGCCCGCCTGCTCCTCGGCGGTGCCGCTGGTCTGCGCGCCTTCGATGAGCTCGATCTCCTTCTGGTACTGCGCGAGGTTCTCGCGCACGACCTTCCGGTCCTTCTCGAAGTCGGTGTTGCCCTTGTTCACGCTCTCGAGGAGCTGCGTCATGCGCTTGTCGATCTGGCGGAGGTCCTCGACCATCTCGCCGAGCAGCGCGACGTCGCGTGTTGCGCGGTCCTTGCCCGCGAAATTGCGCATGTAACGGGCGAAGACGAAGTTCGCGCTCGTCGCTTCGACCGAGAACTGCTCGAACGCGGGGCCGACCTCCTGGGCCTTGGCGATCGCCGCGCGCTCCGTCTTGTAGAGCTCGAGGCTCTGCGAGGCGGCCTCGCGGACGCGCGCGAGGTCGGGGCCCTGCGCGGCGGCGGGGATCCGATCGACCTGCTCGACGACGGCCGCGACGCGCTTGAGCATGCGGTCCATCTGCGAGATGTCGCGCGTGAGACGCGAGTGGCCCGCGAAGTCCGACGCGTACTCGCGGTCGATCTGCTCGAGCTCCTTGCCCAGATTTTCGACGAGGTTGTTGGCCATGAGTGCCGGCTTTTCTAGCACAGACACGGCGTGAGATGCCGAACGCGGTCGCATGGTGGCGCAAGAACGCCCTCGATGACGCGCGGATCGTGCGCGTGACCGAGGGCGTGTACGCCGTCGTGAGACGAGACCGCGCTCAGCGCTTCTTGCGCGCGCGCACGACGATCGCGATGCCGAGCCCGGCGAGAGCCGCCATGGCGAGGCCGTTGGTCGAGCCTTCGGCGGGCGACGTCGCGCAGCCGCCGCTGTCGCCGCCGCTGTCGTTGCCGGCCGTGCCGGCGTCGTCGGCCGGCGTCGTGGTCGCGCCGTTGCTGCCGCTCGTGCCGGACGTGCCGCTGGTGCCGGACGTACCGGACGTACCGCTCGTGCCCGACGTACCGCTGGTGCCGGACGTGCCGCCGCTCGTTCCCGATGTGCCGCCACTCGTGCCGGAGTCGGTGCCTGCATCCGCCTTCGGAGCCGGACAGCCGGCGCCTGCGTCGCCTTCGAGATAGAGCTGCCCGCGGATCTCGCCGCCCGAGTGCGCGGTCGTGTGGAGGTTGACGTACAGCTCACCGGCGATGAGCTTCGTGACCTCGGCGGTCGATAGATTGATGTTCACGACGATCGGGCTGATCTGCGGATTGTTGAACGCAGTGTCGACGACCGCGCCGGGGCCGACGCCGCATGCTCCGACGTGGACGTGGCCGGCGTTCGGCGTCAGGCCGCTGTACGTGACGGTGCCCGTGAGCTTGTTGTTGTTGTCGTTGAACACGAGCGTCGCGCTG
Organism: Labilithrix sp.; assembly: GCA_028287065.1. GTDB lineage: Bacteria > Myxococcota_A > Polyangia > Polyangiales > Polyangiaceae > Labilithrix. The sequence goes on along the minus strand of JAQBQJ010000450.1, from coordinate 9,511 downwards.
CCGGTCGCCGCGCTGGTGACGGCCGGAGTCTCTTGCGATCCCGTCAACGTCGCTTTGTACGTGGTCGTCGCGGCGCTCGACACGCCGGTGACGAGAAGGAGAGCGAGGGCGGAACCGAGGGCAAGCGAGGTCTTCATGCCCCCGATCGTCACGCCTTCTGCGGCGCAGAGCAACTTCGGGCGTTGCTAAAGGCCACGATCGGTCGCACTTCCGCGCACGCCGCGCCGTGCGAGCAGCTGCTCGTAGAGAGCGACCTGGCCCTGGAACTGCTCGACGACGTTCGGCAAACGGCTCGCCGCGGCGGTCGCCGCGGCGCGCATTCCATCGGGATCGTCGGCGAGCCGCGCGAGCAGGCGCTCGGTCGCTTCCGCGCACGCGTCGACGTCGAGCGCGCGGTATCGCTCGCCGGCCGCGGGCACGTACATCTCAGCGGCGCCGCCCTGATCCGGGACGACGGTCGGAAGCCCGCAGCTCATCGCCTCGGCGATGCTGAGGCCGAACGTCTCGAACGGGCAGCCGTGCACGAGCGCATCGGCGCTCGCGAGCATGCGCGCGAGCGCGTCGCGCCCTTTCACGAAGCCCGGCATCACGACGTCGGGCGATCCCTTCGCGCGCGCCTTCATTCGTTCGCGCTCCGGTCCGTCGCCGATGAGCACGAGGATCATGTCGCGCTTCGAATCACGCGCGCGCATGCGCAGGAACGCGTCGATCACGATGTCCCAGCGCTTCTCGACGGCGAACCTGCCGACGCCGACGAGGATCGTCGCGTCGTCGCGACGGGTGTCGTGCGAGGCGAGCGCGAGCAGCTCACGACGGCCTTCGTAGCTCCGCGCATCGGGTCGGAACACCGCGCGCTCGATCCCGAACGGGACGCGCACGACGCGCGGCACGCCGTGGCTCGTCAGCTTGTCGACCTGCCACTCGGCCGCGACGAGCGTGGCGTCGCAGCGCCGGGCGATCGATCGGACGAGGCCCCACAGCGGTGCCGTCGCACGAGAGCCCGGACCGATCGCGCGCGACCACGTCTCCGCGGAGAGCATCGGTACGTCGCGCACCAGGCGTGCCTCGAGCACTCCCGCGTACGTGTCGATGAAGTCCGAATGCCACTGGAACGTCCGAACCCCGTAATGCGCGCGTTTGGCGCGCATCACGCCGAGAGCGGCGAGGTAAGGGGAGTGGACCTCCAGGACGTCGGGCCGCTCGCGCGCGACGATCCCCGCGATTTTGTCGAATCGCAGCAGCAGGTGGTACGTCGGATCATACGGCGACGCGGGGCCACCGACCCGAATGACGCGTGCGCTTGCTTTTGACCGTGCTAGACGGCCCCCCGCATCAGGCCCGTCGTCGCTCGTCTCCTCTTCATCCCGTGCACCGGGAGCGACGACGACATGCTCGTGGCCGAGTTGGCACAGAACGTGAGACTTGAGCGCCATATGGCTTCGAACCCCGCCGCCCCTTTCGGAATAGAATTCCGTCACGTCGAGGATCTTCACGGCTCGTCTTCCAACGATACCGCGAAAGTTCTTACGCACGCACGAACGGTCCGCTCGCTCCCGCGGTCCGCGTTTTCCGGCATCGAGCCGGCCGTCCGGCAGCAGAGCGAAACGCCGTTCGCGGCGCTTTCGGCCCGCCACGGTCGCCCTCTCAAGATCGCCATTCTGAGTGATTTCACGCGAATCCCGTACGCCAACGGTGCAGCGTTTCAGACACGGTTCCTGTACCAAGAATTGCGTCGGTGTGGTCACGCAGTCACAGTCATCGGCCCTCACGACCCCGAGTCGACGCCGGACGAGCTGGCTCCGGGGACGATCGAGCTCCCCAGCATTCCGCTGAAGACGTACCCCGGCGTGCACATTCCGATGCCGCTGGAATCCTGGGTTTACGACGCGAGCCGATGGGACTTCGATCTCGTGTTCGCGCAGACGACGTCGCTGCTGCTCGAGTTCGGCGTGTGGCTCCGCAAGATGCGCGGCATTCCGTTGCTCTGCGTGAACACGACGCACCTCGCGGCCGCGTACGACGTGCTCCTTCCGGAGCGCCTCGCGAAGCTCGGTTGGGTCAACGCGGGCGTCGAGCTCGCGCTGAAGCGCCCGTACGAGAAGCTGTTCTCGAGCATCTACAACAACTCGGACGGCCTCGTGGTCCTGTCCGAGGGCCTCCGCTCGTACTGGCGTGAGCGCGGCGTGACCGCGCCGATTCACGTCATCCCGCGCGCGGTGCAGCCGGAGATCTTCGACAAGCCGCTCGGCTCGGATCCGTACACGCATCTCGAGAACGCCAGCGACTCGGTGTGGCGCGGCTCACGCCTCCTCTGCGCGGGTCGTCACACGCGCGAGAAGGCGCAAGACCGCATCATCAAGATCTTCGCGCGCCACGTCGCGCGCGTCGATCGCGAGGCCACGCTCACGCTCCTCGGCGAAGGTCCGGACACGGAGCTGTACAAGCGGATCGCGAAGGAAGAGGGCGTCGCGCATCGCGTCTTCTTCCCGGGCGAGGTGCCGTTCACGCGCATGCCCGACTACTACGCGTACGCGGACGTCTTCGTGCACGGCTCGCTCAGCGAGACGTACGGCAACGTGCTCGGCGAAGCGCTGTGGTGCGGAACGCCGACCGTCGCGTTCGCCGACGGCATGGGCGTCACCGCGCAGATCAAGGATCGCGTCAACGGCGTGCTCCTCTCGCCCGGAAACGGCGGCGGGACCGAGGCCGACGCGGACGCCGCCTTCGGTCGCGCGATCCTCGACCTGATCGCCGATCCCCAGGAGCGCGCGCGCATCGGCAAGGGCGCGTCGAAGGTCTCGCGCGAGCGCAACTCGCCGCTCGCCGTGCAGCGCCGCATCGCGGATGCTTTCCAGCACGCGCAGGAGCACGCCGCGGCGTGCGGCGTTCGTCCGGCGATCGAGGGACCGCGTGTCCTGCGCTGGATGACGACCCTGAAGCACTTCCGTACGTGGTCGGCCGTCAACGGCGGCGTGTATCTGGCGGGGTGTCTTCGCCCGGCGCCGGAGAAGAAGCGGAAGAGTCAGTTGCATCCGCAGATCGGGCGCTGAGGCGTCGCCCGGCGAGATCGGTTCACGGTCACGGATCACGGTCACGGATCACGGGCGAGACGAGATCCGTGATCCGTGATCGTGAACCGTGATCCGTGAACCGACATCGCCTTGGCTTGTAGGTCGCTAGGCGCATTTCCCACGCGGGCTTGCGTTCACCTCTCCGAGAGGGGATCCTTACTCGCTATGGGGAGCTTCACACCTCCCCCCACGATCGCTCTAGCTCCTGGGGACCATCTCGACCGTTACGAGCTGCTCTGCGTGCTCGCGCAGGGAGGCATGGGAACGGTGTGGCTCGCGCGCATGACCGGGAAGCTCGGATTCGAGCGGCTCGTCGCGCTGAAGACGATCCTGCCGACCTACTCGAACGACCGGCAGTTCTGCGACATGTTCCTCGACGAGGCGAAGATCGCCGGACAGATCGATCACGAGAACGTCGCGCGCATCCTCGAGATCGGCGAGGACCGAGGGCTCCTCTACTACGCGATGGAGCTCATCGACGGCGAGTCGCTCCGCAAGGTCTATCGCGACGTCCGCGCCGCCAAGACGATCTTCCCGATGGGCATCGCGCTCCGGATCGTCGCCGACGCCTGCGCCGGCCTCCATGCGACCCACGAGCTGCACGGCGAGGACGGCCGGCCCCTCCAGGTCGTCCATCGGGACGTGTCTCCCCAGAACCTCCTCGTCACGATCCGCGGGACCACGAAGCTCATCGACTTCGGCGTCGCGAAGGCCAACGCACGACGCAGCGAGGAGACGGCCGCGGGCACGTTGAAGGGGAAGATCGAGTACATGGCGCCCGAGCAGGCGCGTGGAGAGCCGCTCGATCGCCGTGCCGACGTCTACGCGCTCGGCGCCGTGCTCTACGAGCTGCTCGCCGGGCGTCCCGTTCGCGATACCGACGAAGGGCGACAGCTCGCCGCGCTCCACGAGCTGATGACCGGCGTGCCGTATCATCCTCTCCCCGCGACGGTGCCTCATCTCGTGCGCGGCATCGTCGATCGCGCGCTCGCTCGCGATCCGGCCATGCGCTTCGCGACGGCCGAGGAGCTGCGTCGTGCGCTCGAGCAGGCGATGCTCGCGACCGGCGAGCCCTCCACGTCGGAGGACGTCGCCAACGTGCTGGCGCACTTCTCGCGCGAGCGCACCGCCAAGCGCAAGGACGCGATCGAGCGCGCGGTCCGCGCGGCGACCGACGGTCGCCTGAACGCCGCGACCATCGTCGCGCCGCTCTCCGCGCGGGCGCTGCCGCATCATGGCTCCGCGCCGGGCGGCTCGGGCACGGGACCCGGGGGGACGCGCCCGGGCACGCCGGTCTCCGCGCCGTCCTCGGCGCCGTTCAATGGGCCGTTCGTGCCGATCGCGCACGCCGCGGGCGTCGACACGCTCCAGACCGGGCCTTCGATGCGCACCATCGGCGCCGCGTCGATGAGCGCGCATCCGGCGCCGGGCTCGTCGGCTGCGAAGATCGTCGCCGGCGCGCTCGTGCTCGGCCTCGTCGCGCTGCTCGGCGTCGTCGCCGGCGTCATCGTCACCCGACGCGGCGAGCGTGCGGCGCCCGTCGCAGCCTCGAGCGCGACGGCTGCCCAGACCGCGAGCGCTGCCGTGACGGGCGTAAACGTCGCCGTCGCGACCGCCGATCCGATCGTCCCGCCCGTCGTCATCGAGCCGGCGTCGCCGCCCACGGGCGCGGTCGCCGACGCCACGCCGCCGGCGCACTCCGGCAAGGACGCAGGCACGACCGCGACTCAGAGCTCGGCGCGCAAGCCGCCGACGAAGCCGCCGGCGCGACCCGGCACCAAGCCGGGTGACGGCGACGAGTATGGATTCTAAGAGCGGGCTTCGCGTCGCGACGCTGGTCGCGTTCTTCGCCGTCACGACGTCCGCGAGCCACGCATTGGCCGCGCCGAGCGCCGCACAGCGCGAGACCGCTCGCCGGCTCATGGACGAAGGCAAGGAGCGCGCGCGCGTCGGCGATCACGATCGCGCGCTCGAGGCGTATCGCAAGGCCCACGATCTGATGAAGGTGCCGACGACCGGCATAGCGCTCGCGAAGGCGCATCTCGCGCTCGGGCATCTCGTCGAGGCGCGCGACGTCGCCCTCGAGGTCGTGCGCATGCCGCGCGAGAACGGCGAGCCGCCCATCTTCGACAAGTCGCGCAAGCAAGCGAAGGAGCTCGAGGCGAGCGTCAAGCCGCGCATCCCGACCGTTCGCATCATCGTGAAGGGCGGACCTGCGACGCGCGTGATGGTCGACGACGGCGAGGTCGCGGCGCTCCTGCTCGGCGAGCCGGTCGCGGTGAACCCCGGCAAGCACACCATCTCCGCGAAGAACGCCGATGGGTCCGAGAAGCGCGCCGACGTGGAGCTCGGGGAACGCGACGGCAAGGAGGTCGAGCTCACGCTCCCCGTGCCGAACCCGGCGGTCGTCGTCGCACCGGCTCCCGATCGACCGCGAGGAGGCGGCTCCGGCGATCGTGATCGGGGCGCGGACCGGACGACCGGCGCGAATGTCCTCGTGTTCGGAGGCTTCGGCCTCGCGCTCGCCGGGCTCGCGGTCGGCGGCGTGACGGGCGCGCTCACGCTCGCGAAGTCGGGCACGGTGAAGACGCAGTGCGAGAACGGCATCTGCGATCCAGCCGCGAAGGCGGATCTCGATAGTGCGAGCTCGCTCGCGACCATCTCGACGATCGGCTTCGCGGTGGCGGGCGTGGGCGCCGTGTGCGGCGTCGTGGGCCTCGTGTTGCCCAAGACGAAATCGGAAACGGCGCTACAATCGGGAGGAGTACGCGCAGCGGTCTGGCTCGGTCCGGGCAGCATGGGCGTCCGAGGCTCCTTCTGATGACCGACGGCCCCGCGACCAGTGCGAGAAAGACGCAGCGAGCAAGAGGGCGCGCGGCGTTCGGCCGTGTCGCGGTCGTCGCCGGCTTGCTCGCTGCCGTCGCGGCCTGCGGCAAGCTCGCGGGAATCGACGGGCTCGAGATCGGCGAGTGCAAGGGCGGTGGCCTGTGCGCGTCGGACGACGGCGGCACCCAGGATTCGCCGTTCGTGCCGGACGACGACGCCGACACGCCCGATGCGACGACCGGCTTCGACGCCTCCGCTCTGCCGTGCACGAGCGCGCACGGTCCGACGATGGTCCGCGTCGGCACGGCGGCGAACAACTTCTGCATCGACTCGAGCGAGGTCACCGTCGCGCAGTACCGCGAGTTCACGACGGCGAAGGGCACGGACGCCGGCGGCCAGCCGAAGGAGTGCACGTGGAACACGTCGTACGCGGCGGGGTTCGGCGGGGCGGACGACATCCCGATCGCCGGCATCGACTGGTGCGATGCGCGCGCGTACTGCGCGTGGGCGGGCAAGCGTCTCTGCGGCAAGCACGCGAACGGCTCGTTCGAGGGCTCCGTGGGCGTCGCCGATCTCGGTGATTTCAACACCAACGAGTGGCTGCTCGCGTGCTCGAACCTCGGTCAGCTCCGATATCCATACGGCGGGATCCAGAACCCGACGGCGTGCAACACGGGTGAGAACGACGCCGGTCGCACGCTCGCAGTGAAGTCGAAGCCCGGTTGTCAGGGCGGCTTCCCCGGCGTCTACGACATGGTCGGCAACCTCTGGGAGTGGTTCGACGGACCGTGCCTTCCGCCCGAAGCAGGCGCGGATGCCGGCGACGGCGGCCCCGCGAAGGAGGAGTGCTTCGTCAAGGGCGGCGCGTTCCTCAACGCCGGCACGAACCTCGACTGCCGCGTCGACGGACGTGGCGCGACGCGCGACCGTCGAGGCCAGGAGATCGGCTTCCGCTGCTGCGCGGACTGATTACTTTTCGAGGGCGCGGAATTTCAGCGGCTCGGCGACGTTCTTCACCGGCATCGCGCGCGTCTCGCCGAACGTGAACGGATGACCGTCGGGGAGCGCGGAGATCGCCTCTTCCATGACGAGGATCTCGTTCTTGCTCGCGCAGCCTTGCAGGCGCGCGGTGTTGTTCATCCCGCTCGAGAAGCCCGTGAAGTTCGAGTTCGGCCCGAACGATCCGACGAAGAGCGGCGCGAGATGGACGCCCGTCGAAACGGCGAGACCGTTCTCGCGGAGCACCTCGAACTGCACGCGCTTCGGGACCTCGTTCGTCATGGCGCGCACGTCGATCGCGCACTGGAGCGCGCGCGCGAGGCGCTGGCCGGGCGTCTCTTCGTAGAACGGCGGACCGAACAGCGCGATCACGCAGTCGCCGACCATCTTGTCGAACACGCCGCCGTGCTGCCACACGATGTCGACCGCGTCGCGGCTCCATTCCTCGACGAGCTCGGCGACCTTCGCGGGCGTCTTCAGGATCGTCTCCGACACCCTCGTGAAGCCCGAAATATCGATGTAGACGATGCCCACGGTCTCCTCGCGCGGAGCGAGGAAGCGCTTCTCGTAGTCCTCGGTCTGGAGGAGGCGACCGACGTCGTCCGGCCGGAACGCGAGGCCGAGCGCGCGCCACTCCTTGTTGAAGTCGACGACGCGCTGGCGGATGTAGCCGGCGAACGCGCTGAGCAGCTCGCGATCGTACGTGTTGAACGAAGGCGACTTCGAGGTGACGACGACCTTGCCGACGACGACGCTCTTCGTGATGCCGTTGATGAGCACCTCCTCGGACGCGTTCCTCACGCCGAGGTGATCGAGGAGCTCGGTGCTCGTGCCGTTGAGATAGTCGCGGCCCATGACGCGCAGCGGCGCGAGCGTGGTGCCCTGCGCGGCGAGCGTGTCGACCTCGAGCTTCGCGCCGCTCCACATCTGCACGTGGAGCGTCTTCGTCGCGCTCTCCTCGGCGACGTACACGAGGACCATGCGGTCCATCGGGATCGCCTCGGCGAGCACCGCGACGGCCTCTTTCACGCCTTCGCCGAGCACGCGATGCCGGAGCGCGCGGCCGAGCTTCATCATCACCGTGTGCTTCTCGCGCGCCGCACGGATCGTGAAGAGATAGTTGTCGAGGACCTCGCACACGGCGTCGAGCGCATCGGCGAGGCGCACCGGATCCGCGTCGGTCGGGCACACGACACCCGCGCGCCCGAACCAGGCGCCGGCGACGTCCAGGTGCTGCGCGATCACGAGCGCGCCTTCGACCTCGAGCTTCACGCGCTGTCGCTTCTCCTCGCTCGTGCGCTCGAAGACGTCGCTCTTGCCGGGGATCGCGAGCGGTTTGCCGCCGTCGCCGGTGCTCGTGAACAGATGGAGCTGCAGGTCCTCGCCGTACGTCTCGACGAACGCGCCCTTCGCGCCGAGCGTGGCGACCATGCGCGGCAGGAGCGCGCCGAGGACCTCGCTCACGCTCCAGTGCTTCACGAGGCCTTCCTCGATCAGCTCGTCGACCGTGTTACGGAGCTCGTAGAGCTCACGAAGCTGCGAGTCCTGGGGCATGGCGCTCATTGTGCCATAGGTTGTCGGCCCGGAGACGTCGCTCACCGTCGGCCAGCGGTGGCCGTTCCGACGCCGGGAGTATGCTCGACGATCACGCGCATTTCGCGGACCGGCACGTCGCCCTGGACGAGCGTGACGAGCGCGAGCGCCGCCTCCGGCGGGCCGAGGACCTGCGTCGAGAACACGAGTCCGTGCGCATCGCGGACGGTGACCTCGTCCGCGGAGCGCAAAGGCAGCAGGCGCGCCGAGCGCGACGCCGCATCCTTGATGTAGGCACCGAACGCCGCCAGCGAGCTCGCGAGCTCGCCGGATCCGGCGAGCACGAGGCCGCTGTCCTCGGCGACGACCGCGGCGCGAACGTTCTCGAGGCGCGCGATGCGCTCCACCATTCGCTCGAGGACCTCGGGGACGATCATGTCGGTCCTCCCGCCGGACTTCCGCGGCGCAGGTGCCGGCGCGCCGAGGGCCGCCGCACGAAGCGATTCGTTGTCCGCGGTGAGACGCGCGATCGAGCTCTTCAGCTCGTCGATCTCCGCGAACAGGCCGGGCGCGCGCATCGAGAGGCGCGTTCGCGAATCGGAGGCGGCAGGCGGGATGATCGACGCCTTCCTCCGCGCCGTCGCCGTCGCGTCTTCGGACGAGGTGCGCGCGCGGAGGCCGCTCATCTGGGCCGACATCGACGAGAGTCGTGATGCGAGATCGCGTGCGTGCATCTCGATCTTGTCGCGCGCCACGACCTCGGCGCGCAGCTCGACGCGCAAGGCCTGGACCTGCCGCTCGAGCTCGCTCGGCGCGCGCGCCTCACTCGAAGGCGGAGCGAGCGACGAGCCGCGGCGCGGCGGCCGGTCGGAATCGACGTGCAGCATGTCGGTCGCGTATGCGTCGGCGAGCGACACGTCGCTGTCCTCGCGGCGCGTGTCACGGCGGGGCGCCATCGAGGGCGAGACGACGGGCGGCGCGCTCGACGGCGCGACGGGCGGCGCGCTCGACGGCGGGCGAGAGGTGGTCGCGACGTCGACGGGCGTGGGCGTGGGCGCGGGCGTGGGCGTGGGCGTGGGCGC
>JAQBQJ010000319.1 GCA_028287065.1 Labilithrix sp. | reverse complement strand
CCGGCGACGAGCCCACCGGGCACGCCGACCGCGGCGCCCGTCACGGCCGCGGCCGATGCCGCGGCAGCGACCGTGACGCTCTTCGTCGCGGGCACGTCCCACTCGACGAGGTACGTGCACGAGTCGTCGCCCTTCGCGAGGCACGCCTCGTGGGTGACGCGCGCATCGGGCAGGCCCCATATCCGCGGTAGGCCGGCGAGCTCACCCTCGCGTGCGGCGCAGAACAGGACCTCCGTCGCGGCTTCGACCTTCTCGGGCTCGTCGTAGCCATCGGTGCGCGGGCGATACACGAGACGAGCGGCGCGGACGCGCGCCTTGTCCGTCTTGCTGCGCTTGTCCTTGCCTTCGATGTCACGCCCGCCAGGGGGCCCCGACTCGGGAGCCGGCTGGATCGTGACCGTCGAGTCCTTCGCAGCGGTCTTGTCCGACTTGTCGGCGATGACCGCGAGCTCCCACGTGCCGACGCGTGTGACCTCGCGCGCGTTCTCGGTGAGGTACTCGTACGCGTCGATCGGGTGCTCGGCCGAGCGGAGCATGCGCACGAGCGCGCCGAGCGCCTCCGCGTTCGTCACCCATTCGCCGCGCTGGCGGAGCGCGTCCATGCCGAGCAGCTCGCCGATCCCACGGAGCGCCTTCTTCGCGGCCAGCGTGCTGATCCAGCCGGTCTCGTTGTCGACCGTGGCGGGATCGATCCCCGCGTTCGCGAGGACGGTGCGGACCGCACGTTCGCCCTTCTCCGCCCGGATACGGAGCAGATAGGTCTTGAGCAGCGATGCACGCAGCTCCTCCTTTCCGCCTTGCCGGACTCCGCCTTTCGGCAGCTCGGACGCGTTGCTCATCCGACGAAAGGCTACCCGACGCCGCTACGGCGGAGAAGACGGAACGCCCGACGTCACACGTTCGTGAGGACTTCGATGTGGGGACCGGCCGGAATCACGCCCGCAGCTGAGCCGGTGGAGGCGGCCGCGGCGCGGGCCAGGTCGCGCATGTCGGCGAGCATCGCGTCGGGTCCTGCGGCGATGACCAGCGTTCCGTGCGGGACGTCGCCCGTCTCGAGGGCGCGCGCGAGGGCTTGCTGGACGTACCCGGCGACGCGCCGGGCACGCGGCAATACCTCTGCGTGCCGATCGAGCTCCGTGCGCGATACGCACAGCACGACCTGCACGCCTTGCTCGGACCAGCGCTCGACCTCACTCGCGATCGGGAGGTCGGTGGGCGTGCGCAGGCCGATGAAGAGGTGCGTGGAGGCAGCGGCGCCGTCGTCGATCCGCTGCGCCACGACGGGCCGAGCGACGCCGAGCGCGCTTCCCACGACGGCCACCGCCACGTGGCGCGATTTCATGCGCGCGACCGAGAAACCGGTCCCGAGCGGACCGACGATCGCGAGCTCGGTGCCGAGCCGCAGGGTCGCGAGCGCGTCGGCCGCGCCGCCGGCGTTCTTCACGAGGAGCTGCCACGACGTCTCGCCGACGCGGCTCGCGATGACGAAGTAGCCCTTCGCGTCGGCGGTCGTCACCTTGATGTACTGGCCGGGCGTCGTGTACGCGCGGGCGATCGCTTCGTCGACGCCGAGCGTGACGAGGAGCAGCTCTCCTCCCGCATCCTGCCGCGCCGCGAGCATCGCCGTGGGCATGGGCAAACCCTCGTCGTCGGTGGGCGCGTGCGTGCGCCTAGAAGGTCCCGCCGAACGACATTCCCGCGTACCCCTGAGCCACCGAAGGCTCGAGCTTCGGCTTGATCTTGCCGGTCTTCTCGACGGGGCCGGTCGGCTCGAGGAAGTGCCAGAGCAGGCCGCCCGCGACGATCGCGAGACCGCCGCCGATCATGATCGGACCCGCGATGCCCCACGACTTCTCGCGCTCGGCGTCCTTCTGGCGCGCCTTGAACGCCGCGTCGGTCTCGTTGTGAGCGAAGTCGCGTGCGCAGACCTGGGCGTCGAGATCGCAGTCGCTCGTGGGCTTCGCGATGAGCAAGATGGCGCCCGCAATCGCGACGGCGCCGCCGACGCCGACGACGATCCAAGGCGGAACGGTGTGCTCGCGCGTCTCGGCCGGCGTCGCGGGCGGCGGCGCGGTGGCGGTCGTCGATGCCGTGGGAGGCGCGGGCGGCTGCGCAGCGATCTGCCTCTTGAGCGACTCGATGCCGTTGCGATGCGTCGGTGCGTCCGGCGAGCTCGGCACGCGCTCGAGATACATCTCGAGCGCGCGCAGCGCCTCGACCTTGTCGCCCTTCAGCTCGTAGGCGCGCGAGATGATGATGAGGAGGTCGTGCTTCGAGCAGTCACGCTTGTACGCCTCGCGGAACTGCGCGATCGCCGCGTCGTAGTTCTTGTCGTCGTACTGGACCTTGCCCGCTTGGTAGATCGTGTGAGCGCGCTCGCTCTCGCCTTGCGAGACGCTCGCGCCGCTGCACGCAGCCGGATAAGACGGGCTGCTGCCCGACGCGGACTGCGCGAGGGCGGGGACCGATGTGGCTACCGCGAAGAGAAATCCGGAGCCGATGACAAGCTTGCGTGCGCGCATTTTCTCCCCGAGAAGGCGGCGAGGACGTCCGTAGCATACGGGATCGGCCATCTATTTCGCTACCTTCGTCGCCTTCTCTCCGAAGAGGTGGACGGCATTGAGCATCCACGCGAGGCCTTTTTCGTCGGCGGACACCGTCACGGGTGCGAGCACGAAGCCTCCGGGGCGGAACTCGGCATGCACCGGGACCCGCCATCCGAGGAGTAATTTGCGGATGCTGGGCGTGAGCGCGCGCGCGAGCTCTTCCTCGCTCTGCGCGAACGACGCGAACACGTGATCGAACGCAGGATCGCCGCTCCCGCGGCGCACCATCGACGCGAGCTCGAGGGGCTCGCCGAAGATCCCGCCGAGATCGCTCGTCGTCGCGGCCTTGGCGGTCATCCGTACGTCCTGCACGATCGCGATCCACGTGCCGACCTCGTTCGGCACCTGCAGCGCGGGAGCAGGAGGCGGCGGCAGCTCGACGACGGCGCGAGCGATACTCAAGCTTCCGGTTCCGCCCGTCGCGTGCAGCGCATGCTCGTAGCGGATCGGCACCTTGAGCGTGGTGTACGGCTCCCACGCGCGGAGCCAACGCTCGTCGGCGTCGGCCTCGTAACGCAACCCACGCTGCGCGGCGAACGCTTCGATCCAGTAGACCGGGCCACCCACGTGACCGAGCCTAACTCAGAGTGACGTGGGCGTGGTCCCCGGACCGCCGGCGTGCGGCATCTTCTCGCCGGCCGCGGCCTTCTGCTTCATCTCGTACTTGCTCGGGCACTTCGCGAGCACCGCGCTCGCCTCGAGCGAGTTGTCGGGGCGGAGCTCGCCCTCGACCGTGACGCCGACGTCGACGCCGGCGACGTCGCGGAACGTGTCCGGGACGATGCACTTCGCGAACCGCACCGGGACCTCGACGCCGTTCTTCTCGATCGTGAAGCGGTACTCGCACGGCGTCTCGCGTTTCACGAGCGAGCCGTGGACGAGCGCGCCTTCGACGCGGACCGGCTTGCCGACGAACTTCGCCTTCTCGGCGATGAGGACGTCGACGTCCTTCGAGTACGTGCCCTTGTCCTGCATGCCGACGAGGACGAGCGCGACGATTGCCGCGGCCGCCATCACGAGAGGAACGAGGAGGAGGAGTCGCTTGCGAGACGCGTCGGGATCGTCGTCCTCGTCGCGATCGCGGCGACGGGCAACCGGCACTTCCAGGGCACCCTCGCTCGGAGAAGCTTCGGGAACGGGCTTCGACTCGTCGCTTTCGGCGTCGGACATGGACTCGCAAAGGGTAGCCGCCACCCGTGGGGAATCAACGTCATCCTTGAGCATCGGCTGAGGAACCGCCGCGGAGCACGGTTCGTTCCCAGCGCAGCGCACGAAGATCGCGCGATCGGCTTGGATCCTGGGCGATCCACACGTCGTCCTCCACGTTCGGCCGGTGCTACACTGACGAAGGCCGCGGTGAGGCCCGCGGGACTGTCTTATGAGCGACGTCCTAACGAAGCCCGTACTGATCCTCAATCGTGTGTTCGCGCCCGTCCAGCTGACGACGGCCAAGCGCGCATTCGTGCTCCTCTACGGCGGTGCGGCCCGCGCGCTCGACGAGTCCGGCGAGGAGTACGACTTCGACCTCTGGCGCACGCTGCCCGTGCGCCACGACGACGACGCTCTACCGATCGTCGGCGGTGCGCTCCGCGTGCCGCGTGTGCTGCATCTCGATCGCTACGATCGGACTCCGCGCGTCACCGTGAGGCTCACGCGACGGAACCTCATGTTCCGCGATCAGCACCAGTGCCAGTACTGCGGGAAGCAGCCGCCGCTCCGCGAGCTCAACATCGATCACGTGCTGCCACGCTCGCGCGGCGGTGACGACACGTGGGAGAACCTCGTGACGGCATGCCGCGTGTGCAATCTGCGGAAGGGATGGAAGACCCCCGAGGAGGCGAACATGCGTCTCGCTCGCCGGCCGTTCCGGCCGAAGTGGTCGATGACCGCGCAGATCCTCCTCGGCTCGGCGACGAAGTATCGCGAGTGGGAGCCGTTCCTGAAGGCGTCGTGAGTCACTCCTTGCAGGTGGCCCAGTAGGTCCAGCCGCCGTTCTCGCACACGAAGAGATCTTCGCAGCCGCAGCATCCCGACGGACACGCGAGCGCGAAGCCGAGCGTGCAATCCGGCGTCTGGAGCATCTCGCATCCCGGACCGCCGCTCGCGCCGGGCGGCGCATCGATGGCCGCGTCGAACGCATGCGTCGCGTCGACGGGCGCATCCGACGACGCCTCGCGCGGGACGCCGCCTTCGTGCGGAGGACACGTCTGGCTCAGCTCCCACACGTTGTTCTCGCGGCACGCATAAACGGCCTCGCAGCTCGGGTCCTGACACGCGACGCCGCGCGACAGCGGGCAGCCGCCCGCGGGGATGTTCGTGCACGGGTCGGCCGTCGCCGCATCGCCTTGGCACGCGGCGAGCGCCGCGAGCGCGAGCACGCACCCGACCATCGCCATCCCCACGACACGCGCGCGCGACGTCATCGCAGCTTCGTGAAGCCGTCCTTCACGGTGCCGACCGGCTTCGGGGCTTGTGCGGATGCACTGGCGGCAGGAGCGCCTGCGTCCTTCGCGGCGCGCACGGGGCCCGGCCGCGGCCTGACCACACGCTTCACGCCGTTCTTCGTCGGCGGGAGCTCGATGAGGTTCCCGTTCGCGGTCGGGGTGCCCTGCGCTTCTTCCGCGTACGTCTCGAGCGCCTCGATCGTGAAGCCTTGGTCCTCGGGCCGAGCGACGCCCTCCGACTCGCGGACGTAGGCCTCGGCCTTCGAACCGTCGACCGCGAGCGCCGTGATGCGGTGACGCGCGCCGCTCTCGCGCGGGATCTCGAAGGCCGCGACGTCGGCAGGCGGAGACAGGTCACGTGACTGCTCGTCGAACGTCACGTGCGTAGCCGCGAACGGCAGCGGCACGATCACGCGGCGCATCGTCGGCTCCGCGAAGGGTGCCTGATCGAGATGCGCAGCATCCGCCTTGTCCTTGCGCGCGAGCACGCCGACGAGGACGACGAGGCCGAGCACGGCGACGGTGGCGAGCGCGGCGATGCGTACGCGCGGAGACGCAAAACGCCTCTGGAACAGGCTCTCCGACGCGGCGCCGAACGTGTACCGCGCGCTCGGCGCAGCCGGGGCGATGTTCTGGATCGCGATCTTCTCGCGCTCGCGCATCTCGGCGGTCGGCATGGGTCGCGGGTTCAGGCCCGAGACCTCGAGGACGTGGCCGACGTCGCTGCCGTCATCGAGCGCCTCGCGGATGTTCGCGTGGCGCACGCGGAGCCGCTCCCCGAAGAGGGCCTCGATGAGCGACGCGATCTCGGCGGGCGACGCGATGTTCATCCGTCCGCCGGACGCACGCGTGAGCGCGTCGGCGAACTCGGCGGCGGTCTTGTAGCGAGTCTCGAGATCGCGCGAGAGTCCGCGCAGGATCGTGTCGTCGAGCGCTTGCGGGACCGGCGCGCCGATGCGACGGAGCGAGGGGATGGGCGCCGACACGACCTCCTGGAGCGTCTCGATCGCCTCGTCACCGCGGAACAGGCGACGTCCCGCGATGCACTCCCAGAGCACGACGGCCATCGAGAACACGTCGCTCTGCACCGTGCACATGCGGCGCTTGTCGATGCGCTCCGGCGCGAGATACGCGAGCTTGCCCTTCACCTCGTGCGTGCGCGTCGTCTGCACGCGATCGGCGGCCTTCGCGATGCCGAAGTCGGTGAGGCGCGTGCTGCCGTCGCAGCCGATGAGCACGTTGTGCGGAGAGACGTCGCGGTGGACGATCCCGAGCGGCTTGCCCTTGTCGTCGTGGAGCACGTGCGCGGCCTGCAGGCCGGCGAGCGCGTCGAGCGCGATGCGCACCGCGAATCGCGAGTCGATTGCGCGGCCGACGGCCGAGAGCTCCTTGCGGACGTCGGCGAGCGACGCGCCCTCGACGTAGTCCATGACGATGAAGGGCTCGCCGTTGTCGAAGCCCATCTCGCGGACCTTCACGACGTTGTCGTGCTGGATCGAGGAGGCGAGGCGAGCCTCGTCGACGAGCATCGAGAGGAAGCCCTTGTCGGACGCGAGGTGACGATGCGGGCGCTTGACGGCGATCAGCGGCGCGTCACGCGAGCGAGCCTTGCGCGCGAGATACACCGTGGCCATACCGCCCGACGCGAGCTCGACGAGCAGCTCGTAGCTGCCGCATCGACCGAGGTTCGCGTGGGCGTTCGAGGTCGCGGGGCTGTCGTCTTCGCCTGGCAATTACGAGCGCGCTCCGATCCAGAACAAAGCACGGATCCGCCTTCGTGCCACGCGCTCGAAATGCACGTGATTCCGGGGACCGTGTAGTTCTTCGATGATACTTCACGGGGGCGACAAAACCCGGGCAAATCAGGTACCGTCTCCTGCACATGCGCTCCATTCGACCCCGCAAAAAAAGCTTCGTCCTCGCTCCGATTGCCGTCGCCGTGCTGTCCGGCTCGTTCTCGATGGCTGCATGCGGTGGTGGAAGCACGCCGTCGGACGTGAAGGCGCCGGGGGACGGCACCGGGACGAGCGGCGGCACCGAGGGCGCGTCGAGCGGCGCATCGAGCGGCGGAGCGTCGGGTGCGGCGGCCGGAACCTCGGGCGGCGCGAGCGGCGGGACGACGACGACGACGTCGCTCCCCGACGGCGGCGAGCTCCAGGGCGCGAAGCTCGGCACGTCGAGCCACCAGGAGATCGAGACCAAGGGCGACGCGGGACCGAAGGCAGGCCCCGGCCACTCGCAAGAGCCTGGTCGCCGTCGCGAGGACATCCAAACGATCGTCATGTCTCGACGTGACGAGGCGCGCGCTTGCTACGACAAGGGCCTGAAGGATCACCCGGGCATCGAGGGCGACCTCACCGTGAAGTTCGTGATCGATCCCACCGGTGTGGTCAGCGACGCGTCGGTCGACTCGTCGAAGTCGACCATCAACGAGCCGACCGTCGGCGCGTGCATCGTCGACATCATCAAGAAGATCAAGTTCGCCCCGAGCAAGGGCGGCTTCGAGACGCGCGCCAACTACCCGTTCAACTTCCACCCGAAGACGTTCGGCAAGGGCGACGCCGGCGCGAAGTGAGCGCGGTCAGAGCACGACGCGGCTGAGCCAACCGAGCTCGGTCCAGCGCTGGCGCAGAATCGGTCGCGGCATGCGTGCGGGCACTTGGTCATGCAGCGCGTTTCGTGGGAAAAAGGGGCCATGGCTGAACCCGACGTCGTGCCCGCCCTCGTGGCCCTGGGCTTCAGCCTGAACGAGTCGCGCGCGTACGCCGCGCTGCTTCAGGACAGCCCGGCGACCGGCTACGAGGTCGGCGTCCGCGCGCAGATCCCTCGCTCCGCCGTGTACGGCGTGCTCAGGCGGCTCGTGAAGGCGGGCGCCGCGCGCTCGATCGCCGGCACACCCGAGCGCTTCGCGCCTGCCGCCGCCGAGGACCTCCTCGTGCTGCTCCGAAAACGCTTCGACGCGTCGACCGAGCAGCTCGAGGAGGCCATCCGTAGCATCGACACGTCTCCGCCCGCGCCGGACGCATTCAGCGTGCGCGGCTACCAGCGCATCCTCGAGGAGGCCGAGCGCTTGATCCGCGGCGCCCAGCAGCGGCTCGTGCTCAGCGGCTGGCCGCGCGAGATCGAGCAGATCACCGCGGAGCTGAAGCGCGCAGCGAAGCGGAAGGTCTACATTGTCGTCTTCTCGCACGCCGAGCTCCCGGTGCTGCCCGGCGAGGTCTTCAGCTACGGCCTCGAGGAGAAGGCGCTCGAGGAGTTCTGGAAGCACCGTCTCGTGGTGGTCGCGGACGACAAGCGCTCGCTCATCGGAGCGACCGAGATGGGCGACCTCGATGCCGCGGTGGTCAGCGAGACGACCGCGATCGCCGAGATCGTCACGAGCCAGGTCGCGCTCGACATCACGCTGCTGACCCAGCGCACCGGACGCGACATCGAGGGCGTGATGGCCAAGATGCTCGGCCCGCGCGTCGGAAGGCTCGACACGCTGCTGTCGAAGCGCGACGGCGATCAGCCCTCCAAGACCGGCGACAGCGCCGCAGGACGCGGGAACCGGGCGAAGGCCTCGCCATGAGCCGCTCCGTTCCGCCGCGAACCTCCGGGTCGTTTCCCCCGCGAGCCGGCGGGCCGAGCGGCGGAGGGGGCGGCATGGGATCGATCGCGCCGCGCTCGATCCCGCCGGGCGGCGCGGACGCGTACTCGGACCTGCTCCGCGATACGCGCGGGCTGCGCCGGGAACAGGCGCACGCGCGCGATCAATGGATCGCAAAGCTGCCCGAGGGCCGCCGCGAAGAGGCGCTGTTCGAGCTCGAGGTGCTCCTGAAGGGCCTCGCGACGTTCGCGAATCCTCGCAACCATCCGGGCACGCCCCGCCGCGCCGCGATCGTCGCGCAGGACTACCGCGAGGCGCTCGCGCTCGCACGTGACGGCATGACCCGTGTGGTCGCTCTCTGCCGCGTGCTCCTCGGCGAGCAGGAGCGCGCCTTCGTGTTCCAGCGCTATCTCGAGATGCTCCTGCCCGACGACGGCGCGCGCTCGCGCCTCGTGCGCGGAACGCAGACGCAGGACACGCCGGAGGAGTCGCTGTTCCTGCTCCGCCACGCGCTGACGAACCTCCTCGAGGTGACGGGCGGAGTGACGCGACTGCAGCGCGTTCCGTTCCGGCTCTTCTACGCGACGCTGTCGGTCGCCCACCGCGAGGTCTCGCAGTCGGCGTTCTTCAATCCGCTCGCCGCGCTCGAGTTCCGTCCCGAGTTCGATCGCATCACGAACGTGCGCCTGCTCGAGCTGATGCGGCAGGTGCCGGGCGAGCAGGCCCGACGGCTCGTGGCGCTCACGTTTCTCTCGCTCTTCCGCATGCTTCGGTACCTCGCGCTCCTCGAGCACGTCGTGCGCGAGCCGCGGCCGGCGGGCGTCGTGTACCTGGTGCTGAGCGTGCTCCGCTCGGATGCACGCGCGCTCACGGACTACCTCCGCAAGCAAGCCGGCGAGCAGCTCGCGGACAGCTACGAGCGCGAGCTCTTCAAGATCCCGGCATCGCAAATCACGGGGAAATACGAGGAGATGATGGCGGAGGCGCACCGTCTCCTCACCATCAAGTCGACGCTCGGCGGCATCGCCGCGAACGTGCGGCTCGAGCTGCGTCGCACGTTCGAGCACGATCTTCCGCCGGCGGACGGCGTCGCGACGAGCGAGCTGCTCCGCGCGGCGGTCGCGTCGATCACCGGCAACCTTCGTCCTGCGCTCCAGAACGCCGTGCTCGTGCTCGGCAAGGCGCTGGGCGCACGGCTCGACGAGCACGGCGTGTTCGACGACGCCGCCGCTCGACGATCGCTGTCGAGCCGGCTGCGTCGCGACGTCTGGATGTTCGCGCAGATCGTCCGCGCGTTCGGCGCGAAGGCGCGTTCGACGCCGAGCCGCGAGGATCGCTGGAGCGGTCCGTCGTCGCTCCAGTTCGTGCGCGAGTTCCTCACGTACTTCGCGGCGATGGGCTATCCGCTGCTGCGCGCTGCGGACTATCCGCGCTTCGATGCCTTCATCAGCGCGCTCACCGCGCTCGAAGAGACCGACCTTCTCGATCCGCAGCGGCTCGAACGCGCGGTCGCGGAGGCGGAGCAGTTCCACGCCTTCCTCTCGCAGCTGTTCGAGCAGATCGGCCAGCGCGACGAGCTCAAAGGCGTCCCCTTCGATCGCCGAGTCGCCGCCGAATCGCTGAAACTGTATCTGGGCGACTGACCCACCCACATAGCCCTACGTGTCAGGCGTATGGGTGCGCGGGCGGACTCCCCTGAACAGAGGATAGGTTCGCGGACTACCTCTCGCCCGGCGGAGCTCAGCCGCGGACGTCAACGTACAAAAGACGAGAGGGCGCCCCCTTGCGGGGTACGCCCTCTCGTCCAATGCCCGCTCGAACCACCGGAGTAGATCGAGCTAGGCGGCAAAACCTAACGGTTTTGCGGCGGAGTTGTTACTCCTCGCCCGCGTCCAGCCCAGCGCTGGAGGTCGGAGCGCCGCCCAACATCGACGGAACACCGGCCGGCGGGGCCGCCTTGGCGCCGCGGCTTGCGCCACGCTTGCCAGACGACTTCTTTGCCGCAGACCGCCCAGTTTTTGCAGCCTTGGGCGCGGCTCGTCTAGCTGGGGCCTTTTTGGCGGCCTTCTTGGCAGAGCGCTTCTTCGCGCCCGCCTTCTTCTTCGCCGTCTTGCCAGCGGCCTTCTTCGTGGTCTTCGTGGTCTTCTTCGCGCCAGACTTCTTCTTAGCAGCCATATGAGAATCCTCCTGCAGAGGTGATGTACACCACGTATATGGTCACCTACGTTACCTGTCAAACAAAAAAACTTGACGGGCGCGCAGCCTGAGCGGGCGTGAGGGGGTCCGGGGTGCTCGGAGGTGTTCGGGGAGCGGGCACCGGAGCCGCCGCGTATCGAAGTCATGAAGCCGCACGTTTACCCACGCGCGGTGCTATTGCGGGCAGTATCCACGTTTCGTCGCGAACATGGAGAATGCACACTCGTTGACGGGGCCTCGGAGATCGTGGGCGAGCGCGAAAATATTTTTTTTTTTTGCGATCGCGATGCTCGACGACGTGATCACGATCGCCTCTTCGCGATCACGCGCCGACGACCTCGGTCACCTCCCTAAGACGACCTCGACGAGCGCCAGCGGCGCGGTGCCTTGACGACTCGTTCACGCGACCGATACCGTCGCGACCGGAACGAGGAGGACATCGATGAGGAAGCTGTGGCTCTGGTTGTGCGTCGCGATGGTCGCACTGGCTCTCGGAGGATGTGGACACACCGACGAGGAGATGGCGGCGAAGCAGCGCGAGATCGACAAGCTCTCCGCCGACCTGAAGGCGGCGAAGGCGCAGATCGCCGATGATCAGGCGAAGTTCAGCGAAGCTTCGAACTCGATCGAGCGGATGAAAGAGCAGCTCAAGGCTGCCGGTCTCGGTCTCGAGAAGTCGAAGGAGGACGCCGCGCGTCTCGCGCAGGCGCTTGCCGAGTACAAGCAGCGCGCCGATCAGCTCGCCGTCATCGAGGCGCGCTTCCGCGAGCTCCGCTCGAAGCTCGACAAGCTGAACTCCATTGGCGTCAAGGTCGTACCCCGGAACAACCGACTGGTCA
>JAQBQJ010000563.1 GCA_028287065.1 Labilithrix sp. | reverse complement strand
GTACTTCGCCGAGCAGGGCATGCTCGCCTTCCCGTACTACGCGTATTCCCCCAACACCGGTACCAACGGCGGCGGGATGCACAGCTCGCTCGAGCTGTTCAAGGTCGACCTGGCCGCCGGCTTCACCAAGCTCGGAAGCATCGACCACACGGACCTCGTCTCGAGCTACCCGTCCGGCTACTGCGGCGGCTACTACGGTCCGCAGGTCAGGCGCGGCGTGTTCCTCGACAACTTCGTCTACAGCATCTCGTACGGCGGCATCGTGGCGAAGGACGCGAACAACCTCACCGGCACCGGCGCGAAGCTCCCGCTCGCGGCGCCGCAGGTGAACACGGGCTACGGTCCGGTGTGCTCGGACGCGTCCCCGCCGTCGGGCGCCGGCGCAAAGCTGTGAAGAGAGAACGAGACTGACAGAGAAGCGCGAAAGCGCGGAAATATAGGGGTCAATCGCGCTGCGATTGACCCCTTTCCGCGTCTCGCGAAGCGTGGAGCGCGGGCCGCACCGCATCGAGGAAGTACGCCGAGGCGCCCTCGCGCCTGCGCAGGCGGCCCGTCGTCTGCTCGTAGATCGCGAGCGTCGTCGCGTGGTCGAACGGCACGAGCGCACGCTCGAGCGTCGCGCTCTTCGCGATGTCCATCCACCAGCGCGTCTCTCGGTAGAGGATCTTGTTCTTCGTGCTGCGTGCGACCGCCGTCCAGTACTCGGTCGCGAACGTCGGGCCGTATGCCGCGCCCTTCTGCGCGTAGTCGGCGACGAGCTTCTCGAGCGCCGTGACGTCACCGAGCACCATGCGGTGCTCCGCCAGCTCGAGCAGCGTGACCGAGTGCGCGAGATGACGCTCGAGCAGATCGCGCGCCGCGGCGCCGTCCGGCGGCGCGAGCTCGAGGGCGAGCGCCATCACGCGCGGGTCCGTCGCATCGTCGGGATCCAGGACCGTCGTCTGCCCGCCCTGCTTCACGCGAACGAGACCGAGGTCCTTGAGCCGATGGATCGCCTCGCGAACGAGGACGCGCGAGATGTCGAAGCGCGTCGCGAGATCGCGCTCGGGCGGAAGCGGCTGATTGGCGCCGAGCTGCCCGCGCAGGATCGCGCCGGCGAGCTGCATGAAGACGTGATCGGCGGCGCGCGTACGCGTCGCGGTGGCGGTGCCCGCTGCGGTGGGCGTCCAGTCGAGGGTCGTGGCTGCCTCGGCATCGGCGCCGTCGCGCTTCGTGACCATGCCGATGATCTAGGGCTTCGACGGGAGCAGGCAGCCCGGGTTCAGGATGCCGCTCGGATCGAGCTTGTCCTTCGCCGCGGAGAGCGCGTGCTCGAAGAGCGGCGAGCGTTCCTGCTCCCACCACGGGCGATGGAGCCGACCGACGGCGTGATGATGCGTGATGGTCCCGCCGTTCGCGATCAGGGCATCGCTCGCGGCGGCCTTGATCTTCGCCCACTGCTCGAGCTCCGCGCCGGGACGCCCGGGAGCGACGAACGTGTAGTAGGGCGCAGGACCGTCCGAATAGACGTGCGTGAAGCGACACGTGAGGATGCCGCCGCCGCACGCTTCTTTCATCGCGGCATCGGTCGCCTTCGTCACGGCCTCGTGGAGAGCGGCAAAGCGATCCCATGTGCACGCGGTCTCGAACGTGTCGCACACGACGCCGAGGCTCACGAGCGCGCTCTGGAGATACGGAGCATCGAGGAACGCCTGCTTCCAGCTCGCGGCGTCGTCGATGTCGTGATCGATCGGCGGAGGATGCGCGCTCGACATGGGAGGCGCGGGGATCGACGAGGCACGCGGAGCGATCGAGTTCACGACGTCCGTCGTGTACTTCGGCTCGTCGCCGTCGCCGCCGAGGTCGGTCGCGATCGACAGCGCGCGCTCCATCCACGGCTCGACGGGATGATCGGCGGACTCGAACGCGATCAGCAGCACGCTCGTGCCGTCGGTGGCGACCTGGTGGAGCATCGCTTCGCCGGGATCGAGCAGACGGCAGTTCGACGGGAACAGCCCTGACTGCGAGAGCATGCGCGCGGCGACCACGGCGTCTTCGAAGCGCGTGAAGTGAACGCTCGCGGACGCCCGCCAGCGCGGTCGCGACTGCACGCGCACCCACGCCTCGGTGATGATCCCGAACGCGCCCTCGGAGCCGAGCACGAAGCGCTCGGGGCTCGGGCCCGCGCCCGACGAGGGAAGGCGGCGCGTCTCGAACACGCCCGCAGGCGTGACCATGCGGACCGACTCCACGAAGTCGTCGATGTGCGTGTAGAGCGTGGCGTAGTGGCCGCCCGCGCGCGTCGCGATCCAGCCGCCGAGCGTCGACAGCTCGTAGCTCTGCGGGAAGTGGCGGAGCGAGAGGCCGTGCTTGTTCAGCTGCTCCGAGATGCGCGGCCCGCTCGCGCCGCCCTGGATGCGCGCGGCGCGCGACGTCATGTCGACGTCGAGGACCTTGTCCATCTTCGAGAGATCGACCGAGGCGGTGCCGCGGAAGCGACCGTTCGCCGAGAACTCCGTTCCGCCGACGACGCTCGTGCCGCCGCCGAACGGGATGAAGGCGATGGACTCCTTCTCGCAGAAACGGAAGAGCGCGGTGAGGTGCGCCTCTTCGCTCGGATAGAAGACCCAGTCGGGCGCGGCCGAGAAGTCGCCGTTGAAGCCGCGAACGAGATCGCGATAACCGCGGCCGTACGTGTGCACGGCGCGCGCGTGCCTGTCGGTCGTGCCCATGCTGCGGAGCTCGACCGGAGGCGAGTAGCGCGGCTCCGGCATCTGCGCGGCGTCGAGCGACGGGAGCGGCCGGCCGGCGGGCAGCTTGCCGAAGACGGCGGCGAGGCGCTCTGCGACGGCCGCGCGCGTCTCGTCACGAGGGAACTTGTCCTCGTAGCCCCAGGCCCAGTGACTGCGTACCCGCGCCATCCCGAGCCAGATTACCAGAGGCCGGGGTGCCCCCGCGATCAAAGGCCGTCCGTGCTACGGTGGCGCACTGAAACCGAGGCTTTTGTCGATGAATCCGAGCACGAGCGCCGTCCGGATCGTGGCGATGGCGGACACCCACCTCCAGCACGACGGGCTCGTGATCCCGGACGGCGACATCCTCGTGCACGCCGGCGACATGCTGCAGCACGGCTCGCTCGACGAGCTGGCGCGCGCCGCGGATTTCCTGAGGACGCTCCCGCATCCGATCAAGATCATCGTCGCGGGCAACCACGAGGTCTGCCTCGAGAAGCGACCGGCCGATGCGCGCGCCGTGCTCGAGGGCTTCGTGTATCTCGAGGACGAGGCGGTCACGATCGACGGGCTCGTGTTCTACGGCAGCCCCTGGCAGCCGAAGTTCCGCATATGGGCGTTCGGTGCGACGCGCGGCGCGGAGCTCGCTGCGAAGTGGGCGAGGATCCCCGAGCGCGTCGACGTGCTCGTCACGCACGGACCGCCGTACGGCTTCGGGGATCGCATCCGGTGGAAGGACCAGGAGCGCCACGTGGGCTGCGTCGATCTGCTCGCGCGCGTGCGCGAGGTCGAGCCACGGCTGCACCTCTTCGGGCACATCCACCAGGACCGCGGTCTCTGGATCGACGGCGCGACGACGTTCGCGAACGTCACCACCGACGAGGGAGCCTCGCCCGCGATGGAGCTGTCGCTCTAGCGCGAGACGCTAGAAGGAGACCTTGGGTGCCGCCGTCGACTCGGGAGCGGCCGCGAAGTAGACGCGCGGCTTGAACGGCTGCCCGGTCGCCTTGTTGACTGCGGCGCCGCGGATCTTCCCGAGCTCCGAGTTGTAGTCCTTCACGGACTCGTTGTACTGCTGCCGCGCGCGAAGGATGCGGTTCTCGGTCCCTTCGAGCTGCTTCATCAGGTCGGTGAACTGCCCGTTCGCCTGGAGCTTCGGGTAGTTCTCGTTCGAGACGAGGAGACGACCGATCGCACCGGCGCTGAGCTTGGCCTGAGCGTCCTCGAAGGCCTTCATCTTCGCGGGGTCGCTGAAGTCGTCACCGGAGAGCTTGATGCTCGTCGCCGAGGCGCGCGCCTCGGTGATCTTGGTGAGCGTCGACTGCTCGTAGTTCGCCGACGCCTTCACGGTCGCGACGAGGTTCGGAACGAGCTCGGATCGACGCTGCAGGTCGGCGTCGAGATCGGACCATTTTTGCTGGCAAACCTGGTCTTTTTCGATGAGCTGGTCGTACTTCTGACAGCCGGGGACCGCGAAGATCCCCGCGAAGACGAGCAGCACGAGCTCGAGCATGTTGAGGAAGGAACCGGCTCGGAGCTCACGAAGCGCGCTCAGGACTTTTTCGGTCATGTCGCGGGAGACCGTAAGGAGGATGAGCACCCGATGCAAGGGGAGGGCCCACCTGTTTCCACATGCCGCGTTGAACCCCGGGCCGATCGATGGCACCTGACCCCCGTGACAGGGTCTCCTCGACGCGAAGGTGCTCCGCGATGAAGCCGCTGCTCAACGTCGACGGCGGAGAGCTCGACGACGAGCCCGCGGAGCTCTACGCGCTCGCCGACGTCGTGCACGTCGCGTGCGGTGGTCACGCCGGAGACGACGTCTCGATGGATCGCGTCGCGCGTGCGTGCGCCGGCGTTGGAACGCGCGTCGGCGCGCATCCTTCGTACGAGGATCGCGAGGGCTTCGGCCGGCGCGCACGCGAGGTCGCGCCTGACGTGCTCGAGGCTTCGGTCGCCGCGCAGTGCGCACGCCTCCGGGACGTCGCGGCGCGTGCCGGCGTGAGGGTCGCGTCCGTGAAGCCTCACGGCGCGCTCTATCATGCAGCGCACGCCCACGAGGAGATCGCCCGCGCGTGCGTCGCGGGCGCGGTGCGAGCGCTCGGCGCGACGATCCCGATCGTCGGTCCCGCCGGCGGCGCGCTGGAGAGGGCGGCGCGCGAGTCGGGGACGCCGTTCCAGCGCGAGGCGTTCGCCGATCGCGGCGTGCGCGCAGACGGCAGCCTCGTACCGCGCGGCGAGCCCGGCGCGCTCGTCGAGGATCCCACGATCGCGGCGGCGCGGGCGCGCGAGCTCGCAGCGCGCGGCGACGTCGACACGCTCTGCATCCACGGCGACACGCCCGGGGCGGTGGTCATCGCGCGCGCGGTACGCGAGGCGCTCGGGCCGAAGGAGTGACGGTGACGGCGTCGATCGTCGCGTTCGGAGATCGCGCGCTGCGCTTCTCGCTTCCGCCGTCCGCCGATCGCCGCGAGCTGCTCGCGAGCCTGCGCGCGCTCGACGGCGTCGTCGACGTGGTGCTCGCCGAGGACACGGGCGCGGTCGTCACGAGCTCCGGCGACGCGATGCCGGCGCTCGAGGCGAACGTGGCGCGCGTGCTCGAGGCAGCGGAGTCGTCCGGTCGAGCGGGTGCGCTCGCGCCTCCGGCACGGCACGAGGTGCGCGTCGTGTACGACGGCGAGGACCTCGCGGCGATCGCGTCACATGCGGGCCTGTCGGTGGCGGAGGTGATCGCGCTGCATTCCGGCGCCGACTACGAGGTCGCGATGCTGGGGTTCCTGCCGGGCTTCGCGTACCTGCGCGGCCTCGATCCGCGTCTGGTCCTGCCGCGCCGTGCCGAGCCTCGCGCGCGCGTCCCGGCGGGCAGCGTCGCGATGGCTGCAGAGTACACGGGCATCTATCCTTCCGCCTCGCCGGGCGGCTGGCACCTCCTCGGGCGCGCGGTGGGGTTCACGCCGTTCACGGCGACGGGCGCGCGCTTCGCCGTGGGCGACCGCGTCCGCTTCGTCCCCGAAAACGAACCGGGGTTCGAAAACGAACCGGGGTTCGAAAACGAACCGGGGTTCGAAAACGAACCGGGGTTCGGATCAGGGGTGGAGGTGAGGCGGGTGGTGGGGCCGGCGATGGTCGTCGATGGCGGGCGCACGGGGCACATGCACGAGGGGGTGCCGCACGGAGGGGCGATGGTGCCGGAGGCGCTCGCTCGCGCGAACGCGGCGGTGGGGAACGCGGCCGGCGCGGCGGCGTTCGAGATCTACGGGGTGCTCGAGGTCGCCGCCGCCGGTGCCGCCGTCGTCCTCGCGGCCGATGGCGAGGAGGCGACCGAGCTCGCGCCGGGCGACACGAAGGTCGTCGCCACCGAAGGCCGCGTGCGCGTTCGCTACCTCGCCGTGCGCGGCGGGCTCGACGTGCCCTTCGTGCTCGGCGCTCGTCGCCGTCCTGTCCGAAAAGGCGATCGCATGACTCCCGTCCTTGGTTCGGTCGCGCCTGCTCCCGTCCTTGGTTCCGTCGCAGCGACGGAACCAAGGACGGGAGC
>JAQBQJ010000561.1 GCA_028287065.1 Labilithrix sp. | reverse complement strand
CGACGCGCTCGCGGGCGCGCCGCTGTCTCCCGAGCTCGAGCTCGCGCTGTCGCTCCGCGCGGCGTGGGACCCAGCCGCGCTCTCCGCCGACGAGAGCCGTGCAATGCTCGACGCCACACCCTCCGCGGAGGAGCAGCAGCTCGGGACCGCTCTTCGCGACGCGCTCGCGGAACGCCGCGAGCCACGCGCCGGCGACCACGCAGACCTCCATTTCGCCCGTGCTCTCCGATCGGCGTTCTCGCCCTCCGAGATCGACGCCGCCGAGCACCGCGCGATCATCGACGCCGCGCTCGCGAAGATGTCCTCTGCCGATCGCGGCGCGAAGGTCGTCGCGTTCGAGCCTCGCGCCGCGCGCGCCCGCGTCGTGCGCATCGCGTTCGGCGTCGTGACCGGAGGCCTCGCGCTCGCCGCCAGCATCGTGTTCGTCGTCACCTCGGCGCCGATGCACGGCTCCGAAGCTCCGCTCGCGAAGGCGCGGACGACGCAGCCGCTCTTCGCGGAGCCGTTCAAGCCCGGCGAGACCAGCGCGCGCATCGATCGCATCGCCTCGGCGCGCGCGTCGGACTTCCGCGACAACCGCTTCACCAAGTGGGGCGTGCGATGAGCCGGCGTTCGATCATCCTCCTCGTGCTCTGCACGCTCATGGGCGCCCTCGGCTTCGGCTTCGCGCCGTCGTGCACGCGCCACGATGCCGCCGAAGACGGCACGCCCGTCGACATGGACATCATGGCGTTCCTCTCCGAGGCGCGGGCCCTCCATCACGAGGCGAACCTGAAGGAAGAGAACGGTGACCTCGCCGGCGCCGCCTCGGCGATGGAGCATCTGGTCGCGGCGCGTCGCCCCCACCCCGAGCGCAAGGGACCCGAAGTCGAGGAGGTGCTCGCCGACGCCTACGCGCGTCTCGCCGAGCTCCGCCTCAAGAAGGGCGAGCTCGACCCGGCCGCGACCTCCGTGAAGAGCGGCCTCGAGCACGTCGCCGAAGCCACGTATTTCCGCGGCCACCTGATCGAGGTGCAGGGTCTCGTCGAGGAGGCACGCGCCGCGCAGCTCGCCGATGCCGGCAACGCGGCGGAGGCGGCGAAGGCGCGCGAGCACGCCATCCAGCTCCTCGAAGAGGTCGTGAAGATCCAAGATCAAGTGATCCAGCGCTCGCTGAGCAAGGACGGCGGATGACGAACGCGCTCGAGAGGTTCGCGCACGGCGCAGTGACCGCGCTCTCTGTTGCCGCGGTGACCGCGGGCTGTGCGGCCGCGCCGAAATCGGCGCAGGCTCCGGAGGCGACGAGCCCGGCCGCGTACGGTCAGGCCGGCTATCCGCAGAGCGCCGGCGCGCAGCCGGCCCAGCCCGCACAGCCCTCTTCCCCTTCCCCTTCCCCTTCGCCAACGCCATCCACGCCGGCACAGCCCGGCGGAGGCTCGAGCGGCGCGACGTCTCGCTCGATGGCGCTCCAGGGCGCATCGAACGAGGTCGAGTCATCGCAGCGCGAGCTCGACGTCGCCGGCGGCGACTGCCGCAATGCATGTCGCGCGCTCGGCTCGATGGACCGCGCCGCAGGTCGGCTGTGCGAGCTCTCGCAAGGCTCCGACGAGGGCCAGCGCTGCGACGATGCCAAGCGACGCGTGTACTCTGCACGCGATCGCGTGAAGACGACGTGCGGCGCCTGCCCGAACGGCCCGAGCGTCGAGCGCAGCGCGCCGATCCCGTCGCTGCGGTGATCGTCCTCTGCTAGCGTCCGCGCCGTGAGCGGCGGGACACACGGCATCGATCTGCGCGAGGGCGGGCGATGGTCGCTCGCGCAGCGCGCAAAGAACGATCTTCTCTGGGTGCTCGCGTCGATCGCGATCGCCACCCTCGGACGTCTACCCGGGCGCACGCTGCGCGCCTTCGGCACGGCGCTCGGCGTGCTCGCGCACGCGGTCATCCCCTCGGCGCGCCGCGTTGCCCGCACGAACGTCGCGCGTGCCTTCCCCGAGCTCGACGACGCCGCGTGCCGCGCGCTCGTCGCGCGCAGCTATCGCACGCTCGGCGGCTACCTCGGCGACGCCGTCGCGATGCTCGACGCGCGCCGGCCGTCCGTCACGCTGCCGTTCGCGCCCGGCGCCCGCGAGACGCTCGACGCCGCGATCGCCGAGCGTCGCGGCGTCCTCTTCGCGTCCGCCCATCTCGGCCCGTGGGAGCGCGTCGCGGCGACGCTCGTCGCGCTGGAGATCCCCTTCACCGCCGTCGCGCGCGAGGCCTACGATCCGCGGCTCACGCGTCTCTACGACCGTCTACGTCGCGAGCGAGGGCTCGCGACGATCTACCGGGGTGCGCCCGGCGCCGCCGCCGGCCTGCTCCGGACGCTCCGTCGCGGCCACGTCCTCGGCATCCCGATGGACCTCGCATCCCGTGTGCCTAGCGTCGAGGTCCCGTTCCTCGGCCGCCCGGCACGCACGCCTGTCGGCCCGGCGCGCCTCGCGCTCCGCACCGGCGCCGCCGTCGTCGTGGGGGTGCCGGCGCCGGCCGAGCACCAGCTCGAGCTCGCGGTCACCCGCATTCCGGTCGACGATCTCGAGGCCACGGCCGAGGGCGAGCGCATCCTCACCGAGCGCATCAACGAGGTCCTCTCCGCACGCATCCGCGCCCTCCCCGAGGCATGGGTGTGGATGCATCCGCGCTGGGAAACGACCACAGTGTAGGCCAGCGCGGGGGAAGACCTCGATTGCATGAAAGAAACGGTCTTCTGACGGCTCCTGATATGCTCCGAGGCCGATGGCGGAGAAGGTGCCGCGGCTCGTCGCCAACATCGACGTCCGCCAGTTCAAGCTCGATGCGATGGACGGGTTCCTCCTGACCCGCATCGACGGCCGCCTGCACAAGAAGCAGCTCGCGCAGGACACGGGGCTCCCCGAGTTCCAGATCGAGAAGACGCTCGAGAAGCTCGAGAAGCTCGGCGTCATCCAGATGTTCGATCCCAATGCGCCGGTCACGCACGCGCTGCCGCCGCCGGCCGCTCGCGACCGCACGCAGCTGCCGCAGTTCGCGTCGATAGGCCTCGAGCCGAAGTACGACCCGAAGGAGCTCGACGAGGAGGTCGAGCTCTCGGCCGATCAGAAGAAGCGCATCCTCGACATGTTCTATCGCCTCGACGATCTCGATCACTACACGGTGCTCGGCGTCGGCAAGGAGGCGGACAAGAAGACCGTGAAGCGCGCGTACTTCGAGCTCGCGTCTCTCATGCACCCGGACCGCTACTTCAAGAAGAACCTCGGCTCGTTCAAGGGCAAGATGGAGGCTCTCTTCGGGCGGATCACCGAGGCGCACGACACGCTCGTCGATGCCGCGAAGCGCCTCGACTACGACGCGTACCTCGACGAGGTCGCGACGACCAAGGGCATGGAGGCGATGTTCGAGCGCGCGCTCGAAGAGTCGCGCCGGGCCGCCGAAGCCGCCGCCGCCAACGGCTCCGCCGCCGTCTCGCGCGACTCGGTGCCCGCCCTACGCACCGCGTCGAGCCCTGGGCCCGTCCTCCCGCAAGGACCTCCGCCGCAGGACATCCAGGCGCGCCGCGAGGCGCTCGCGAAGCGCCTCCTCGGCGGCCAGTCGATCCGTCCGCCGGGAAATTCGGTTCCGCCCGTCTCCGCGCCGAACCCGCTCCGCTACTCGAACACGAGCGACGCCGTCGACGCCCTCAAGCGCCGCTACGAGGACCGCATCGAGAACGCGACGCAGGCGCAGGCCAAGAAGTACGCGTCTGCCGCCGAGGACGCGCTCTCGAAGAACGACTACGTCGGCGCGGCGAGCTCCCTCCACATCGCAACGAAGTTCGCGCCCGACGACATGGCGCTCGCGATGCGGTACCAGGAGGTCAAGAACGACGCCGACAAGCTCCTCTGCGAGAGCTATGTGAAACAGGCGACGTACGAGCAGCGCAACCATCACTGGCCCGAGGCGGCGCGGACCTGGCAGAAGGTCACGAAGATCCGGGTCGGCGACGTCAATGCGCACGCCCAGGCCGCGAAGTGCTTGCTGAAGGCCGAGACCGGCGACCTGCATCAGGCCGCCGAGCACGCCAAGGCGGCGGTGTCGGCCGAGCCGGGGATCGTCGAGCACCACGTCGTCCTCGCCGAGATCTACGCCAAGGCTGGGCTGTCGGCGTCCTCGCGGCGGGCCGCGGAGACGGGCCTCGCGCTCGACCCGAAGAACGTCGTCCTCCTGGGCATCGCGAAGAAGACGACGAAGACATGACTTGCCTGCGCCTAAATCGGTACACCACGGATACTTTCCAGGTCAGGCGTTGTAGGCTTTCGTCTCGGTAAGTAGAGCGCGCGTAATGGAGAAGGTCATCGGCATCGACCTCGGGACGACGAATTCGTGTGTGGCCATCGTCGAGAACGGCACACCGGTAGTGATCCCGAACCGCGGTGGGTACAAGACCACGCCATCGATGGTGGCCGTGACCGAGGCCGGAAAGCGCCTCGTCGGTCACATCGCGAAGCGCCAGGCGATCACGAACGCCGAGAACACGGTCTACGCGGCCAAGCGTCTCATCGGTCGTAAGTGGAACTCGCCGCAGGTGAAGAACGCGGTCGCGACCTCGAGCTATCGCATCGTCGAGGGCCCGCACAACGACGTGCGCATCGTCCTCCGCGACAAGGAGTTCTCGGTCCCCGAGATCAGCGCGATGGTCCTCCAGGAGATGAAGGTCATCGCCGAGGACTACCTCGGTGAGACGGTCTCCAAGGCGGTCGTCACCGTCCCCGCGTACTTCAACGACAACCAGCGTCAGGCGACGAAGGACGCGGGCGAGATCGCCGGTCTCGACGTCATCCGCATCATCAACGAGCCGACCGCCGCCGCGCTCTCCTACGGCTTCGGTCGCAACATCGAGAAGACGGTCGCCGTCTACGACTTCGGTGGAGGCACGTTCGACATCTCGATCCTCGAGATCGGCGCGCACGGCGTCTTCAAGGTCATCGCGACCGCCGGCGACACCTTCCTCGGCGGCGAGGACGTCGACGCCCGCATCATCGACTGGCTCGTGTCCGGCTTCAAAGAGGAGCACGGCATCGATCTCCGCCAGGACCGCATGGCCCTCCAGCGCCTCAAGGACGCCGCGGAGAAGGCGAAGTGCGAGCTCTCGTCGGTCCGCGAGACCGAGGTCAACCTCCCCTTCATCATCTCGAGCGGCCGCAACGAGGCCCTCCACCTCCAGCGCACGCTGACGCGCCAGACCCTCGAGGAGCTCTCGGACGATCTCATCGAGCGCACCGTCGATATCTGCAAGCAGACGCTCGAGGACGCGAAGCTCGGCAAGGACGAGGTCGAAGAGGTCGTCCTCGTCGGCGGCATGACGCGCATGCCGAAGATCCAGCAGTCGGTCCAGAGCTTCTTCGAGAAGGAGCCGAACAAGGGCGTCCACCCCGACGAGGTCGTCGCGCTCGGCGCCGCCATCCAGGGAGCCGCGCTCGTCGACGACAAGCAGGAGATGGTCCTGCTCGACGTCACGCCGCACGCGCTCGGTATCATGACGTTCGGCAGCTACTTCGAGGAGCTGATCCCGCAGAACACGACGGTCCCGACGCACCGCACGAAGATCTTCACCACGAGCCGCGACAACCAGACGGCCGTGAAGATCCTCGTCATGCAGGGCGAGTCGCAGCGCGCCGAAGAGAACGAGCTCCTCGGCGAGTTCATCCTCACCGGCCTGCGTCGCGCGCCGAAGGGTCAAGTCGAGATCGAGGTGACCTTCGAGATCAACGCCGACGGCATCGTCTCCGTCCGCGCGAAGGATCTCGAGACGGGTCTCGAGCAGTCGATCCAGGTCACCGCGACGAGCGGCCTGACGAAGGACGAGATCAAGTCGATGATGGAGAACGCGAAGGACGACCTCGTCGACCGTCGCACCTCCGAGGAGTTCGAGGCCGCCAAGCAGGAGGCCGAGAAGCTCATCGGCGAGATCGAGAAGCTGTTCCCGCAGGTGCAGCAGATCGTCGCATCCAGCGACTTCGGTCGCGATGCGATCGAGAAGGCGAAGGCGATCGTCGACAAGGCGCGCGCCGCCATCGAGAAGCGAGACGCGGCGGCCGTGAAGGAGCAGATCGAAGGGCTCACGCGGACGCATCGGATGTTCAAGGGAGTCGTGGCGAAGACGTGAGCGGCGCGAACAGCTAGCCAGCGCCGCGGAGCCCTCCTCCACGGCTTCCGTCTGGAAGCACGGGAAGCAACGAAACTGTCGTGACGAACGAGCCCGAGGACAAGCCTTCTGGGGACGGCCAGGACGACGAGTCTGCGGACCAGGAGCGTCCGACAGTCGCGCCGCCGTTCGATCCCGTGGCGTTCGCGCAGGAGGTCCTCGGCGGACGTCCCTCGCCGGCGGCAGGAACGGCTGCGGTCAAGCCGGCGGCCGGCGTGACGGCTCCGGCGCCGGCCGGAGGACCGAATTCCGTCTCGGGTGCGCCGTCGGGCCGCAAGACGCCCCTCGGGGTCGGACGGCCACCGCTCCCGACCCTGACCGACCCGGCCGAGCTCGAGGACGCGCGCGTGCGCTCGCAGGGCACGTCGCCTGCGCAGGCGCGGAAGACGCCGCAGGGCCTGCTCTCGCTCGCGAACGCGCGCATTCCGTCGAACCTGCCGCCGCGGAAGCAGAGCACCAACGCGTTCGCCCCGGTCGACCGCGAATGGGAGGAGCTCGCGACCAGCCCGCCGCCCGCGATGCAGCAGGACCTCATCGACGCGATGGCGCGCGGCGACTCCCCGCCGTCCACGAAGGATGCGCGTGACCTCGCCGCGATGGCGGCGGCGCAGGCCTCGGCAGCGCGCTCGGCGCCTCCTCCTCCCCCTCTGCCCGTGCTTCCCCCTCCTCCGACGGCGCAGGAGATGAACGATCGCGTCTCGCTCGGCGACTACACGGGCGCCCTCGAGATCGCCGAGAGCCTCCTCGAGGCCGATCCCGACGACGAGACCGTCAAGGTCGTCGCCGAGAGCTGCCGGGGCATCCTCAAGCAGATGTATACTACACGGATCGGACCGCTCGACCGTGTGCCCGTCGTGATGGTGGCGCGCGACCAGCTGAGATGGCTCTCGATCGACCATCGCGCCGGCTTCGTGCTGTCGCTCGTCGACGGCGTGTCGAGCCTCGAGATGATCCTCGACGTGAGCGGGATGCCGGAGCTCGACGCCCTCCGCATCCTCTCGGAGCTCGCGCAGCAGCGCATCATCTCATTCCGTTGAATACCTGAGCTCGGGCGCTCGTCAGAAACCGGGCCGAGGCTCGCCAGCCCGTTCGCAGGTCCCCGGGCCGCATGCTTCGTGTATGCGGCACGCGGACGCGGTTTTTCCGACCGAACTGCGCGCAGATTGAATAGAGTCGAAGCTCAACAGTCGAAGATCTGCGCGAAACCCCCGTCCGAGGCTCGCGGCCGAACTATTTCGCTGCGAAGCCGAGGGTATGGGGTGCGCTCCTTCGAGTCTTTCGGGAGGTTTCTTCATGCGCCAGTCCGTGTTCGTCTCCGCTGCTGTCCTTTCCATTGCCGGTTTCCTCTGCTTCGCGAGTGATGCGCGCGCCCAGGACGCCGCGCCCGCCCCCGCCGGAGCCCCCGCAGCGCCCGCTGCCGGCGCCCCGCAGGCCGACACCCACGCAAACGCGGCTGGCGACGACAAGGAAGAGGGCCGCCTCCGCATCGGCTTCAACTTCCTGAACGTGGGCGTCGGGTCCGCCGGCAATCTGTCCGGTCCGTTCATCGGCGCGACGTTCAAGATCGGCTGGCAGTTCAACCGCCTCATGGGCCTCTACGGAAACATCACGCCGTTCGTCTGGATCGGCAGCAACAGCGCGGCGAGCGCCGCCGGCGTCGACATCGGCGCGATCGCGGGAACCCAGCTCACGCCGCTGTTCTCGCTCACCCCGGCCGACATCTTCGAGGTCGCGGCCGGCCCCTCGCTCGACTACCTGAGCGGCGGCGGCGCCAGCTCCAGCGCGACCGGCGGCGCTACGGCCGGCGCCTTCTCGGGCGTCTACTTCGGCGTTCACGGCAAGGTGGCCCTCCACCTCGGCGGTCGCAACGAAGAGACCGGTCGTCGCCGCGGCTTCACGATCGAAGGCAACGTCCACCCGTCGTTCACGCCGGGTGATGCCGCGCTCTTCCTCACGGGCGGCCTCGGCTACGACTGGATGTGACCTCGAAATCCGACGCGTTCCCGCGCTGATTTCGCACGCGCAACCCAAATCGACGGGCAGCCAACGATACGTTGCGTGGTGCAGGGTCGCTCGCTAGACCCTAGTCTTCAGCCATGGAAACGGGGGCAGAGACGCAGGACCTGACCGCTCTGCGCCAGGAGATCGAGCGCGCGCTTCGGCGCGCGTTCGACCCTGCGGACGTGCTGCCTCGCCTCGCGCGGCTGGCACGGCTGGCCCCTGCGGCAAGCGATGATGGGGTCTTTGCCCATCGTCAGCTCGCCGAGCTCCTCGTCGAGCGCCACCCCTGGCGCGCCGCGATCTACGCGCGGCGCGCGCTGGCGCACCGCAGGGACGACGATCGCGCCTGGGCGGTGCTCGCGTTCTGCCAGACGCTGCTCGGCAACTTTCGTTGCGCGGCGACGGCGTACAAGAAGGCGATCGCGTCGGCCCCTGCGAACCCGTGGTACGCGCACAACCTCGGTCACTTGCTCGATGTCGCGCTCGGCTCGCCCGATCGCGCTCTTCCGTGGCTGCGGTCGGCGTACGGCGCGAAGGCGGACAACTCGGAGATCGTTGCTTCGTACGTGCACGCGCTCGCGCGTGCGGGGCACACAGGCGAGGCGCGCGGCGTGCTCGAGCGCGCGCTCGAGCGCTTCGATTCACGCGAGCTCGAGGCGCTCCTGCGCTGGCTCGATCAGGGCGCACCGTCTGGCCACGATCGCGACGACCGCGAGGCATGTCGAGCCGGAGCGGCGCGCGCGGCCGGTGCGAAGCGCAAGAAGATCGCGATCGGCGGCGAAGCCAGCGATCGGCGTCTCGCCCGCGTGCTCGAGCAAGGGCTCCTTCATCTGCCGCTCGATTCGCGACAGCGCGCACGGGCGCTCTTGCTCGCGCGCGATGCGGTAGCGCAGGCGAAGAAGGCAGCCGCGGCGAAGACGCCCGCACGCCGCCAGGCTCGCGCGTCGTCGCGTACGGTCCCGAAGGTGCCGCCCGCGCCGAAGCGCAAGACGGACGACGTCGCCGGGCTCGCCGCGGCGGTCGCGTACGCGATCGTCTACGTCGATCATGTTCCGCTCTCGCATGCGGAGGTGGCAGCGCCCTTCCGCGTGGCGGTCGCACGGCTTCGCGGCCGTTTCGCGGAGCTCCGCGCGAAGCTCGATATCATTCCCGGCGACGCTCGCTACGCCA
The DNA here is from genome assembly GCA_028287065.1 of Labilithrix sp. Classification (GTDB taxonomy): domain Bacteria; phylum Myxococcota_A; class Polyangia; order Polyangiales; family Polyangiaceae; genus Labilithrix. The sequence goes on along the minus strand of JAQBQJ010000561.1, from coordinate 11,209 downwards.
CGACGCGCGGCTGAAACGCCGGTCTTGCGGGGCTCCGCCGCTTAGGGCGGAATAGGTTCGCGGGCTCGTTCATAATGCCCCGCACCATGCGAAGGCTCCTTGCCGCTTCCTTGCTCTCGACGTTCCTGGCCGCGAACACGGCGTTCGCGCAGGGCGCGAACGTGCCCGTGCTGCCGGCCGTCGACGACCCGATGCTCGCGCCCGTTCCGCGCGCGAAGGTCGAGATCTCCACGTGGGAACAGGCGCTCACGCACGTGCGCGCCCTCTCGACGGATCTCCGCATCGCGGCGTCCCAGGTGCAGCGCGCCGAGGCGCAGCAGCGCGTCGCGCTCGCCGGCGCGCTCCCGTCGCTCAACGGCACGGCGGCGTTCACGCATCAGCTCATCACGAAGGAGAACGTCCAGGCCGTCGGTCTCGGCCCCGGCGGCATCACCGACATCCAGTACAAGACGTTCAAGACGCCGCCGAGCGACTACCTCACCGGGCAGCTCGTCGCGACGCAGCCGGTCCTCGCCCTCCGCGCGTGGTACGGCATCGGGACCGCGCGCGTCGCCTCGGACGCAGCGCGCCTCTCGTTCGACGACGCGAAGCGGCTGATCGCGCTCTCGGTCGCGAACGCAATCGTCGGCGTCGTCACGGCCGAGCGGATCGCCGAGCTCAATCGCGTCGGCCTGAGCAACGCGCTGTCGCGTCTGGAGCTCACGGTTCGGAAGACGGCGCTCGGCGGCGCGACGGGCCTCGACGTCGTCCGTGCGCGGCAGGACGTCGAGATCGCACGCGCCACGCTCGTCGCCGGCGACGAGACGCTCCGGCAGTCACGCGAGGCGCTCGGGCTCGCGCTGGGCATCCCGGAGCAGGTCGGCGTGCCTCCCACGGTCGACATCAGCGGCCTCGAGCACGACGCGCGCACGACGTGCAAGCCCTCGGCGACGGTCGACGCTCGGCCGGACGTCGCCGCGCTCCGCACGCGCGTCGAGGTCGCCCATCGCGGCGTGAACGACGTGAAGTACCAGTTCGCGCCGCTCGTGAACCTGCAGTCGGGGCTCGCCACGACGACGACGGACACGGGCTCGTCGCCGAACACGACGTGGAACGTCCAGGCGGTGCTCTCCGTGCCGCTGTGGGAAGGCGGCGCGCGCTACGGGCTCCTGCGCGACGCGCGCGCGCAGGAGGACATCGCGGCGCAGAACCTCGAAGCAGGCCGGCGCAATGCGGTGATCCAGGTGGTGCAGGCACGTCGCGGCGTCACCGTCGCGGAGGACCGCCGGCGCGTCGCGGGCGCGGCACGCGATCTGGCAGTGGAGACCGATCGTCTCGTGCGTCTTGCGTACCAGGAAGGCCGCGGCACGAGCCTCGAGCTGATCACGGCCGCGCAGTCGCTGCGCGAATCCGAGACCCAGCTCGCGCTCCGCGACTTCGAGCTCGTCCAATCGCGCGTCCTCGCGGTGCTGGCTCTCGCTTCGTGCCCCTGGTGAAGACTCTCAGCTCGGAGGGGCGGCCGCGTCCCAGCCCGTCACGCGCGCGAGCTCGCTCAGCGCCACGTTGAAGTCCATCAGCGCCTGGACGTGGTTCGCGCGCGCGAACACGTACGCTCGAAGCGGCTCGATCAGGTAGCGCTCCTCTTTCGTGCCCAGGTCGATCGCGTCCTGCACGCTCGAGATCCAGTGCTTCGCGCGATGCTCGGCGCGGTCCCAGTTCTCCTCGCGCGCCTTCGCCTCCGCGACCGTCGCGTACTGGTTCTCGACCTCGACGGCGACGCCGCCGAGCGCATACCGCTCCAGCGCGCGCGCCTCCTCGAGCTGCGACTCGGCCTGGTTCACGCGCGCGTTCTTCGGCAACAGATCGAGGCCCCACTCCACGCCGAACGCGACCGCCGCGCCGAAGCCGTTGAACGGATCGCCGATCCACGCCGTGTTCTGCGTCGTCGCGCTCGGCGCGATCGCATACGAGAACCCCAGGCCCATGCCGATGTTCGGAAAGAGCTGCGCCCGCGCGAAATCGAGCTGCGCCCGCCGCGCCGCGACGCCCGAGCGCGCGAGGTTCACGTCGGGCCGGAAGAGCCGCGCCGCCGTGAGATACCGCACCACCGGGCCGAGCGTGTTCTCCGGGCGCTTGAGCGGCTCGTCCGGGATGTCGAACGCGGTCTGCACGCCCGTGAAGAAGCGGAGCGCGGCGCTCGCATACGCCTCGCCCTTCTTCGCCTCGGCGATGCGCGCGAGCAGCTCGTCGCGGTAGATCTCGAGGCGCAGGCGATCGGCCTCTTCGACCGTCGTGTCGTTCGCTTCGAGCTTCACGACGACGCTCTCGATCGCCTTGTTGAGCTTCCCGAGGACGTCGTCGGCGATGTAGAGCGCATCACGCGCGAGCATGAGGCCGTAGTACGCGCGGCGCACGTCGGCGCGCACCTGCGCGCGGTACTTCTCGAGGTCCCACTCGTTGTAACGGACCTGCGCCTCGGCGGCGCGCTTGATCGAGTCGATCTTGCCGAACGTGTAGATCGGGATCGTGCCGCGAACACCGAACGTGAGGAACGGCTGGAAGTCCGAGCCGAACCCCTGGCTGAGCGCCGAGCGCGGCACCGCATTGTAGAAGGGCGTTCCGCCGATCGTCGGCAGGAGGCCCGTCGTCGCGTTGGCCGACCAGTACGAGTACGGCGTGTACTTCGCTTCGTCGAGCTGACCGTGGACGTACGCGAGCCGCGCGCGGGCGGCCCAGAGGTTCGGATGATTGCGCTCGCTCAGCGACAGGCACTCCGCGAGCGTGTACGCGTGAGGCTTGATGGTCGCGATGGGCCCGAGCGGAAGCACCGGCTCGCCCTTCTGGGGGACCTCTTTCTTGTCCTTCGGCTCGTCGTCCTCGAGATCGAGATCGCCGGCGCGGGCCGGACGCGCCGACGAAACCCCCACGCCGGAGACGGCGGCGACGAGCGCGGCCATCACGAAGGCGCGCGGTCGATGGGTACGGCGCAGCAGCGACATCTCGGCTGCGCGACACTATCAAACCGCTGTGCGGGTGACCAAGTGAGTTCACTTCCGTAAGCTAACGCCGCGAGCGCCGGTGGAGGCTATGCCGTCCCGTCCTCGCCGGTCGGGGTGTAGATGAAGCCTTCCTGCTGGAACACGCAGAGCCGATTTCCGCCGCGCCGCTTCGCCTCGAGCAGCGCGGCCTCGAGCGCGGACAGGAGGGCGTCCTTCGTTCGGACGTCGCGGCTCGGGAAGAGCGCGACGCCGAGCGAAGCCGTCACGTTGACCTCGGCCTCGGTCGTGCCGAACGCCTTCTGCGCGATGTCGCGCCAGATGCGCGAGGCGACCACCAGCGAGCCCGCGAAATGCGTCGCAGGCAGCATGACGAAGAACTCGTCACCACCGTAGCGCGCGACCACGTCGGTGTCGCGGACCGACTTCTTGATGACGTCCGCCACGCCGCGCAACACGGTGTCGCCGAGCGAACGCCCGCCTCGCTCGTTGTGGACCTTGAGGCGATCGACGTCGATGATGCAGCATGCGAGCGGCTCGGCGTGCTTCTCCGCGCGCGCGAACTCGGCCGTCAGTCGCTCGTGCAGGTACAGGAACGAGTGCGCGCCGGTGAGCTCGTCGAGCGTGCGCAGTCGTTCGAGCTTCTGCCGCGCGGCGCGCATGCGATCGTGTGCGCGCTTCACGCGCAGCGCCGACGAGACGCACAGGAGCAGCTCGGTCTGCTCGAACGGCTTGCAGACGTAGGCGTCCGCGCCGATCTTGAGCGCCTCGACGCGGCTCCGTGGGTCCGTCTTCGCGAACACGAGAGCAACGGGCACGAAGTCCTCGCCGCGCAGGCCCTTGATGGTCCGGCATGCGTCGACGCCGCTCACGCGGGGCATGACGGCGTCGAGGAGCACCACGTCGAGGCCACCACGCGCGAACCGGGCGATGGCTTCCTGCCCATCGGCGACGGTCTCGACCTCGTAGCCGCTCGCGCGCAGCGTGGTCGCGATCAGATCGCGGGTCGCCGCGTCGTCGTCCGCGACGAGCACGCGCGCAGGCTCCTCGTCGTCGACCGACGTCTGACTCGCACGGGCCGCGACGTCCGCCGCCATGGCTGCGCGCAGCATGGTCGACTCGCGCTCCGACGAGACGCCGTCGTCGTCGTAGCTACCGGTGAATTTCGTCGGCACGATCGCTACGATACCCGAGAGAGCGCGTGTTTAGGGCGTACGAGCGGCAGCCAGGATTTTTCGGGTCAGCGTCGAGATGCCCAGCGTGGAGAGATCCGCGGTCGGGACCACGCGGACGGCGTCGTAGCCCGCGCTCTCCGGGACGTCCTTCGCACGCACGGCGCCCACGAGATCGGTCCGCAGGATGTCGACGGTGAGCTTGCGGTGCGACAGGACGTGCTCCACGGAGCCGGCGCGCACGAGCTTGCCGACCGGGAGCCATGCCGTGAGCTGCGCGCGCATCTTCGGCGCGCCTTCGATCGAGGGCGGCTCCCACATGCCGCCGAAGAGCAGATCCGGACGACGACGCGCGAGGAGGATCGCTCCGTCGCCCGCGCGCTTCGCGACGATGGCCTGCACGCGTCGCGCGAGCGGCGCCTTCTTCTCCGAGAGCACCGGCAGCTCGGCCACGCGGCCTTCCGCGAGCGCGCGGCACTGCGAGGCGACGGGGCACTTGTCGCAGGATGGCGAGCGCGGCGTGCACACGGTCGCGCCGAGCTCCATGAGCGCCTGGTTCCATGCGCCCGGGTCGTGCTTCGCGACGAGGGCGTCGGCCACGACCTCGGCGACGCGCATGCCTCGCTTGCGCATGTCGTCTTCGATCGCGAAGAGCCTCGCGAGGACCCGCGCGACGTTTCCGTCGACGAGCCCGACCGGCTGCCCGAACGCGATGCTCGCGATCGCGCCCGCGGTGTAGCGCCCGATCCCGGGCACCTCGAGGAGCCCGTCGCGATCGCCGGGCACCACGCCGCCCTTGGCTGCGACCACGCGCGCCCCTTCGAGGAGCAATCGAGCGCGGCGGTAGTAGCCGAGGCCGCTCCATGCCGCGAGCACGTCGTCCGGCGGAGCTTCGGCGAGCGCGAGCGCGGTCGGAAATCGGCTCAAGAAGCGCTCGTAGTACGGGATCACCGTCTCGACGCGCGTCTGCTGGAGCATGATCTCGCTGACCCAGATCTCGTACGGATCGCGGGTCCTGCGCCACGGAAGGTCGCGCCGGCACGCCTCGTACCAGCTGAGGAGCGATTCCTGGAGGTACGCCACTTGCGCAGGGGGCAGCGCGAGCGCATCTTGCCGCTTCGTGAGCAAGTCACTTCCCAACCCCGGTGTCTCTGCCGTCCTGTCGTTCTTCATCCCGGGCGTCGGGCAGATCTACAACGGCGCGTTCCTGCGAGGAATCTTCTGGTTCATCGTGACGCCTGGGCTCTGGCTGTTCTCGGCCGGCACCCTCGGCTGGATCTTCCACATCATCGCGGCGTACACGGCATACAGCTACGCGAAGAAGATGCACGCGTAACGCCCGCGCGTAGACGTCTCTCTACTTCAAGACCCGGTACTCGAGCGTGTACGCGCCCTCGTTCTTCGCCTGGTGACCGTCGACCACGACCCAGTAGGTTCCCGCGTCGAGCGTGGCTTCGATCTTCGCGTGGTGCGAGTCCTGGAAGTCGTTGTTGCACGCCGCCTCGAGGCGCGTGCCGCCAGCGCTCGAGCCCGGCGCGTCCATGCAGCTCTTTCGGACCGCGAGCACGCCGTCCCACGCGGGCGTGGAGAGCAGCAGCCGCACGCGAGCGCGTGAGCCGAGCACGAATTTGTGGACGCGATCCGGGCTCGACTGCGAATCCTCGCGGCCTCCGCACGAGGTCGTGAAGCGATCGCCGGCGCCGGCCGTCGACGCGGTCACGGTCTTTCCGTCGACGAGGGTCGGCACCGAGCGACACGCGCTCTCCTGCCCCGTGACGTCGCGCGCGAGGAAGTTGAATGCGAACCGGCCGAGCGCATCGGCGGCGGCGCCGTCGACACCGAGGTAGTACACGCCCGGCGCGAGCATCTCGTCGATCACCGGCCCGCATGCGAGCTCCGCGGAGCGATCGGCACAGCTCCGCGTGAGCACGAAGACATGATTGCCTTCTTGTGACGGTATTTGCGCCGTCACGCGCGAGCGCCGCGTGAGCTCGAAGCGGTACACGACGTCGGGCGCGCCCTGCCCTCCGCACTTGCCGGCGATGTCGTCCTTCGCGAGGAACGTGTCGCCCTCGACGTTCTTCTCGTTCAGCGAGATCACCGTCGCGTCGCCGCAGCTGTCGCCGCGGACGCCGGAGCCGGCCTCGGGGCCGAGCTCGGTGTCGATCGTGTAACTGCCGCGGGCGTCCTTGTCCGCCGAGTCTGCGAAGAGCGTGTACGTGCCGGGATCGAGGAGGCCCGACCATACGGCTTCGTCGCTCTTCAAGGCCGAGTCCGCGCAGGCGATCTCGCTGTGCTCGTCGGCGCACTGCTTGCGCACGTGCAATGCGGGCGTGAAGTCCGCCGAGTGCTCGGTGATGCGTACGCGTGCGCGCGTGCCGACGTCGAAGCGATGGATCGCGTCCGGACCCTTCGCGTCGGCGCCGCACGAGGCATGCGCGTGATCGAACGCGCCGGTGAGCGTGCCGGCGATCTTCGCGGAGCCGAGCGGCCGCATCTGACGACATGCGTCGGCGAGCGTCGGCACGTCGGCGGTCTGGACGTTCATGCGGAACGGCCCGGCCTCCGAGCCGTAGCCGTCGACGAACACGTAGTACGTGCCGGGCTCGAAGACCTCGTCGATGCGCGAGCCGCGTGACGAAGGGCCGCGTTTTCCGGAGCCGGCGGTCGCGTCGTCGTTGCACGCCACCTCGGACTCGGCCTCGGCGCACTCGTCCTTGCGGACGTAGAGGACGGAGTCGAACTGCGGATCGACCTCGATGGTCACGCGCTGCCGTCGGGTGATGTCGAGCTTGTAGACGAGCTCCTTCGACTCCGAGCTCGCGCATCCGCCGGCTTGCTCGGCCTCTCCGCGGCGTGTGTTGCCGGTGGTCGCGCCGGGACCGAGCAGGAGCGGCGACTCGCAGGTGCCGGTGCCGGCCGCCGCGAGCGCGGAGGGCGCCGCGGTCCCCGAGGCCGGCGGCGCTCCGGCGCCGCCGGTCCAGGTCGCGGCCATGAACTCGCCGGCGCCCGCCGCCATCTTCACGACGAGCGTGTAGCGGCCCGCCGATTCGGGGCATGCGCGGAGGGTCGCTTGCGGCTCCGTCGTCGTGTCGTGCGCGACGGGCTTGTCGTCGGGATCGAGCAGCGCGACGTCGAGATCGCGTACGCCGGGGCCGCCGATCGCGACGATCGTCGTGCACTGCGCGCCGAGATCGAGGCGGAGACGCGCGTCGCGTCCTTCGGCGAGCGAGCCTTGCTGGATCGGACCGACCTCTGCGAGCCCCATCGCCGCGAGCGTGTTGTGGACGGCGACGTAGCGCGGCTCGAGCTCACCGGCGCGCGTCGCGTGGCAGGCCGCGGCGATCGGCGCGACGCCTGCGAGGACGAGGAGCGGCGCACCGAGCTTCCGGAGCATGCGTGTCGCCGTGCGCGTCAGCGGTAGGGATTGTTGTTGAGCTCGTCGGGCACGCCAGCGGGCTTCCCGTTCGGTCGCGCCGACGCCGCGGGTCGAACCGAGGGCCGCGTCGGCCTCGTGCTCGTGCTCGTGCTCGTTGCGCTCGCGGCCGCAGAAGCCACCGTGCTCGCCTCCGGACTCGCCGTGGCCGTGGCCGTGGCCGTGACCGTGGCCGATCCCGATCCCGCAGCGCTCGGCACGGTCGCCGTCGTGGCAGGAGCGGTCGCCGCCGTTGCCGCCGTCCCCGCGCCCGCGGCCGCCCCCTCGCGCCCGCCCAGACTCTTCGCCCCCCACGCTCCGACGCCGACGAGCACCACCGCCGCCACGAGCGCGATCGCGATCCTCCCGCCCGTGCGTGCACGAGACGGCGCGGGCGCTCCCGTCGACACAGGCCCGGACGCCGGCACCTGGATGACCGCCGACGAAACGCTCGAGACCTTCTCCGGCGGCGCGGATGCGGGACCTGCCGACACGCCTTCGACGGGCGCCGCGCCCGTGACGGCGCCGCGATCGACGAGCGGCGACGGTCGATGCGAGCGTAGCCGAGCCGCATCCGCGGCCTCGTCGCGCGCAGGCATGCTCCCGCGTCGCGACGCCGAAGAGCCTTCGCGACGGCTCGCGGACGGCTCGGAGCCTCCATCGACGCGCGTCACGATCGAATCGAGGACCGGCTTCGAGCGAGGTCCGGTGCGAGCGGCGCTGTCGCTCGGCTCGCTGCGCGCCAGCCATGCACGCACCGCTTCGCGCTGCTGCGTGAGATCGGTGCCGATGACCTCTTGCAGGCACTGGGCGACGTCGCGCACCGAGCCGACGCTGTCGAGCGCACGCGCGGCCTTCTCGAGCGCATCGCCGAACTCCTGCGCGTTCGCGTAGCGCTGGTCGACGTCGCGCGAGAGCGCCTTCATGCAGACCGCCTCGAGCGCGATCGGCACGTCGCTACGTACGCTGCTCGGCGGCGCGATCGGATCGTAGAGCACGCGGTTCAGCGTCTCGGCCTCACCGTCGCCCTTGAAGAGACGCTTCGTGGCGAGCGCCTCCCACAGCACGATTCCGCATGCGAAGAGATCGGCGCGTCGATCGACGGGCGCGCCGCGCGCCTGCTCTGGAGCCATGTACGCGAGCTTGCCCTTGAGCTGACCGGAGCGCGTCGTCGAGAGGCGCGACGCGGCACGCGCCACGCCGAAGTCGACGACCCGCGCGACGCCGTCGACACCGACGAGGATGTTCTGCGGCGACACGTCCCGGTGCACGATGTGCAGCGGCTCGCCGTGGTCGTCCTTCATCTCGTGCGCGGCATGCAGACCTGCGAGCACGTCGAGGAGCACGCGGATCGTGACGCCGTACGGGACGGTGCTCGAGGACTTCGCGGCCTTCGCGAGGACGCGCGCGAGCGTGTCGCCCTCGATGTAGTCCATGACGAGGTAGTACCCGGAGTCGCTCTCTCCGACCTCCTGGATGGGCACGACGTTCGGATGATGGATGCGTGCCGCAAGGCGCGCTTCGTCGAGGAACATCTCGACGAACTCCGGCTCACGCGCGAGATGCGGATGCAGTCGCTTGATCGCGACGAGGCGCTGGAAGCCTGCGACCCCCGAGAGACGCGCGAGGAAGACGGTCGCCATGCCGCCGCTCGCGAGCTCGGCGATGAGCTCGAAGCGGTCGAGGCGTTCGCCTTCTCCGTCTTTCGCGAGCAGCTTGGTCAGGACGTTCCTCCCCCTAGAGATGGATTGAACCACTCTTTCCCGTCGCGGGCGACATCACGTGCGACAAGGTGGGTCTCCGGCGATCCAGACCCACGCCTCTAGAACCGTCCAGTCGCTCCGATGCTTCCACCGTCGGGGAGCGGCGCGGCGCCGACCATGACGGGCGAGCGCGACCATTGCGTGAAGAAGAGCCCGATGACGCCGGTGATCGCGGCCGCCCCGATGGTCACGCCGAGCAGCACGTTCGTGCGTGTCTCGGCCGACTTTCCGTCCTGGTACTCGGGGCAGCTCTCGTCCTTCCCCGCGCAAGCACGGCGCACTGCGTCGACGCCGGGGTTGTTCTTCGCGTCGATACCCGACAGCACCGTGCCTGCACCTACTGCGGCGGTCACGCCGAGCGCGACGAAGAAGACGACGGGCCCGAACGGCTTCGTGCTCGGCGGCGGCGAGACGACGACGGGCACCGTCGTGACGGTCGGCGCCGTCGAGGCCGCGGGCGGCGGCGCGTGCGGGGGCGGCGGCGGAGCCTCGAACGCGAGCGTGTCCTTGCCGCCCTTCTTCGCATCGATGTGCCGCGCGACGCCGCCTTCCTTGAAGCTCACGCCGAGCTCGTGCGGTCCGGGCTCGAGGAAGATGCGGTGCTTCTGCGCGTCCGACTGCGAGACCACGCGACCGTCGGCGGTGATCGCGCAGTCCGCCATGCAGTCGACGAGGTACTCGTGGAGCGCAGGGCCTGCTTCGTCGAGCGTCTCCTTCGCGAGCTGCGCCGTCGGCGGATCGCCGGGATAACGCTGCTGCGCGATCGCGGCGAGCGTCGCCGCGCGGGCGAGCTGCTTTGCCTTGCGACGTGCTCGGATCGCGAGGCGCATCGTCTCGGCGCGCGGAGCGTCGCGGAACGCGTTCTCGAAGTGCACGGCGGCGGTCTCGAAGTCGTCGGCGAGGAACGCGCGTCGACCGCGGTCGTACTCCTCGGCGGCGGCCTTCAGACGATCCGCCGACGGCGGCTCCTCGGCCTGCGCGATCGAAGGCGCGCTCCCGACCGCGAGCGCCGAGCACGCCGCGAGAACGCCGATGAGCCCCCTCGCGCCGCGCATGCCCCGAAGGGTACCGCGATCGGCGCGTGGGATCGACTTCACGCCATTTCGAGGAACAGGCGGTCCGGGTCTTCGAGGTAGTGGATGATGTCGTAGGCGAACGCCGCGCCGACGTGACCGTCGACGATGCGATGGTCGAACGAGAGCGACAGGAGCATCACGTCGCCGATGACGATCTGTCCGTCCTTCACGACGGGCTTCTGCTTGATCTGATGGACGCCGAGGATGCCGACCTCGGGGAAATTGATGATGGGCGTGGCGAACAGGCCGCCGTCCGCGCCGAGCGACGTGATCGTGAAGGTGGACCCCTGGAGGTCCTCCATCTTCGACTTGCCGTTCTTCGCGTCCGTGGCGACGCGCTCGATCTCGCGCGCGATGTCGAGGAGGGAGCGGCGGTCGGCGTCCTTCACGACGGGGACGATGAGCCCGGCGTCGGTCGAGGCTGCGATCCCGATGTTGTAGTACTTGCGATAGACGAGCTCGTTCGTCGTCTCGTCGAGCGCGCTGTTGAGGATCGGGCGCTTCTTCAGCGCCGCGACGACCGCCTTCACGATGAAGGGCAGGAACGTGAGCTTCACGCCCTGCGCCTGCGCGCTCGGCTGCAGTCGCTTGCGGAGCTCCTTGATGCGCGTGCAGTCGCATTCCTCGACGAACGTGAAGTGCGCCGCGGTGTGCACCGACTGGGCCATCTTCTGGGCGATCTTCCGCCTCACTCCGGCGAAGGGCACGCGCTCCTCGAGCGCTCCAGTCGGCGCGGAGATCTTGATCGGAGCGTGTGCGCTCTGACCCGTGCCCGTGCCCGTGCCCGCTCTCGTCTCGCTCCTCGCCT
>JAQBQJ010000284.1 GCA_028287065.1 Labilithrix sp. | reverse complement strand
CAGCCCGACCTCTCGCTGCGCGCCTTCCATGCAGTCTGCACGCATCGCGGGACCGCGTTCCTCGTCACGGACGAGGGCCAGGCCGCGCGCTTCACTTGCCCGTACCACAACTTCCGGTTCGAGCTCGACGGCACCGCCTGCGAGGCCGTGAGTGACCTCGCGCCCGTGCGCGTCGAGACCGCGCTCGGGTTCGTGTTCGTCACGCTCGACGAGAAGGCGCCGCCGCTCGCCGATGCGCTCGGCGAGACGCCGCCATGGCTCGCGCGCGCCGACCTCGCGCATCTGAAGCGCGCGCGGCGCGTCGCGTACGACGTCGAGGCGCGCTGGACGATCGTGGTCGAGAACTTCCAGGAGTCGCTCCACTTCGCCAGCGTGCATCCCGCGCTCGAGGCGCTCACGCCGTCCGGGCGCGCCGAGACCTGGATGCCCGAAGGAAGAGACGGCGAGCCGTGGCTCGGCGGGATCATGCCCCTCGTCGACGGCGCCGAGACCGTGTCGCTCTCCGGCCGCCGCAACGAGCGCCCCTTCCTCGTGCCCGAGGAGGATCGACGCGTGGTGCACGACGCCATGCGCTTTCCCAACCTGCTCACGAGCCTGCAGCCCGATTACCTCCTCACGTTCCTGCTCTACGCCGACGGGCCGGGGCGGACGAAGGTCGTCGCCTCGACCTACGTGCACGAGGACGCGCCGGACGCCGCGCTCGACGACGTCCTCGCGTTCTGGTCGCGCGTCTACGACGAGGACGCCGTCGCGTGCGAGCGGCAGGAGCGCGGGCTGTCGTCGCGTCCGATGCCTGCGCAATACACGGATGTCGAGGAGGGCGCCGCGGCGTTCGCGAAGATGGTCGCGCCGTCGCGGCTCGTGCGAACCGCTGAGCGCGCGCGGCCCGCTCGGCTCGCCGGCATCTTCGGCAAGCCGTACGCCGATCTCTCGGAGCTCGTCGACACGAGCAGCTTCGACGACCTCCACCGAGAGATCACGCGAGGCCTCGCGGTCGTCGAGACCTCGTACACCGGCGGCACGCTCAAGTGGATGGGCGTGACCGCGCCGTGGGTCGAGAAGGATCCGTATCGCGACGCGATGCACGCCATCCGCGCGATGTCGCCCGACGAGATCGCGGAGCTCGTCGCGCTCGGCGACGGGCCCGACCTCGATCCGCGCGACCCCGACCTCACGTTCGGCGACGAGACCGACCGGCCGTTCACGCGCGCGCAGATGCAGCTCCTCGAGCACCGGTACGGCGTCTATTTCCCGTGGAAGGTCTGCTACCACCTGCTCGAGAACGACCGCTGGGAGGACAAGCACTCCGGCGAGGGCAAGGACTTCTCGGACGAGGCGCGCGAGGTCTTTCCGAAGACCGTGGCCTTCGTCGAGTCGTTGCCGTTCGTCGAGATCGGGCGCGTCGTGATCTTCGGGCTGCTCGCCAACGACCACGCGCCGGCGCACCGCGACAGCGAGCCCGGCAAGGCCCTCGCCGTCGCCCAGTCCATCAGCTTCGAGCCCAGCCGTCGCGCGGCCGGCGCGGCCGACCGCCACAAGCGCTTCTACGTCGCGGCGCCGGACGGGGCGGACCGTTCGAGCGAGGTCCTCGTCGACGCCCCGATCTACTGGTTCAACGACATGGATTGGCACGGCGTCCATGCCGACCCGTGGTTTCGGTACTCGGTACGGGTCGACGGCGTCTTCGAGGCCGATTTCCTGGAGCAGATCCGCCGGCAGATGCGTCGTCCCTGACGCGTGATACGCTTCCAAGCAGGGTTTCATGGCTGGCGGGGAGACAGAGACGGCCGAGGATCCGGCGGAGGGCGCCAGTGATTCCCGCCGCGATCCGCTCGTCGGCACGGTCGTCAACGGCAAGTACCGCGTGCACTCCGCCATCGCGCGTGGCGGCATGGGTCGCATCTACTACGCCACGCAGGTCCCGCTCGAGCGACCGGTCGCGCTCAAGGTCGTCCAGGGCGACGGCGATCACGAGCACGAGTCGCAGTTCCTGAAGCGCTTCCTCCAGGAGGCGAGCATCCTCGCCAAGCTGCAACACCCGAACGTGGTCACGCTGTTCGACTACGGGCGGGTCGAGGGCTCGCACGTCGAGCAGTACTTCATCGCGATGGAGTTCCTCGCCGGCGAGACGCTCACGTATCGCCTGAAGAACCGCGGGAGGCTCGAGGCGGGCGAGGCGCTCATCCTCGGTCGCCAGATCGTCCGCGGGCTCCGCGAGGCGCACAAGCGCGGCGTCATCCACCGCGACCTCAAGCCGTCGAACATCATCCTCGTGCCCGAGGGCGACGGCAGCGAGATCGTGAAGCTCGTCGACTTCGGCATCGGCAAGGTGCTCGGCCGTGCGGACGGCGGACAGGACCTCACGCAGGACGGCGTCTTCGTGGGCACGCCTCGTTACATGGCTCCCGAGCAGTTCGAGGGCAACGCGTTTCCCGCGAGCGACTTCTACGCGCTCGGCACGATCCTCTTCCAGGCCCTCGCGGGGCGGCTGCCGTTCGTCGGGTCGACCATGTCGGAGTTCATGGTCGCCAAGCTCGCGCGCGACGTGCCGCGGATCCGCGAGGTCGCGCCGGACGTGCAGATCCCCGACAGCCTCGAGACGCTCGTCATGCACCTCCTCGCGCGGCGTCCCGAGGATCGCCCGACGATGGAGCAGCTCCACGCGCACATGATGGCGTGCGAGGAGGACGTCTTCGGTACTCCGCACAGCATGCGGCGCGGCAACTCGAGCGGACCGCACAGCTTCGGAGGCACCGGGGGCTATCCGTATCAAACCGGAAGCGGACCGCAGCTGCCGCCGGTCACGGGCTCCGTGCCCTCGCTCGCGCAGGGTGCGCAGGGCGCTTCGCTCGCGTACAGCGGCGAGCAGCTCCGCGTGCCGCACACGGTCGTGCACCCCATCCCGGGCTACGCGCAGATGACGCCGCGGCCCATGGCGTCGCCGACGCATCCGCCGCCTCCGCCCGCGGGCACGTCGGCGCGATCGACCGGGATCGCGATCGCGATCGGGCTCGCCCTCGCGATCCTGCTCGTCGGCGTGTACTGGACGCGCACGCACGGCGAGACGTCGACGACCGCTGCCCAGGGCACGGCCACGGCGGCGGCTACGGGCAGCATGGGAACCGCGGGCAGCGCGGGGCCGTCCGAGACCGCCGTGACGTCTCCGAGCGGCGCCGCGTTCACGCTCACGATCGACTCGGCCCCGCCGGGCGCGATCGTGACCGAGGGCGAGAGCGTCGTCGGCGTGACGCCGGTGAAGGTCGCGATCGACCGCGCGGCCGTCGCGTCGTCGCCGCGCACCTTCGTGGTGATGAAGGACGGCTTCACGCCCTCGCGCCTCGTCCAAGGGCCTTCGGACGACAATGTGCGTTCCGTCGTGTCGCTCGCCCCAAGCCCCCTTGCTCCCGAAGGGTCGTCGGCCGTAAAGTCGCGGCCACCGAGCGGAGGAAAACCGGCCCTTCAAGCCGCCGGGACGCCTCCTGCCAAGCCGACGGCGACGGCCGCGGCGACGGCAAACGGGCCCGGCATGGACATTCGACTGAAACGCTGACGCGCGTTTCGAGAGCGCACGAGGAAGATTGCGGTTGCACGACAGCACGCGTTCGCTGTTCGCGAAGGCGGCGATCCTCATCGCCGTGCTCCTCGTGCTCGTCACGGCCGCGCCGCGAGCCGCGCACGCCGACGACGTGGCCGACGAGGCCGATCACCTCTTCACGCTCGGCGCCGAGCGCTACCAGGACAAGGACTGGAAGGGAGCGCTCGCGCACTTCCTCGCGTCGAACCGGCTGGTCCGCAACCGCAACGTGATGTTCAACATCGCGCGGACGTACGAGCACCTGCACCAGTTCGCGGACGCCTATCGCTACTACCAGCGCTCGCTCGACGGCGAGACGGACGCGTCGGTGAAGGCGCGCATCCGCGAGGCGCTCCAGCGCATCGGGTCGAGCGTCGCGCTCCTCAAGGTGGAGACGGATCCGCCCGGCGCGCTCGTGTACCTGAATCGCAAGGACCTCGGCGATCGCGGGACCACGCCGCAGACGCTGGCGCTCGTGCCCGGCACGTACACGGTGATCGCCGAGCTGCAAGGCTACGACGAAGCGACCTCGCAGCCGTTCGAGGTCCGCGTCGGCACCGAGAAGGCCGTCGCGCTGAAGCTCACACGCGTGGTCGGCACCGTTCGCGTGGCCGGCGCAGACGGAGCGACGGTGCGCGTCGACGCGGACGATGCGCCGGTCGTGTGCACCGCGCCGTGCGACGTGCCGGTCACGCCCGGCCAGCACACGCTCGTCTTTTCGAAGCCGGGCTCGCGTACGACGCGCGTCGGCGTCCAGGTCAAGGCGAACGCCGTCACCAACCTGCGCGCGGAGCTCGAGGCGGAGACGGGCTCTCTCGTCGTCAACTCGGACGAGCGCGATGCCGTCATCGAGATCGACGGCAAGACCGCGGGCTTCACGCCTGCCGTGCTGCCCGTCGCCGTCGGCCTCCACGACGTGCGCGTGACGCTGCGCGGCTTCAAGCCGGTGCTCCGCCGCGTCGAGATGGTCGCGAACGCTCAGACGCAGCTCGATCTGCAGCTCGTCGGCAACGACTCGGTCGAGGCCGCATCGCGCGTCGCGGAGTCGATCGAGGACGCGCCCGCATCGGTCTCGCTGATCACGTCGCCGGAGCTCCGCGCCATGCGCTATCCGACCGTCGCCGAGGCGCTGCGCGGGGTCCGCGGCACGTTCGTCTCCGACGATCGCGGCTACAAGTCGGTCGGCTTCCGCGGGTTCGCTCGCCCCGGCGACTACGGCAACCGCGTGCTCGTCCTCATCGACGGACAGCCGACGAACGACAACTGGCTCTGGTCTTCGTACGTCGGCTACGACCTCCGCACCGATCTCGAAGACGTCGATCGCATCGAGGTGGTGCGAGGTCCAGGCTCGATCCTCTACGGAACGGGCGCATTCTCCGGCGTCGTCAACCTCGTCATGACCGGCGCCGACGCGCCGGACGGGCGCGAGGTCGGCGTCTCCGTCGTCGAGGACGGCGTCGCTCGCGCGCGAGCTCGCGTCACCCAGCACTTCACGAAGGACTCCGGCGTGTGGGCGTCGGTCGCCGCGGGGCGCGGCCAGGGTCGCGACATCTTCGTCGCCGAGTACGTTCCGGACGGGCCTCCGTCGGTGAACGGCACCGCGCGCGGCGTCGACGGATTCCAGTCCGGGACGCTCTCGGGTCGCGTGTGGTGGAAGGCCTTGTCCCTTCAGTGGCACCTGAACCATCACGACAAGCAGCTCCCCGGCGGACAGTTCACGGCGCTGTTCGGCGACGCACGCACGCACCAGGCCGACACGCGCGCGTTCGTCGAGGCGAAGCTCGAGCCGAAGATCGGCGACCAGCTCGAGTCGCTCACGCGGGCCCACGCCAACCTCTACACGTATCGAAGCGCATTCGCGCGCACGCCCGTCGACGGAGGCGTGGAGCACGACTCGTTCGACGGCTTCTGGGTCGGCGCCGAGCAACGCGTCGTGTGGAAGCCGACGTCGCTGGTGCGCTTCACGGTCGGCGGCGAATTCCAGGACCACCTGAAGGCGCACGAGACCGGCGCCGACGAGACCGGAACGCAGCTCGACGACGATCATCCCTTCACGCTCGTCGCCGGATACGGCATCGCCGACGTGTCGCCCACCCCGGCGTTGAAGATCTCCGGCGGTGCGCGCTTCGACTCGTATTCGACGTTCGGCTCGTCGCTCAACCCGCGAGGCGCCGTCATCCTGAAGCCGTACGAAGGCGGCAACATCAAGATCCTCGCCGGCAAGGCATTCCGCGCGCCGAGCATCTACGAGCTGTTCAACCTGTCGGGCGGCGGGCAGCGCCAGAGCAGCGGCCTCAAGCCCGAGAACCTCTACTCGGCCGAGGTCGAGTACAGCCATCGCTTCTCGCGGACCCTCGTCGGCACGTTGTCGACGTATGCAAACTACATCGAAAACCTCATCGCGCTGCGCGATCTGCCCGGGTCGACGCTGGCGAACCCGGTGTACGCGTACGCGAACACGGACGCGCCGGTCGGCACGTTAGGCGGCGAGGCGGAGCTCCGTCGCGAGTGGAAAGAGGGCTGGATGGTCAGCGTCTCGTACTCGTTCCAGAAGTCGCGCTATCTCCGCTCGGGATCGCTCGGCGACTTCCTCGCGTTCAAGCGCGCGACGAACCTCCGCGAGGTGCCGAACTCGCCGAATCACCTCGCGTCGCTCAAGGGCGGCGTCCCGATCCTCGGACGCGCGCTGATGCTGATGAACCGCATCACCCTCGAGGGCCCGCGCCCGGACCGCAACGATCGCGAGGGCGAGGGCGAGCCCGCGCAGCGCGACACGCCGGCCGCGCTCCTCTGGGACATCGTGCTCTCCGGTGTGGAGGCGCGGTGGGGGCTCTCGTATGCGTTCGGTGTGTACAACGCGTTCGACACGCGCTGGTCCGTGCCGGTCAGCACCGAGTTCCGCCAGTCGACGATGCCTCAGAGCGGACGGACGTTCCTCGCATCGGGGGGGGTCACGTTCTGATGATCGCGCCCCCTTGCCTCCTCCGACGTGCCGCTGCGGTCGCGTCCGTGCTCGCGTCGACCTTCGCTGCGGCATTCGCCGCGTCGTGCCTGCGGATCGAGTCGTACGTGTATACTGCACAGAAATACGATCCCACGGCCGACTGCGTGCACGCGTACGCGCCGATCGAGAGGGTGAGCGGCTCCGGCGCGAGCTCGCTGTGCCCGGCGACGTGCTTCACGGTCGGCGACGACCTGTACGTGTCGACGATGTGCCCTCCCTTGCCGACGATCGCGTCGGAGGTCGAAGCGAACGACAGCGCGTGCATCGCGGCGATCGCGGCCGCGGCGGGCCGCGGGACGTGCGAAGCGCCTGGCGAAGCGGGCGCGGGCGAACCCGACGGCGGCGGCGACGCGGGCGAAGGCGAAGAAGCGGGCGAGAAGGACGCGGAGCCCGCCGACAGCGCACCCGCGGCCCAGGACGCACCGGCCGAATAGCGCCTGACCGTTCCGCGCTTCCGCGCTTCTCTTTCAATCTCGCGTCTCGTAGGGCCTCGCCGGTCGCGATTACCCCGCGATCAGCACCGGTGCGCTCAGCGCGCGGTCGTCTGTCGCGCCCACCTGCACGCGCGCATACAGGCCGGCCGCTTCGCCCGCCAGCAGGAACACGCCGTAGTTGATCGTCTCGCCGCCGGCGCCTTCGCGCGCATGAAAGTAGCGCTGCACCACCCAGCGGCCTCGCCGCGCATGCACGAGCGACTCCTTCCACACCTCGGGCGTCGCGAGGCGGCCGATGACGACCTCGTCGCCCTCCGCGCCGTAGTCGCTCTTCAGGACCCAGTCGTCCTTCTGCGCCACGAGCTGCTCGCGGTGCACGGCCTCGAGCCGGCGCGTCACCGGCACGTGCGCGCGGATCGTCTCCTGCGATCGCCGCGAGAAGCGATGGATCTGCTCCCACATGAAGGCCATCGCGCGCTTGTTCTGCGGGACGACCGCGCCGAACGGGTTCACCACCGCGACCTGCCCCTCGAGCATCGCGGCGAGCACCGCCTCGAGCGACTCCTCGAGCGGCTGCGGGTCGAGCAGCTCCTCGTCGTCCCATGCGCTCTGACGCTCGCCCCACCAGTCCGTCTTGTAGTGACGCAGCACGAGCGAGATCGGCTCGTCGAACAAGACGAGACCGCGATCGTCGTGCGTCAGGTTGAACGGCGAGCCGAGGACGATCTCCCAGCCGCGCTCCTCGAACGTCTTCTTGTAGAGGCGCACGAGCGAGAGGTCCTCGGGCAGCTCGGTCGGGTACACGATGCCCGCGCGTCGCGGCGCGTCCTTGCCGAGCATCGTGGTCGCGAGCAGCTCCGTCACGTCGCCGAAACGCTGCGCGAGCTTCTGGTTCGGATCCGCCGTACCCGCGCGCGCGACCAGCGGGCCGAGCACGATCGCCTCCGCCTCTCCGGTCGGCGTGTCGCAGTTGAGCTCGGCGATCTGCAGCCCTTCGTCGGTGACGAACACGTCGGCGCGCGCGAGCACGTGCCACAGCGGCTGCGACGCCATCCACATCGCCTTTTGATAGGGCGATAAACCGAAGAACGAATCGAGGACGTCGGGCTCGTCCGCCACCATCAGACAGAGCTCGTTGTAGACCTCGGCGACGCTCTCGGCCACGCGGTACATCTCGCGCGCCTGCGCCGACGGAACGATCACGGGCTCCTCACGGAAGCGCGGCTCGCCGAAGACCCACGGGTCGGTGACGATGCCGCTCGCGCTGATGCGCCGCGCGAACGCTTCGTACGCCGTCACAGCAAACGCGCCACCGACAGTGCCGTCGCGATGTAGCTGACCGCCTCGAGCGCGCCGATGCCCTCGTTGCGCTCGGTGCCGATGCCCGTGTCGAGACGGCCGCCGCGCAGCGCGAACGGCGCGCCGAGCAAGAGCGTCTGCACGAAGAGCTGGCGCACGGGATACAGCGCGAGCGCGAGAAGCAGGATCGCGCCGAAGCCCTTGAGCGACACGTCCCAGCTCACGAAGTCGCCGTCGAGCGCGCAGCCGACGATGATCGCGACCGCGATCGACACGCCCGCGTAGCTGATCGCGGCGGCGAGGTTCTCACCCTGGATCTGCTCGGCGTCGTCGTACGTCGTGAGCGCGCGGAACATCGTCACGAAGGCCCAGAGCGCCACCATCGCGAGCGCGAAGAAGAAGAGCGAGAGACCGACGTCGCGCAGCCTGCTGCCTGCGATGGCATGCGCGGCGACGATGCCGGTCGCGACGTAATGCGAGCCGGCGGCGAGCCCCGCGGCGACGTTCCCTCGCGCGACCTCGGCGGGAAGGCGCGAGCGGAGGAGGAGCTGCGTGCCGAGCCGTCCCATCACCGCGACGAGCACGAGGCCGAGCACGCCGAACTCGGCGGCCGCGAGGATGTCTTGCACGACGTCCTCGCCGCGAACGCAGTTCTTCACGGCAGCGGCGGCGACCATGAAGACGCCGAGCACCTGTCCGACGTCGAGCAGATGGCGCGCGGCATTCGCCTCGGCGAAGCTCTTCCCGACGCTCGTGTCCGGCGCGATCAGCCGGCGGCCGATGCGGAAGACCGCGAGCAGCACGAGCGTCGTGCCGACGGCGAAGCCGAGGGCGTAAAGCGGCGGAAGCTCCATGGTCTCGAAGCTACTACTCTCTACGCATGCTCGTCATCCGGAAGGCTGTCCCAACGGACGTTCCTGCGATCCTCGCCCTGGTCAAGGAGCTCGCCGCGTACGAGCGCGAGCCCGATGCCGTGATCGCGACGGAGGCGGATTTCGTGCGCGACGGCTTCGGCGAGACCCCCGCCTTCGAGGTGCTGGTGGCCGAGGAGGCGGGAGCCGTGATCGGCTTCGCCTTCTACTTCTTCACGTACTCGACCTGGGTCGGCCGGAGGTGCCTCTATCTCGAGGACCTGTTCGTGCAGCCTGCCCATCGCGGCAAGGGCGCCGGCATCGCGCTCATGAAGGCGCTCGCGCGCGAGGCCGTCGCCAAGGAGTGCCGCCGCTTCGTGTGGCAGGTGCTCGACTGGAACGAGCCGGCGATCGCCTTCTACGAAGGCCTCGGCGCGAAGGTGCTCCGCGAGTGGCTGACGGTGCGCATCGAGGGGGAAGCGCTCGCGCGCCTCGCGAGCGACCGGTCGCGGGACTGACCACGAACACCGCGCCGACCACTCGAAAATTCTCGCGCGAGCGTGCCTGCCTTTCGGTGTGGCGCGGCACCCACTGACGAGAGCTTCCTCGGAGGTGACGTCATCATGATCGGTTCTCGTCGCACGCTTGGCATCCTCGCCTTCCTCGCTGCCGCCGGTGTCTTCGCCATCGCATGTGGGGGCGACGACTCCGGCGGAGACCTCGTCGAGGAAGCGGATGCCGGCAACGACGCGCCCACGTTCGACACGAGCGCGCCCGACACGTCGACGCCCGACACGTCGGTGCCGGACACGTCGATGCCCGACGCGGCCGATGCCGCCGACGCCAACGTCGGCATGAACCTCGACGGCGGCGCATGCGACGGCGGCACCGTCGCCGCGACCTCCATCACGCCGAAGTTCGGCGTGACGACCGACAAGACCACGCTCACCGTCAGCGGCAGCGGCTTCCTCGCGACGCCGAAGCTCTACCTGAAGAGCGGCGCGACGCTGACGCCGCTCACGAGCGTCGCGTTCCTCTCGAGCACGAGCGTCAGCGGGACCGTGCCGTCCGGCGTCGCGGCGGGGACGTACGACGTCGTCGTCGTCAACCCTGGCGACTGCGCCGCGGTGCTCGCCGGCTCGTTCAAGGTGGTCGCCGATCCCGCGCCCGTCGTCCTCACGGTGTCGCCCGAGAGCGGGACGACGCAGAACGACGTCGCGGTGACGATCACCGGCTGCAACTTCGCCACCGACGGAACGGCCAAGCTCGCGACCGTCAGCGCGACGCTCGTCGAGACCCTCCAGGTGAACGTCACGCCGACGGTGCTCAACGCCGCCGACGCGGCGTGCGGCGGGAGCCCGAGCTACACGATGACGGGCACGATCAACAGCAAGGCGCTCGCGGTCGGCGCGTACCTCGTACGCGTGAAGAACACGACCGCCGGCACGTTCGGCGACTACGCCTCGTTCGTGGTCAGCAACCCGACGGGCAACCCGACGGGCGGATGGAAGGCGGGCCCGGCGCTGAATACCGGTCGTCGCTCGCTCGGGGTCGTCGCCGGACGGATCGACGACGCGCGGCGCTTCCTCTACGCGGTGGGCGGCGAGGCCGCGGACGGCACGGCGCTGAAGACGATCGAGGTCGCGCCCGTCGATCGCTTCGGTCAGCTCGGGACGTGGACCATCGGCAGGAACGAGCTGACGACGCCGCGCTCGGGTCTCACCGTCGTGCGCCAAGGCAGCTACGTCTATGCGATCGGCGGAACGAGCACGAAGGGCGGCACCGGCGGCGCGACGCCCGCAGGCACCGCGCTCTCGACGATCGAACGCGCGAAGATCCTCGACCTCGGCGGCGCGCCGAAGATCACGGACCCGAACGTGCTCGCCACCGGCACGCTGCCGAAGGGCACGTTCTATTACAAGGTCGCGGCGGTCCTCACGTCCGCCGTCCCCGCGACCGCCGGCGAGACGCTCCCGTCCGACGAAGCGGTCGCCACGCTCGCGGCGACGGGCTCGGTCGCGCTGACCTGGGCCGCGCCCGCGGACGGGACCGTCGACCACTACCGCGTCTACCGCACGAAGGCCGCCGACGGCGCGTCGGGCGCAGAGGTCCTGCTGAAGGACAACATCCCGCCGGGCACGCTCACGTACACGGACACCGGCGCGGATGCGCCGGGCACGATCACGCCGCTCGTCTTCGGCGAGACCGGACCGTGGATCGACGCCGGGCAGGCGCTCTTCAAGGCGCGTCTCGACACCGCCGCCGCCATCGTGCCCGATCCGACGGGCGCGCTCTTCGTCGAGGTCGCGGGCGGCTGGGGAACGTGCGTCGCGACGCTCGGCATCATGGACTGCACGGAGAAGAGCTCGATCTCGGCGGACGGCGCGACGCTCGGCGCGTTCGTGGCGAACACTCCGCTGAGCCGGCCTCGCATGCGCCATGGCCTCGCGGTCATGACGGCGAAGAACGGTCCGCCGAGCTTCACCGCAAACGCCACGGCCAACACCGCGTTCCTCGTCGCGGCCGGCGGCAAGGGCATCAACACGGGCGCCAACACCGTCGAGGCCACGCTCGTGGGCGCGACCGGCGTGCTCGGCGCGTGGGCCAACCCGAACGGCGGCGCCGCCTCCGGCGGTGGGTTCGCGAACCAGCGCGACGGCATCCAGCTCCTCATCTCGAGCGGCTACGGCTACGCGCTCTTCGGCGGCTCGGCGACCGTCGACCAGTCGTCGCAAGCCGCGGTCACGGCGACCTCGATCTCGTTCGCCAACTGGTCGAACGCATCGGCGAACCTCGCCACCCCGCTCGGCCGGTACGGCGCGGCGGCGGAGAGCGCGTACTTCTATGTCGCGGGCGGCACGACCAACGACACCGACGCGCTCGCGACGGTCTACTCGATTCTCCATTGATCGCCGTTCGCCCGACGCGCACGCGCCGCCCGGGCCGCGGAGCGATGCCCTCCCCCATTGAGGGGATCGACCCGCAAAGGCGGCTCCGGCGCTGTACCTCGGGCCGATCGATGCTAAATGGCGGACTCCTCCATGCCGTGGCCCGACAAAAAGCCTGCTTCCCTCGACGCCAGCGAGAAGACCAGCTTCGGCAAGGGCGTCTTCCGCAAGTGTGACGGCTGCAGCGAGACCCTCACCGCCGAGGCCCTCGAGCAGAACTACGAGGTCTGCCCGCAGTGCGGTCGCCATCACAAGCTCGGCGCTGCCGGCTGGCGCGAGCTGATCCTCGACGAGGGCAAGCTCGACGAGTGGGACGCCCATCTCGAGCCCTCCGATCCGCTCGGGTTCACCGACGGCAAGGCCTATCCCGATCGCATCGCCGCCTCGCAGAAGGCGACGCGTTCGAAGGAGGCCATCGAGACCGGCAAGGGCACCATCGAGGGCATCCCGATCGCCTACGGCGCCTTCATCTTCAACTTCATGGGCGGCTCGATGGGCTCGGTCGTCGGCGAGAAGATCGCGCGCCTCTTCGAGCGCGGCGCCGAGCAGCGCCTCCCCGTCGTCCTCCTCCAGGCGTCCGGCGGCGCGCGCATGCAGGAGGGGATCCTCAGCCTCATGCAGATGGCGAAGACCGTCGCCGCGCGCGAGCGGCTGCGCGACGCGAACGTGCCGTTCCTCAGCGTGCTCCTCCATCCCACGACGGGCGGCGTCGCTGCGAGCTTCGCGTTCCTCGGCGACGTGAACATCGCCGAGCCCGAGGCGCTCGTCGGCTTCGCCGGACCTCGCGTCATCGAGACGACCATCCGCCAGAAGCTCCCCGAAGGCTTCCAGCGCAGCGAGTTCCTCCTCGAGCACGGCATGATCGACCGCATCACGAGCCGCCTCGAGATGAAGCGCGAGCTCGCGACCATCGTGAGGCACCTCTCGCCTCAGCACGGTGCCACCGGATGAGGGACGTGTGACGACGTCGCCGGCGAGCGCCTCGCGCATGCATGCTGCATCCAAGCGCAGCGCGCTCACGACTGCGCGCCTCGGCTCCGCGCTCGAGGCGCTCTACGCGCGCGTCCCGCTCGGCATGCGCCTCGGCCTCGACGCGATGCGTGCAGCATGCACGAATGCCGGGAACCCGGAGCGCTCGTTCGACGTCGTCCACGTCGCCGGCACGAACGGCAAGGGCTCGACGTGCGCGATGGTCGAGTCGATGGCCCGCGCGGCCGGCAAGAAGACCGGTCTCTACACGTCTCCTCATCTGTGTCGCTTCGCCGAGCGGATCCGGATCGACGGCGAGCCGTTGTCCGACGAAGCCCTGGCGGACGTGCTCGAGCGCGCCCTCGCGATCGGCCCGGAGCTCTCGTTCTTCGAGACCGCCACGCTCGCCGCCTTCCTCGCGTTCCGCGAGCATCGCGTCGATCTCGCCGTGATCGAGGTCGGCATCGGCGGCAGGCTCGACGCCACGAACGTGGTGCCGCGTCCGCGCGTCGCGGCGATCACGCGCGTCGCGTTCGATCACATGGACCGCCTCGGCAACACCCTCGAGGAGATCGCCCGCGAGAAGGCCGGCATCGCGAAGAGCGGCGTGCCGATGGTCCTCGGCCCCATGGCGCCGGAGGTCCGCGCCGCGGCCCTCGAGGTCGCGCTCGGCGCGGGCGCGCTGCCGATCGTGATGGGCGACGATCCCGACGCGGTCACGCGCGACGCCATCGAGCTCGCGCTGGGCGGCACGTATCAACACGACAACGCGCGCATCGCATCGCGGATCGCACGCGAGCTCGGGATCCCGGAGGCCGCGCGCCGCGAGGGCCTCGCGCGCACGAGCTGGCCGGGTCGCTTCGAGCCGATCGATCTGAAGAACGGTCCGCTGCGTGGCTCGTGGATCCTCGACGGCGCGCACAACCCGGACGGCGCACGTTCGCTCGTGCTCGCGCTCGCCGATCGCGCGGAGCCGGCGGCGCCGGGCGCGATCGTGTTCGGTGCGCTCGCCGACAAGGCATGGAGCGAGATGCTCGACGTGCTCGCGTCGCTCCCCTGCCCGCGCATCTACGTCGCGCCGCGGGGCCGCGCGGCGACCGATCCGGCGCTCCTCGCCGCGCACGCGCCGGGGCACGTGGCCGCCTCGCTCCCGTCCGCGCTCGCCCATGCGCGTGCGCTCGTGAACGGGAGCGCGCCGATCGTCGTGTGCGGCTCGCTCTACCTCGTGGGCGAAGCTCGGGCGCAGCTGCTCTCGCTACCGGAAGACCCGCCCGTAAGCCTCTGAGATCCGCCGCGTCCGGCGCAGCCGGCCGACGGCCCGAAGGGCACCCGGAATCTGATATCGTCGCCGCCATGGCGAGCTTCGACATCGTCTCGAAGGTCCAGTGGAACGAGGTCGACAACGCGCTGAACCAGGCCCAGAAGGAGCTGGCCCAGCGCTTCGACTTCAAGGACACCGGGACCGAGCTCGAGAAGAGCGAGGCGGGGATCACGATCCGCTCGTCCAGCGAGGACCGCGCGAACGCGGCGCTCGTCGTGTTCCAGGAGAAGGTCATCAAGCGCAAGGTGAGCTTGAAGTTCTTCGACGTCGAGGACCCGAAGCCCACCCCGAAGGGCGGCGCCTCGATCCTGATCAAGGTGAAGGAAGGCATCGAGGCCGAGCCGGCGCGGAAGATCGTCTCTGCGCTGAAGGAAGCAAAGCTCAAGGTGCAGGGACAGATCCAGGACGCGCAGGTGCGCGTCACGGGGAAGAACAAGGACGACCTGCAGAAGGCCATCCAGCTCGTGCGCGGGCTCGATCTGGACATCGAGCTCAAGTTCGTCAATTTCAGGGACTAGGAACGACCATGGCAGACGTCGCTACGACCACGAAGAAGACCGGCGCCGCGAAGGCGAAGGCGAACGGCAAGACGAACGGAAAGACGGCCGTCGCGAAACCCGCCGCGCGCACCCACGAGCGCCATCTCTTCGGCACGGACGGTATCCGCGGCACCGCGAACGAGCCGCCGATGACGCCGGAGCTCGCGCTCGCGCTCGGCAAGGCCGTGGCCCACGTCGCCGGCCGCAACAAGGCGCATACGCCGCGCATCCTCATCGGCAAGGACACGCGCCTCTCCGGCTACATGATCGAGCAGGCGATCGCCGCGGGCATCTGCTCGATGGGCGCGCGCGTCATCCTGTGCGGCCCGATCCCGACGCCCGCGGTCGCCCAGCTCACCGTCAGCATGCGCGCCGACGCGGGCATCGTGATCAGCGCGAGCCACAACCCGTATCAGGACAACGGCATCAAGATCTTCGGCGACGACGGCTTCAAGCTCGCGGACGAGATCGAGGCCGAGATCGAGCGGCTGATGGCGAACGATACGCTCCTCGGACCGCGTCCGACCGGTCCCGGAATCGGCAAGGCCTCGCGCCTCGACGACGCCGGTGGACGTTACGTCGTCTTCGCGAAGGCGACGTTCCCGCGCGGGCTCTCGCTCGACAACGTCCGCGTCGTCGTCGACGGCGCGCACGGCGCAGCGTACAAGGTCGCGCCGCTCGTCTTCAGCGAGCTCGGCGCGAACGTCACGTCGATCGGCGTGAAGCCCACCGGCACGAACATCAACAAGGACGCCGGCGCGCTCGCGCCCGACAACGTCCGCGCCGAGGTGGTCAAGCGCGGCGCGCAGATGGGCATCGCGCTCGACGGCGACGCCGATCGCCTCATCGTGATCGACGAGAAGGGCCAGATCGTCGACGGCGACGTGGTCATGGCGATGTGCGCCTCGCGCATGATGGACGACGGCCAGCTCGCGAAGCGCACGCTCGTCGCGACGGTCATGTCGAACCTCGGCCTCGAGCGCGCGATGCAGCACCGCGGCGGGAAGCTCGTGCGCACGCAGGTCGGCGATCGCTACGTCGTCGAGGCGATGCGCAGCGGCGGCTTCAACCTGGGCGGCGAGCAGTCGGGGCATCTGATCTTCCTCGATCATGCGTCGACCGGCGACGGCATCGTCGCGGCGCTGCAGGTCCTCGCCATCATGGTGCGCACGGGCCGTCCGCTCTCGGAGCTCGCGAAGGAGGCCATGGAGCGCGTACCGCAGGTCCTCGAGAACGTGACGCTCAGCGCGCGCCAGCCGCTCGAGCAGATGCGCAACCTGTCGCTCGGCACCGCGAAGGTGAAGGACGCGCTCGGCGCGGACGGTCGCGTGCTCGTTCGGTGGAGCGGCACCGAGCCGAAGCTCCGCATCATGCTCGAGGGACCGGACGAGGACCGCCTCCGCCGCTGGGCCAAGGACCTCGCCGCGGCGGCGAAAAAAGACGTCCCTTAGCGCCGCCACCCCTTCAGAGGCGACTCGGGTGCGCCGTACGTACCTCCCGAGATGGACAGCACGAAGCCTCCGAGTCACCTTCACCCGCGACAGAAACAATCGGACGTCCTTCTCGTCGACGACGACAAGCTCGTGATGCGCGCCATCGAGCGCATCCTCGTGGCGGGCGGTTACACCGTCACCAAGGCCAACGACGCGCAGCATGCGGCGCGCGAGGCGATGGCGGGAGGCTTCGACCTCGTCCTATCCGACATCCAGATGCCCGGCATGACCGGCACGGAGTTGCTCGGCGTGCTCCGCAGCTACGGTTGCGACATGCCCGTCATCCTCATGACGGGTGCGCCTTCGCTCGAGACCGCGCAGGACGCGGTCGCGCTCGGAGCGGTGCAGTACCTGACGAAGCCGATCGACCGCGAGGCGCTGCTCCGCGCGGTCGCGAAGGCGCAATCGGCGCCGCGCCGCCCGCGCGAGGTCGCCTCGGATCCGCAGCTCGCAGCGGGCTTCGACCGCGCGCTCGGCTCGCTCTGGATGGCGTTCCAGCCGATCGTGTCGGTCTCGACGCGCGGGCCGATCGCCTACGAGGCGCTGATGCGGAGCCGCGAGCCGGGGTTCCAGACCCCGATGCCGCTCATCGAGTATGCGGAGAAGTCGGGCCGTATGCCCGAGCTCGGTCGCGCGGTCCGTGAGCTGTGTGCCGATGCGGCTGCGAACATCCCGCGTGGCGCGGCGCTCTTCGTGAACGTGCACGCGCAGGACCTGTTCGACGCGGAGCTGTTCTCGTCGTCGAGCCCGCTCGCCTCGTATGCAGACAATGTGGTCCTCGAGATCACCGAGCGCGGCGCGATCGACGAGGTGGGAGACATCGCTGCGCGCATGCGACGGCTGCGCTCGCTCGGGTTCCGGCTCGCGATCGACGACCTCGGCGCCGGGTACGCGGGTCTCAGCAGCATCGCGATGCTCGAGCCGGACTTCGTGAAGCTCGACATGAGCCTCACGCGCGACCTCGCGTCGTCGCCGCTCCGCCAGAGCCTCGTTGGCTCGATGGTGACCGCGTGCCGCGACAACGGCATGAAGCTCGTCGCCGAGGGCGTCGAGACGATCCACGAGCTCTCGAAGCTCACCGAGCTCGGATGCGACCTCCTGCAGGGCTACCACTTCGCGCGGCCGAGCGCGGACTTCGTGAAGATCGCGCTCGCGGCGTGAGCGAAGGACGTCAATCGTCCGCGTCGTAGGCGTGGCCGACGAGGGCGGTGACCTCGCGCTCGATCGCCTCGAGGTCGTCGCTGCCGTGGAATCCGGAGTGCACGTGACGCACGACGCCGGCTCGGTCGATCACGAGCACGGACGGCACGGTCACGAGCCCCATCTGGTTCGCCGCGACGCCGCCCTTGTCGAGCCCGAGCCGCAGATTGACGCCGAGCTTCTCGCCGAACGCCGTCACGTCCTCGGGTCGATCGCCCTCGTCGATGGCGACGATCGTGAGCCCGCGAGCGTCCTTCGCGCGGACGCGGATGTCCTCGAGCGCGCGGAGCATCGCCGCCGACGACGGGCACCACACGGTGAAGAACGCGAGGACGACGACGTTCCCGTTCGTGCTCTCGCTGCGATGCTCACCGCCGCCGGCGTAGGCGAAGGCGAGCTTCGGCGCGGGCATGCCGATGGTGGAGGGCGGGATCGCCGGCGAGCAGGCGGCCGCTGCGAAGGCGGGCGCGACGAGCATGATCGCGGGAAGCACGATGCCAAGTACCCCCATCCCGTCACCGTACCGCTTCGAGGGACGCTGCGACGAGAGCGAAGCCGACCTCGTCGCTCGCGAAGAACGTCACGACGACATGTCGGCCGTCGGAGCTCATGGCGCGGGGCGCTCCGAACCCCGCCATTCCCGGCACATCGACGGAGACGGGCGCTCCGCGCGCGGAGCCGTCCGCATCGTGGACCTGCGCGAGCACGCGGCCGCTTTCCTGGTCGGTCCAGCACGCCAGCGACAGGCCGCCTTCGAGGCTGACGCGCGACTCGGCGGGTGCAACGGCGGGCGCCGAGGTCGGCGCCTCGCGCGGCGGATAGGCGTAGAGCTTTGCCGTACGCGCGTCGAGTGACACGGGATCGACCGCGAACGTCACGCCCTCGTGCCCGCGAAGCGCGACGGTGATCGTGACCTCGCCGGGCGTTCCCTCGGGACCGGCCAACGTGCCGAGGATGACGGGCTCCTGGAGGTTCACGCGATGGGTGAGGATCCTGAAGCGGACCACCCGGATGGATGCCGGCGCCGACGCCGACGCCGACCCTACCGCGAAGTCGACGGACGCGCCGCGGCTCGACTCGACCCCGGCGCAGCCGCCGAGGGCGAGGAGCGGGGCGACGACGAGGACGCCGAGAGCGGCGCGAACGCGAGAAGCGAGCTGCGTGGACATGCGAGCGGACCCTCCGGCGCACTCCCCGAGCACGAGGCGTGCCTCCGAAATTCCGCCCTTTTCGACGCCGTTACGGGTGACGGACGTCCGTCGATGACGAAGGTCCGTCGTCGCGTCAGAACGTGGTGGTCAGCACCGTGGAGCCGCCGTGCGCGTCGAAGACCGGGATCAGCGTCGTCTGCGCGGCCTTCGGCGACCTTCGGGACGTGAGCAGGAAGAACCCGCCCGCGCCGAGACCGGCTGCGGCTACGACCCACGCAACGACGTTGATCGGCAGCAGCGTCCGCCCGCGCTGCACCGCGTCGGCGCCCTTGGTGTCGACCTCGCCGCTCGCCGTCACGCAGTCCGGCTTGCAGCGGTCGTCGGCGGTCGACTTGTCGGAGAGGATCAGGATGCCCGTGACCGTCGCGGTCGCGACGCCGGCGAGGCCGACGGCGCCGAGGACGTATCCGAGCGTGCGACGCGTGTTCGACTCCTCGGTCACGGTGCGGATCTCGGTCCTCGTCTCGAACGGAGAGAGCGCGGGCACGACGACCTCGTGCTCCTCGCCTTCGCTCGTGATCGTGACCGTGTCCTCGAAGGGCTTCCGCACCGCGGCGGCGACCTCGATTTTGTGGATGCCGGGGTCGAGCGGCACGAACGCCAGCTCCTCGGGCGGAACGACTTCGCCGTCGATGCGTACGGTGACGGCGTTCGGGTCGTCCACGCGCAGCGTGACATGACCGACACGCGACCGGAGCTCGTCGAGCTTCGCGCGCGCCGCCGCAGCGCGCTCCTTCTTTCCCGCGGCTCCGGCGAGGACCTCGACTTGCCTGAAATTCCGCCACGCGAGCGCGAGCTGGCCGGTCTTCGCGTA
>JAQBQJ010000231.1 GCA_028287065.1 Labilithrix sp. | reverse complement strand
GGATGGCAGGTGTTGCCCTCGGAGAGGAGGCCCGCCAGCGCGACGACCTCGTGCTCGGGCCAGTGCTCCCCTTCCCGCACCCGAAGCGCCCGCGGCGCAGCGATGCGATCGCCGACCTTCAGATCCTCGAGGTTCGTCCAGCCGTCGAGCGTGCGGAACGGATGATTCCCCGTCGCGGTGATGCGCTTGCCTTGCGCCGTTCGCAGCTCGTAGACCTTCTTGCGCCCGTTGCGCATGACGTCGGTGACGGCACGCTCGCGTAGCTTTCCATCGTCGCCCAGTGCGTGCACTGTACACGGACGGCGCGTCTCGAAGAGCTCCTGCACGGTCGTGCGCTCACCCGTGACAGCGTCGACGATCGTCGTGCTGCCAATCACGCATTTATTGAAGCCGTAGCCCGCGAAGAATTCGAGCAGGCCGAAGATGCGATCCGCGTCGGCTTCGTCGACGCCTTGGCCCTTCGCGCCGTCGACGAACGTCGACTTCTGCTTCGCCATTTCCTCGGGCTTCTTCTTGCCCATGGCGCGTCGCAACAAGTCTGCGCCGCCGAGCGAGTAGCCCGAGAGCGCCTGCGCCACCTGCATGACCTGCTCTTGGTAGACGATGACGCCGTAGGTCGGCTCGAGGATGAAATCGACCTTGTCGTGCATCTTCGCGATCGGCTTGCGACCGTGCTTGCAGTCGACGAAGTCCTTCACCATGCCGCTGCCGAGCGGACCCGGGCGGTAGAGCGCGACGGCGGCGACGACGTCTTCGAACACGCCCGGCACGAGGTCCTTGAAGAGCTGCTGCATGCCGCTCGACTCGAGCTGGAAGACGCCCTTGGTCTCGCCGGACGCCATGAGCTGGTAGCTCGCCTTGTCGTCCAGCGGGATCTTGTCGATGTCGAAGGGCTTCTCGACCTGCTGCAGATCGGGGCGCGCGCGGATGAGACGCACCGCGATGTCGACGACGGTGAGCGTCTTGAGGCCGAGGAAGTCGAACTTGACGAGGCCGGCCTGCTCGACGTCGTCCTTGTAATATTGAGTGATGAAGCCTTCGGTCTTGCCGTCCTTGAAGACCGGGACGAGATCCCACAAAGGACCTTCGCTGATCACGATGCCGGCGGCGTGCTTGCCGGCATGGCGCGTGAGGCCTTCGAGCTTGATGGCCTGCGTGAGCAGCTCCTTGATGCGGGGCTCGGTCTCGTAGCGCGCCTTGAGCTTCGGCTCGATCTCGAGGCTCTCGGTGATCGTGTACGTCTCGGCGGGCGTCTTGTTGGGGATGAGGCTCGCGATCTGCTGCGCCTCGATGGGCGAGATCTGGAGCGCGCGCGCGACGTCCTTGATGACGCTCTTCGCCTTGAGCTCGGCGAACGTGGCGATCTGCCCGACGCTCGTCTCGCCGTACTTCTTCTGCACGTACTCGATGACGCGCTCGCGGCGGTCCATGCAGAAGTCGACGTCGAAGTCCGGCATGCTCACGCGCTCCGGATTCAGGAAGCGCTCGAACAGCAGGTTGTACGGGATCGGATCGAGGTCGGTGATGCGCAGCGCATACGCGACGAGCGAGCCGGCGCCGGAGCCGCGGCCCGGTCCGACGGGGACGCCGTTCTCCTTACCGAAGCGAATGAAGTCCCAGACGATGAGGAAGTATCCGGGGAACTTCATCCCGCAGATGACGTCCATCTCCATCGCGAGGCGCTTGCGATAGGCCTCCTCGTCGACCTTCTTGCCGATCGCGGCGAACTCGCGGAAGCGGCGCTCGAGGCCCTCGATCGAGACCTCGCGGAAGTACGTCGGCTCGTCCTTGCCGTTCGGGACGCCGAAGCTCGGAAGCATCGGGTTGCCGAGCTTCAGCTTGAGCTGACACTTCTCGCTGACGGCGAGCGTGTTCGTGATCGCCTCCGGGACGTCGGCGAAGAGCCGCGTCATCTCGTCGGCGGTCTTCAGGTACATCTCGCGCGAGCCGTGCCCGCGCTCCTTCGACTCCTCGTAGGAGCGGCCGCTCTTGATACAACCGAGGTAGAGATGCGCCTCGGCATCGTCCTTCGCGCCGTAGTGGACGTCGTTCGTCGCCACGAGCGGCAGGTCGAAGCGCCTCGCGAGATCGACGAGCAGGCCCCGCAGGATCGGCTGCTCCGGCAGGCCGTGGTCCTGCAGCTCGACGTAGAGCGAGCCGGGCTCGAACATCTCCTTCAACGTGCCGAGCGTCTTCGCGCCGGCCTCGACGCCCTCCTCGAGGATGCGCTGCGAGACCATCCCGCCCATGCAGCCGGTCATCGCGACGAGGCCCTTCGTGCGGCCCTCGAGCGCACTCAGCGAGACGCACGGCACGCCGGCGGGGCCCGCCGGATCGGGCTCGACGTAGCCGCGTGACACCAGCCAGACGAGGTTCTTGTAGCCCTCCTCCGTGGCGGCGAGCAGCGGGAGGTGGTGGCCGTGGCTGCCGACGACGACCTCGAGCTCGGCGCCGAGGATCGCCTTCACGCCCAGCTCCTTCGCCGCCTTGTAGAAGGTGATGGCGCCGAACATGTTGCCGTGGTCGGTCAGGGCCACGGCGCTCATGCCCTGCTTCTGGACCTGCTTGACCAGGTCCTTCACCTTCACCGCGCCATCCAGCATCGAGTACTGCGAGTGGACGTGAAGGTGGACGAAGTCGGCCATTTCGCGGGGATCGGTTAGCAGGCGTGCCGGCGCGCGGGAAGGCGCGGAGGACCGACGGGCGGCGTGGAACGCAACGGCGACGTCTCGTTACGCCTCGTTACGTCTCATTGGCCTCGCCTTCGAACAAGCCTTCGTCGGAACGCGCCGACTTCTGCTTTGCTTCGAAAACTCTAGCTTGCGCCGGAAACCATCTCCTCGTTAGCATGCGCGGCCCCTCGGGCTCCGACGTTCCGTCGGAATCCAACTCCCGGGGCGCGGCACGGGCAAACGTGGGGTCAGCGTTCGCCGCTGCTTGCATCGCAACTCGCAGTCGGACTTCTCGAGGAGGCATCACCTATGAAGCTTTTCAAATCTCTCTCTTTGCTTGCCGTGGGCTTGGGCGCCGCCGGGATGATCGCGTCGCAGGGCTGCGGTAGCTCCGACAGCGGAAGCAGCAGCGGCGGCACCGGCGGAGGCGCGGCGGTCGGCCAGCCGCCGTCGAAGCCCGAAGCACCCGCAGCGGCGGGTGGCGAGGCGAAGACCTTCGCGATCAACGAGCTCTTCCTCGGCGAGAAGGACCGCGCGCACGCGCC
Organism: Labilithrix sp.; assembly: GCA_028287065.1. Taxonomy (GTDB): domain Bacteria; phylum Myxococcota_A; class Polyangia; order Polyangiales; family Polyangiaceae; genus Labilithrix. The sequence continues at coordinate 7,818 of JAQBQJ010000231.1, read as the reverse complement.
GGTCAAGGACGCGTGGAAGGCGTACGGCTACAACATCGACAAGCTCGTCACCGACGACAAGTCGACGGACGTCTGCCAGCGTCAGGCCGGCGGCACCGGCGCGCGTCAGCTCGATGGCAACAACGGCATCGACAACGCGTTCGGCCACACCATCCTCACGTTCATCACGGGCCTCCTCGCGGAGCCCTCGAAGTCCCTCACCGACGCGATCGCGGGCGGCAGCTTCACGGTCCTCCTGACCGTCAACGGCCTCACGGACGACGCAGCCCAGACGAACACGGGCCTCTCCGGACAGATCCAGGTCGGCGGCAGCTTCCCCGCGGGAACGAAGCCCGACTTCGGCAACCCGGCGCTCGACTGGCCGTACCGCAGCGACGTGCAGCCCGTGCAGCTCTCGGACGCGTTCATCACGAACGGCACGTTCGTCAACGGCTCCGGCGGCGCGGAGATCGGCCTGAGCCTCGTCCTGCAGGGCCAGACGCTCAGCCTGAACATCCACAACGCGATCGTCACGTTCGATCACAAGAGCCCGAACGACCTCACGAACGGAACGATCGCCGGCGTCATCACGACGACCGAGCTCGTCAGCGGCATCGAGAAGGTCGCCGGCTCGTTCAACGTGTGCGACGGCAACCTGCTCGACACGCTCAAGACGACGATCATCGGCGCGAGCGACATCCTCCACGACGGCACGAACAAGCCCGGCGTCCCCTGCGACGCGATCTCGATCGGCCTCGGGTTCACGGCGAAGCGCGTCGGCGCGCCGAAGACCCCGGCGGGCCCGGACACGGCGACGCCGAAGGACAACTGCAAGGACGGCGGCGCGGGCGACGGCGGCGACGGCGGCTGAGCCACCTAGCCTTTCGCACGCTCGTGCGGGGGCAGACGCGAGGGATGCTGCCCAGGCAGCATCCCTCGCTTCGTTTTGTGCGGTCTCGTCTACCATCGGCGGCGTGCACCTCTTCGGACTCACGGGCGGCATCGCGTCGGGGAAGAGCGCCGTCGCTGCGCGCCTGCGCGAGCGCGGCGTTCCGGTGATCGACGCCGACCAGCTCGCGCGCGACGCCGTCGCGAAGGGCTCGAGCGGGCTCGCCGAGGTCGTGAAGACGTTCGGCGCGGAGATGCTCGCGCCCGACGGCTCGCTCGATCGGAAGAAGCTCGCCACCGAGGTCTTCACCGACGACGCGAAGCGAAAGGCGCTCAACGCCATCGTCCACCCGATCGTCACGATGCTGACCTTCAAGCGCGCCTCGGAGCTGCGCGACGAAGGGCATCCCCTCGCCTGCTACGAGGCTGCGCTGATCGTGGAGAACGGCGTCGCCGACGCGTTCCGTCCGCTCGTCGTGGTCTCCGCTCCGGAGGAGGTACAGGTCGCGCGCGCCGGCGTCCGTGATGCGGCAACCGAGGCCGACGTGCGCGCCCGGATCCGCGCGCAGATGCCGCTCGCCGAGAAGGTGAAGGTCGCGGATTTCGTGATCGAAAATAGCGGTTCGCTCGACGATCTGCGCGCCCGGACCGATGAGGTCCTCGCCGAGATCTGCGACCGCCTCGACGTCGACGAAGCAGTGATACGCTCCGAACCTCGATGAGCAGGCACCGGACCGGCGTTTCGTCGAGCTACAACGACGGTACTGACGGCCCCGATCCGCGCGACTCGACGCCGTCGGCGAAGGACCGCGCCGGTCTCGTGCTCCTCTACGCGCCGAACTTCGAGCAGCTCTCGCCGGCGTACGTCTTCGTCTCCCCCGAGCTCACGATCGGCCGCGATCCGTCGAACCTGATCTGCGTGCCGGAGCAGGCCGTGAGCCGAGAGCACGCGCGCATCTACGCGAAGGACACGCGCTGGATGCTCCAGGACCTCGGGAGCCGCAACGGCACGATGGTCGACGGCTCGTACGTGACCGAGGTCGAGCTCGAGCCGAGCCACGAGATCCGCGTGGGCGACGCGATGTTCAAGTTCGTCGAGACCGGCGCCGAGAAATGCGTCGCCTATCGCATCGACGGCAACGTCTCCGGCGATCGCAAGGCGAAGCAGTTCACCGAGCTCGTCGGCGGCGCGCAGATGGACCAGATCGCCGCCGACATCGAGCGCATCGCGCCGACCGAGCTCTCCGCGGTCGTGCTCGGCGAGACCGGCACCGGCAAGGAGGTCGTCGCGCGCGGCATCCATCGCTTCTCCGGTCGCAAGGGCACGCTGCAGGCGATCAACTGTGCGGCGATCCCGCAGAACCTCCTCGAGAGCGAGCTGTTCGGATACCGGCGCGGCGCGTTCTCCGGCGCGGACCGCGACAAGCCCGGTCTCATCAAGCTCGCCGACAACGGCACGCTGTTCCTCGACGAGATCGGCGACATGCCGCTCGACGCTCAGGCGAAGCTGCTGCGCGTGCTGCAGTCGCGCGAGGTCTTCCCGCTCGGCGCGACGACGCCGGAGCTGGTCGACATTCGCGTGGTGTGCGCGACGCATCGCGATCTTTACCAGTACGTGAAGGAGGGGAAATTCCGCGGCGACCTCCTCGCGCGCCTCAACGAGCACGTCGTACGTCTGCCGCCGTTGCGCGAGCGCAAGGAGGACATCTTCCTGCTCGCGAACAGCTTCTGTGCACGTTACGGGCGGCCGGAAATGCAGTTCTCGTTCTCGTTCCTCGTCGCGCTGTTCCACTACGACTGGCCGTTCAACGTCCGCGAGCTGGAGAGCTGCATCAAGCGCGGCGTCGCGCTCACCGACGGCGACGAGCTCGACACGATGCATCTGCCCGACGCGATCAGCGAGCACATGAAGGGCTACGGCGATCGCCAGCGCGTGTCGCTGCCGAGCAACATCCCCGCCGCGCCCTATGACGGGCAGCATCCGATCATCCACACGCCGGGCGGCACGCCGACGGCGCCACCGCCGCGTCGCGGCCCGCCGACCGAGGAAGAGCTGCGCGGCTTGCTCGAGCGTCACAAGGGCAACGTCGCAGCGGTGGGACGCGAGCTCGGGAAAGAGCGCATGCAGGTCCATCGCTGGCTGAAGCGCTACAACATCGACCTCGCCGGCTACCGCAGCGAGTAGCACCGAAATTTTTACACGGAAGCCCGGAGGCTCGGAGCGAGAGATTTTACGGGGCCCACCTGCAGCCTCATCCCGAGCTGGGCTGGTCTCGCATCGCGTGAGCGTTGGCGGACGCGGACCACGGCGGCAGCGGGAAAACTCGTAGACTCTCCGAGGTTCCGAGCTTCCGTGTAAGAACCTCAGCTCCCCGATTCGTCGGCCTGGCCCGCGATCTTGAGGCGGCCGTCTTCGCGGCGGAGCAGGAGCACGAGGACGTCTCCGAAGAGCTGATCGCTCCCGACGCGCGGCGTCGCGATCGGGACGCGCACGTAGAGATCGCCGGGGCGCATCTCGGCCGGACGCGCCGGGGCGCCCGACGCGCCGAGCGTGTCGTAGCCGTGCTTCTCGATCTGCGCGACGCGCACGACCTCGACGCCGGCGAGCTTCTGGTACTCGAAGTTCTTCATCTTCGTGCGCCAGAGCTCGACGAGCTGGGCCTTGCTTCCGGCGCGACCGAGCGGCGACGCCTCTTGCGCGAGGAGCTGCACGAGCGCCTCGAGGTCCTCGCGCTCGAACGCGCGCACGTAGGCCCGGACGACGTCTTCGACGTCCTTGTCCGCGAGCGGCTCGCGCAGCGCGACGATGCCCGTCGCCGCCGCCCGATCGGAGGGCGCTGGCATCGCGGGCGGAGGCTCGAGCACGACGCCGTCCGGACGACGAGGTGTCTTCGGCATCTCCGTCGACGTCTCGAGCGCGCCCGAGCCCGCGCACGCTACGAGAGCGAGAGCGAGAGCGAGAGCGAGAGACAACACGGACGCTCGAAGGCGCGGACGAGGGCTCCGCGCTTCGCGATCAGATCGACTCGATGTGCGGATCCTTGCCACGCTCGAGGGTCACGATCGCACGATCCGGCAGCACCTTCCAGCGAGACTGGGCCGTGGGGCTCGATGCCGCCAGCGTCCAGTCGTCGTCGAAGTCGCTCGCGAGCAGAACGAAGTGCATCTGATCGAGCTCGGGGGTCTTCCGCCGCAGGTTCAGATCGTCGGCGATGAGCTGCTCGGCGTCGCCCTTCCCGGCGAAGACGCGGTACCCCATCTGCGCGCCGCGATGCATCGCGAAGATGTTCTCGCCATTCGAGACGATGACGTTGATCTGGCTCGGTGCTCCACCGACCTCGGCGGCCATGCCGTCGACGACCGCCACGCAAGAGCGGAGCGCATCGCGGACGTGCGACGGATCGCTGATGCCGTCGTTGAGCCGACCGGCGTCGTGGAGGAACGACAGGAAGACGTAGAAGAGGATCTCGGCGTCGCTCTCGCCACGGATCGACGAGCGCAGGAACTCGGGCACGCTGCCGATGAGCCGCTCGCGGATGGCCTCGAACGAGGGCAGCGTTCCCGTTTGCGCGAAGAGCCACTGCCGGTAGCGGAAGGGGTGCGTGTTCTCGGTGCGGAGCGAGCCGACGGTCGCGTTGCGAACGTGCCCGACGAGCACGTCGGCCCGGACGTCGCCGGCGACCTTCGCGACGTCGACAATCGCGTGGTCGTCGATCGGCCGGCGCCGCATGAGCACCTCACCGCCCTGATAGAAGCCGATGCCCCATCCGAGCGCGGAGCCCGCATCGCTTCCGGCGCGGCGATCGTGGCGATCGTGTCTCGACGAAACCTGGAGCGCCTCTTCCTCGGAGGCGAGGACGCGCGCGGCGAGATCCGCGCGGTTCCCGATCAAGCCGATCAGACGTGCCATGTGGTGGTCTCCTCAGAACAGGACGAGCTCAAGATACGTCGCCTCGTTGCGCGCGTGTCGGGATCGAAGTCGCGGTCTCGATCGTCGGACGGATGTCCGACGCGTTCGATCCAACTGCGTCCGTGACTCTTAGCGTAGCCAGTGCGCGAACCGACCGCTCGCGAACTCGCTTCTCCACGAATTGTCCCCAAGCACGAGCGGCGAACGGAGCAAGCCCGGCAAGCACGAGCGCGATCCCCCAAACGGGTACACCGAGCGAGGTGAGCACGCTGTTCATCCGTACACGGAGTCTGGCACATCGCGTCCGCGCGCGCACGCCGCGCTCCTGCCCGCGCGAGAAAGCGCGAGAGGAGCGGTCTTACTTGGTCGGTGGGACGATGAACGGGACGACGTGCTCGCGACCTTCGAAGCCCGCACGATAGGAAGCTGCGGCGTGCTGGCTCGTGAACGGTCCGATACGCACCCGGTACCAGGTGCCGCGACCGGGGACGTGAGCCTCGACGACGTAGGCCTTGTGCCCACGCGCGCGGAGCTGGCCGGAGAACGTGTCGGCCTCGCCTTGCGTGCGGAAGGAGCTCACCTGCAGCTGGTACCCGCCTTCGCGACCTGCGGGTGCAGCGGGCCCCGCGTTCGACGCGCTCTCGGCTTCGCTCGCGGCCTTCGTGAGCGAGTCGCGCGGGCGCGTGACGACCGGCGACGCGCCGAGCATGTTCTGCGCGGGCAGCGGGACGACCGGAAGACGCTCGCCGCTCGGCGCAGCGTTGCCCGGATCGGAGCCACGCACGTTCAACGTGATGGCGGCGGTCGGCTCGGTGGCTGCGAACGGTGCGGCAGGTGCGACAGGCGCCGGCGCAAACGGTGCGGCAGCGACGACGCCGGTAGCGCTCGTACCGGCCGGCGACGACGGCGGCGTCCCCGTGGTGGGCGCCTTCGGCCCTCCGCCCTTCACGGCTGCGAGCGCGGTCGTCGGCGAGCCCTCGTCGCTCAGGATGCCGGGGAACGTCACCTCGTGCGTGCTGAGGTCGGTCGCCTTTGGCGCGGGGGCGCCGCCTTGTGCGATCTTCGCGTGCTGCGTGACGAGCTCGCCGAGCGGGTCGACCTTCGCAGCCGTCGGCGCCGAGTGACGGCCGCCGATCGCGAGACCCGCGAAGACGATGCACGCTCCGCCGAGTGCAACGAGCAGGATCGTCACGCCGCGCGGCGTTCGTTCCCCGTCGCTCTCCTGGATCTGTTCGAGGTTCCTCACGCTGCCTTGCTCCATGGTGGTTCGCCTCTCGCCCTTCCGGGCTATCGCCCTTGCGGCGCTCAGGGCAAGTTTGGTGCGGTTCTGGCCAGGCCAGCGAGCGTTCGTGCTAATCGGGAGCCATGCGCCGGTCTGGCTTCCGCCGTGGCACGCTCGCCGCCTGCGCGCTCGCAGCGAATGCCGTCGCGGCGTGCAGCTCGACGCCCACGGCGACCTTCACGCTCACGACGGGCGAGGAGACGGACGCGCTCTCCCGCGCGCCCGTTCCCACGACGCTGATCGTCGAGGGCCTCGACTCGAGCGGCAACGCGCAGGAGCTCGCGCGCACCGCGCTGCCGGCGGACGAGCTGTCGCTCGGTGACAAGGGGCGCAGCGACGTGGGCGCGCTGCGCGTCCGGGCTGTCGATGCAGCGGGCAAGCCGCTCCTGAAGGGCGAGTCGCTCTACGTGCAGTTCGGCGCGCTCGAGGACTCACCGCTCGAGGTCTTCATCCAGCGCACGGGTGAGCTCGCCCGTATGCCGCGAGGCTCTGCCGTGCTCGACGCGCCGAAGCTCGGCATCGCCGTGGCGCGCTACGTCGTCGCCGCGAGCGGTCCGAGCGTGATGCTCTACGATCTGTTGCGGCTCGAGCCGGTGCCGGAATTTCCGGCCTTTCCTCGACCCGCGCGTTCGCTCGTGACGTTCGGCAGCGCGGCGATCGTGATCGACGAGCAAGGCGCGACCACCGTCGATCTGTCGACGAGCGCCGCGTCGGAGCTCGCGCCTCCGACCGGCGGCACGTTCGCCGAGATCGCGGGCGGCGCGACGGTCACTCTGCCCGACGGCAGCGCGTTCGTGGTCGGAGCCACGCGCGCGACCGGCGGTCCGAGCCAGCGCGTCCTCGCGATCACGAAGGACGGTGGCGTGGCGTTCGTCACGCTGGCGACGCCCCGCGAAGGCGCGTGTGCGACGTGGGTCGAGGGTCGTGGGCTCGTGGTCGTCGGTGGAAGCGCGACGGGCGCCGGCGCCGAGCTGTTCGTGCCGGGCACGCCGCAGGGCGTGCCGCTCCCCTACCCGCCGGACGCGGTGAAGAGCTGCAGCGCGACGACGCTCGACGGCTCGCACGTGCTCGTCGCGGGCGGTGTCGGGTCGCCCGCGGACGTCGCTGGAGCGGCGCCGGCGCGCGTGATCGATCTCGGCTGCGCGTCGATGTGCACGCCGGCGGTGTGGCCCGGGACGATGCCCCTCGTGCGCGCCGAGTCGTTCACGCTCGCGCCGGATGCGGCCCTCGTAGCCGGCGACGACGCAACGGGCGCCTCGCGCGTGTTCCGCGTGTCGGCCGCGGAGTCGAAGGAGATTCCGCTGAAGGCTCCGCGCCGGAATGCTCGGCTCGTGGCGCTTCCCGTGAAGGGCACGGTCGCGATCGTGGGCGGCGCGGCGCCGATCGAGCAGTACGTCGAGTGAGGGACGGCGGCCGCCCCTCCGGCAAGGTCCGTGCGCCGCGCGGCGGTCGTCAACCTTAGGAGCTTGTAGAGCATTCGCTCGGCGTCGGACCCGACCCCGACCCCCAACCTCGACCGCGACCGCGATCGCGACGATCACGCCGTCGCGAGCGCGGGCAGCGAGCAGAGAAGCACTCGACGCGCGTGGCCTCTCGCCCGCGCGAGGCTTGGTTTGGTCGGTCATGCGAGAGCGCGCAGGAGTCGCGCCGGCGCACGTTGACGCGGGCGAGAGATGACGACGTTGGAGATGGCGCGCCGTCACGCCTCCTGCGCGACGGGGGGCATGACCGACCAAACCAAGCCTCGCGCTCCGCTGCT
>JAQBQJ010000214.1 GCA_028287065.1 Labilithrix sp. | reverse complement strand
CCGCGACGATGTGGTTGTCCTTGATGAGGACCGCCGAGCCCAGATCGTTGCGATGGTTGTACCCCCCGCCGCGACGCACCGCATACCGCTCCAGCAAGCGCAGGCCCGGGGTCGTTTTCCGGGTATCCGTAATCCGCGTGACGCATCCCTCCGGGACGGCCTCGACGTACCGGCGCGTCGCCGTGGCGATCCCGCACATCCGCTGCGTGAAATTGAGGGCGACGCGCTCGCCCATCAGGATGCTCCGGGCTCGACCCTCGACCGTCCAGAGGACGGTGCCGGGTGCGACTGCGGCGCCCTCATCGGTCTTTGCGGTGAAACGCAACGACGCGTCGATCAGCCCGAAAACACGGGCCGCGATGGGCGTTCCACAGGCGACGATCGCCTTCCGCGCCACGCCGTGCGCCGTCGCCTGTTTGTCCGCGGGAACGCAGGACTCGGTCGTCACGTCGCCGGCGCCGAGGTCCTCGGCGAGCGCGCGCGTGATGGTCTCGTCGATGAGTGGAAGCGGGAGCTCGAAGTTCGTCACAGCGGAACGACGCTAGCGGGAGCCGGCCGGCGAGAAAAGGCGAGAGTAGCAGAGAAGACAGACCGCTCTTGCGGGATGCCCGCCATCGCGCCACCATGACCGTCGATGTCTGCCACGCTCCTCGTCGTCGAGGACGATTCGACGATCGCGGAGACCATCCGCGATGTCCTCGTCGGCGCGGGCTACCGAGTCCCGGACATGGCCGCGTCCGGGCACCGCGCGCTCCAGATCGCCGCCGCGTCGAAGCCTGCGCTCGTGCTCATGGACGTCCAGCTCGACGGGCCGCTCGACGGCATCGAGACCGCGCAGCGCCTCCGCGACGAGCACGCCGTCCGCGTCGTCTACCTGACCGCGTTCGCGGACGACAGCACGCTCAGGCGCGCGAAGCTCACCACGCCTCTCGGCTACCTCAAGAAGCCGTTCAACGCGCGCGAGCTGCTCGTTGCGGTCGAGATTGCGCTCCAGCAAGCCGCCCTCGAGGCCGCGCTCGCTGCGCGCGAGCAGTGGTTCGCGACCACGCTGCAGTCGATCGGCGATGCCGTCGTCACGACCGACGGCGACGACCGCGTGACCTTCTTGAACCGCGCAGCGCAGGCGATCGTGGGAGGCCAGGCGAGCGAGAGCCTCGGCAAGAAGGTCGAGGAGGTCGTTCGCCTCGTCGATCGACGCGGCTCCGCTCTGCCGATCAAGAAGCGCGACAGCGGCGGTCACCGGAGCGCCTTCCCGCTCCCGAACGAGGCCCGCCTCGCGAGGAACCCGAACGCCCCGGCCTCTCCGACCGTCGAGATCGAGGGCAGCGTCGCTCCGATCGCGTTCGACGTGGGTAGCGTCTTCGGCACCGTCATGGTCTTTCGCGACGTCAGCGAGCGCCGCCAGCTCGAGCGTCGCCTCGGTATGACCGAGCGCCTCGCCGCCATCGGCACGATGGCCGCAGGCATGCAGCACGAGATCAACAACCCGCTCGCCTCCGTCGTCGCGAACGTCCAGTACGCGCTCGACGTGCTCCGCGCACGTCGCGACGGCGCGTCACGCGAAGAGCTCGCCGAGCTCGTCAATGCGCTCGAAGACGCGAGCGACGGCGCCGAGCGCGTACGCCGAACCGTCGAAGAGCTTCGCCACTTCAGCCGCGGTCCCGAGGTCGACGAGCCGATCGCGCTGTCGTCCGCCATCGAGGACGCGCTCCGCATGACCGCGCACGCGGTACGACACCACGCCACCGTGCGCCGCGAGTTCGGCAGGGCTCCGCGCGTCCGCGCCGAGGAGGGCCAGCTTGCACGTGTGTTCATGAACCTCCTCTTGAACGCTGCCCAGGCGACCGGCGACGGAGCGGCCTCGCAGCACACGATCGTGCTCACGACGCGCACCGACAGCGCGGGACGCGCCGTCGCCGAGGTCACCGACGACGGCCCCGGCATCGCGCCGGAGATGATCCACCGCATCTTCGACCCGTTCTTCACGACGCCGCTCGAGCACTCGGCCATGGGGCTGGGGCTCGCGGTCTGCCACAGCATCGTCACGTCGCTCGGCGGCGAGATCGACGTCGAGAGCGAGCTCGGCAAGGGGACCACGTTCCGCGTGTCGCTTCCTCCCGCAGCGCCCGTGTCGTCCACCAGCCGCCCGCCGACCATGCCGCCTCCCGCGCTGCCCGACGCCGGCAGCGAGGCGTCGGCGAGGGGACGCGGCAAGGTCCTCGTCGTCGACGACGAGATCGCGATCGGCAAGGCGATCCGCCGCATCCTCGGCAGCGAGCACGAGGTGACGCTCGAGTCGGATGCGCGCACCGCGCTCGATCGCCTCGCTCGCGAACGTTACGACGTCGTGTTCTGCGACCTCATGATGCCGAACATGAGCGGCATGGACTTCTTCGACGAGGTCGCCGCGCGGTTCCCGTCGCTCGCCGAACGCATCGTGTTCCTCACCGGCGGCGCGTTCTCGCCGCGCTCCGAGGAGTTCTTGCGAAGCAACCGCAACATCTGCCTCTCGAAGCCGTTCTCGCGCGAGTCGGTCAGCTCCGCCGTGCGTCGCATGCTGACGCCGTCGACCTGAGCTCGCTCACCACGCTTCGATGCGCCAGCCGCGCTGCTTCGCGACGCGCTCGAGGCGCGGATCCGGATTGACGATCACGGGCTCGGCCACCGCCTCGAGCAACGGCAGATCCGTGTACGAATCGCTGTAGAACGTGGCCTCTTCGAGCGCGAAGCCGTGCTCCTCGGCGAGGCGCTTCGCGCGCACGATCTTGCCGTCGCCGTAGCAGAGCGGATCCACGAAGCGACCCGTGAAGAGGCCGGTATCGTCGACCTCGAGCTCGCTCGCCACGACGTGCGGGATGCCGAGCCGGCGCGCGAGCGGCCGCGCCGCGTACGGCGTGGCGCCCGTCACGATCGCGAGGAGATCGCCGCGCTCGCGATGGAGCTCGACCGCGCGCCGCCCGAGATCGCACACGTGCGTCTCGACGTAGCGACGGAACCAGTCGTCGCAGCGCGTGGCCATCGCCATCTCGGGCGTGCCCTTCATCTGGAGCACGGCCTTCGTCGCGACCGCCTTCGCGTCGATGACGCCGAGCGTGTACTGCGTCACCCAGTACAGGACACGCAGGAGATCGCGCCGCGTGGCCTCGCCGATCGCGTGCTGGTACTTCACGTAGAGCGTGCCCGTCTCCTTGCGGACGAGCGTGCGATCCATGTCGAAGAGGGCGGCGCGCATGACGGACGCCTCTCTTAGTAGACCCGATAGCCCTTCCCGAGAAGCTCGCTGAAGATGTTGCAAGCTGCATGGAATGCGACACTCGCGCCGATGCCCTTGGTGCGGGCGCGGAGCCACCCGAACACCAGCGACGGGAAGAAGACCGCCAGCCGCGCAGGCTCGCGGATCGTCGCGTA
>JAQBQJ010000180.1 GCA_028287065.1 Labilithrix sp. | reverse complement strand
CGCTCGCCGACCTCCACATGCTCATCGTGTGCTGCGACGGTCGCGAGCGAGGCCGCGCAGACTTCGAGAAGCTCTTCGTGAAGAGCGGCTTCCGCCTGAACCGGGTGCTGGAAGCGCCGACGCCGGTCGCGATCCTCGAGGCGATCGCGGTGTAAGCGGGAGAAGAGCGAGATTGAAAGAGAAGCGCAATCTCGTCTCGTCCTCTCGTTCGGTCACGGAAGCGCGTCGCTGCCCGCGCCGCACACCAGCGCGCACGGGTTCTTCGCCGAGCCGAGGTCGATTCGGTTTGCGAGGAGCGCGGCCAGCGCGGCCGCGCCCGACAGCTCCGCGCCGATGCCGATCTCGGAGAGCAGGAAGCGCGCGGCCGCTCGCATCTCGTCGTCCGAGACCAGAACGATGGACTCGACGGTCGCGCGGATGATCGCGAGGTTCAGCGCGTCCGAGCGGCGCGGCGCGAGCGTTCCCGCCGCCGTGCGGATCTCGGCGAGCTCGATGACCTCGTTCGCGCGCACGCTCTCGAGGAGCGTCGGCGCGCCTTCGGGCTCCACGCCGATGATGCGCAGCTCGGGACGAAGGAGCTTCGCGGCTGCCGCGACCCCCGACACCAGACCGCCGCCGCCGATCGCGACGACGAACAGGTCGACCTCCGGTGCGCGCTCGAGGACCTCGAGTGCGATGGTGGCCTGACCACACACCACGGCGGGATCGGCGAACGGATGGACATAGGTGAGCCCGTCGCGCTCCGCGTGCGCGAGAGCCGCGGCGTGCGCGTCGTCCCAGACGTCGCCGGCGCGCACGACGCGTGCACCCCAGCCCTCGATCTTCGCGGCCTTTGCCGGTGACGTGCGGCTCGGGAGGTAGACCGTCGTCGGTACGTCCACGACGCGCCCCGCGTACGCCACGGCGAGCCCGTGGTTGCCGCCCGACGCCGTGACGAGGCCGCGCTTCGCCACCTCCGGCGGAAGCGAGAGCACCTTGTTCACCGCGCCGCGCGCCTTGAAGGAGCCGCTCACCTGAAGGGACTCGAGCTTCAGGAGCACGTCGTGGCGGAGCCGCGCGTCGTTCACCGGGACGTCGGCGATGCCACGCGCAACGTCGCCCTTGCCCGGCGGGACCGTCCCCGCGCGGAGGCGCGCGAGCGGCGTGGGCACGACGTGATGGGCGATGCGTTCGCGCGCTGCATGCATGCCGTCGAGATCGATTCCGGGCGGGAGCAGGAGGGTCGGCACGGCGGGGATTCTAAGCCGGGAAACGCTTTCGCGCGGCGTTCATCAAAGTAGACAGTCCCTGCGAAGGACGCTCGATCCCGGCCGATCTAGCGGGATCTTGACTGTCCAGTGAAACGAACATACGTTCAATATAACGAACATGGCAGCCAGGTCCCGTCTCTTCGCTCCCATCTCGGCCGTCGACCCCGCGTGGCTCGAGGCACGGCTCGGTCGGCCGGACCTGCGCATCCTCGATGTCCGCACGGACGCGCCGTCCGACGACGCGAGCGGCACACGCTTGCGTGCGGCAGGCAACGTCGAGCTTCGCGGGTTCCCGCATCTCGGTGGGCCCCCCGGATGGAAGATCTCCCGCGAGCGCCACGCAGGTCGGCGCGGCCGGCCGGCGGTCTACGTTCGCGGTCACGTGCCGGGCGCGGTCGCGCTCGATGTCCGCGCCGTGCTCTTCGACGACGCAGGCGAGGTCGTGTCCGCCCCGGAGATCGCGATCGCGATGAGCAGCCTCGGCGTCGGCGACGGGCACACGATCGTGCTCGTCGACGAAGGCCGCCCGGAAGCGGCGCTCGCGGCAGCATGGGCGCTCGTCCGGTACGGGCACCACGACGTCCACGTGCTGCAAGGCGGCTTCACGCGGTGGGCAGGAGAGGGCCGCGCGGTCTCGCGCGAAGCGGTCCGCCATCCTGCGGCGAGCTTCACGGCGCGGGTGTCTTCGTGAGCGTGCTGCGCGTGCTGGTCGTCGGAGGCCTCACGCGCCTCGATCCGTACTATCGCGACGCGCCCGCAGGCGTGGAGATCGACGCCGTGTACGTCGACTGTCCCTCGCTCGAGGCGCGTGCCGAAGCCGCCGACGCGCTCGTGCTGGTCGCTTCGAACGTCTCCCATCCCGCGGCCGCGAAGGTGCGGAACGTCGCGCGCCGGAACGGGACGCCGCTCGAGTCGGCCCTGGGACCGAGCGTGTCTCGCGTGAGGGCGTCGATCGCGAGCGCGTACGTGGCCGCTAACGCGCTGCGCGGCGCACGAGCAGCGCGAGGAGCCCCGCCGCGAGCAGGAGCCTGAGCGCCGCCGGCCATTCGCCGGACGTCGCGGGCACGACCGCGCAGTCGCAGCCTCCTCCTCCCGGAGAGACCGGCGCGCCGCTATCCAGGCCCGCATCGGCGAGTCCTGCATCACCGCCGGCGCCGGCATCCGGCACCTCAGGCGGTCCCACGCACGCTCCGTCCCGGCAGCTCGAACCCGTGCAGTCTGCATCCGTCGTGCACGGGCTCGCGCCGTTCTTGCACGCGGTGTCCGAGACGCACTGCAGGTCGCCGGCGGCGGTCGTCGGCTTGCAGTGGAAGCCCGCGCCACAATCGGCATCGCTCGCACACTCGCGCCCGCACACGCGCCCGGCGTTCGCGCCTTCGCCGATGTCGATGCATCGCGCTCCGTCGCCCGCGGCCTCGCATGCGTCCGCGATGCGCGAGCACGGCGCGCATACGTCGCGTGAATCGCGCGGTCTCTGGCATGCGTTCGCCACGCACACGAAGGGGGCAGGGCAGGGGACTGCGTCGCAGCCGCTCGCGCCCGAGCCGGGGTAGAGCGAGCACACGCCGTCGACGTCGTCCTTCTCCAGCGACCGCCACCGCAGCCCGGATCCCGTCGCGAACATGGTCGCGCGCGGATCGTTCGAGTGCCCCAGCCCGAGCGCATGCCCGAGCTCGTGGACGAGGACGCTCCGCAGGTCGAGCGTCCCCGGCGTGCGCGACGCGTCGAGGGAGAAGCGGAAGTCTTTCCCGTTCACGTGGATGTCGGCGTCCCGGTAGTGCCCGTCGACGTCGGTGTGAATCACGGTCTGCGCGACGGCGCCCGGGGCGAGCTCGGCGGGCCACGCGTCGTCGTGGAAGAGCACGACGTTCACGCCGTCGTCCGCGGCCGTCGCGGCGCGCTCGCCGTCGAAGCGCGCACGAAACCCGGAGCAGGCGGCCCGGGCCCACGCCCTCAGCGCGACCTCGAGCTCGGCCGCCGCCTCCGCGCCGACGTCGCGGCTCCGTGGCAGCGCGAGCACGAACGGCACGGGCAGCGCGGCGGCAGGCCACGTTCCGGCCGGAACGTTGGGCGCGAACCTCGGCGCGGAGCCGGACATGGACAGCGGCGTCATCGGCGCGCTGATCACGATCGGATCGACGAAGCGCAGCGGCGGCGCGCTGTCCGGAACGGCGATGGGCCAGGGCACGGGGGCCGCGCTAGTATGACCCTCGTGCAAGCCGCCGTCATCCAGCTCTCCAGTCAGGACGATGTCCGCGCGAACCTCGCGCGCGTGCGCGAGCTCGTCCTCGAAGCCGGTCGCTCCGGCGCCGAGCTCGTGGCGCTCCCCGAGAACTTCGCCTTCATGGGCGAGGAGTCCAGGAAGCGCGAGATCGCCGAGCGCATCGACGCAGATCCGCCCGGTCCGATCGTCGAGGCGCTACGCCTCGCGGCTCGCGACGCGCGCGTGTGGCTCGTCGCCGGCGGCATGCCCGAGGCGAGCCCCGATCCCGACCGGCCGTACAACACGTCACTCCTCTTCGAGCCCGACGGCCGCCTCGTCTCGCGTTATCGCAAGGTGCATCTCTTCGACGTCGACCTCGCCGACGGAACGAAGCTCCTCGAGAGCGCCGCGACGACGGCCGGCAGCGAGCCCGTGGCGAACGAGATCTCGGGGCGCGCCGGCAAGCCGATCGGCCTCGGCATGACCATCTGCTACGACCTCCGCTTCCCCGAGCTGTATCGCAAGCTCGGCGAGCGCGGCGTTCGCGTCGTCACGGTGCCCGCGGCGTTCACGCTCACGACGGGCAAGGATCACTGGCACGTGCTGCTGCGCGCGCGCGCGATCGAGAACCAGGTGTTCGTGCTCGCGCCCGCGCAGCACGGCAGGCACCCGCGCAACCGTCAGACGTACGGCAAGAGCCTGATCGTCGATCCGTGGGGCGACGTGCTCGCGCAGTGCGCCGAGGGCGAGGGCTTCGCGACGGCGAGGCTCGACTTCGCTGCGCAGGACCGCGTCCGCGCATCGCTGCCGTGCCTCGTGCACCGCAAGATCTAGAGCCGAGCGATACGCTCGGAGCGCTACAGGTGATCGCGGGCGATGTCCGCCCACGTGCCGGTCGGCTCGAGCTCGAGATACCGCTTCCAATGGCCGCGCGCGCGCGCCTTGTCCGAGAGCGCCTCGTACGCCATGGCGAGGTTGAAGTGCGCGTCCGCGAAGCGCGGGTCGCTCTTGATCGCCGCCTCGAAGTACGTGACCGCGCGTGATGCGAAGCCGCGCTCGAGCATGACGTAACCGAGGTTGTAGTGCGCCTCGGGCTGACGCTCGTCGAGCTCGAGGGCCTTGCGATAGAGCACCTCGGCGCCGGGCTCGTCGCCGCGGCGGAACCGGATGTTGCCGAGGTTCGTGTAGGCGATGGCGAGCTGCGGATCGAGGTCGATGGCCTTCTTGTAGAGCGCTTCGGCCTCGTCGAACGACGAGGGATCCTCGTCGAGGGTGCTCGCACGCATGTAGAGGTCGTAGGCGGAGCGCGCGCGCGCGCCCGGCGTGTCGGGGCGGAGCAGACGAACGACGTCGCTGCGGAGCCCTTCGACGCGGAAGTCGAGGACCATCTGGCCGCTGATCGGCTCGAACGTTCCGTCCGCCGCCTGGACGACGACGCGACGTCCGTCGCTGACGATGCGGAGCTCCTGCAGCGGGCGCGTGACGCGTGGAAGCGCACGGCGGAGCGCGCCGATCGCCGTCGCGACGTCCTTCACGCGGACGCGGTTTGCGAGGAGATCGTGCGTGGCGCGGAGGGCGATCAGATCCTGGAAGGTGTACGCCTTGCGACCGTTGCGCGTGGCGCTCGGCGAGACGATGTCCGCTTTCTCGAGGCTGCGCAGCTTCGCAGGCGTGAGACCGAGCAGCTTTGCGACCTCGCGAGGCGAGAAGACGTCCGTGACCGGCTCGGCGGTGCGCTGGCTGTCCGGCGGCGGCGGAACCGAGTCGCGCGCGCGCGCTGCGTCCTGTGCGGACGTCGCCGGCGTTGCCGACGTGGCGGATGTTCGGGGAGCATCCGCATGCTGGATGCGTCCTCCACCGGGACCGAAGGCGACGTGAATGACTTCGCCGCCGGGCTTCTTCTTACGAGCGCTCTTCGCGCTGCGCGCGCGCGGAGGTTTGGACGAGTTGGGCATGCTGTTCGGATCGAGAGTCGTCATGGGCCTGTGCGCTTGACCCTCCTTCTCTCTATCAACGGCGCCTGCACGTCGACGTCAATCCTCAACCCGCGTGGATCTTCAGAGAACCGAACCTCGCATACTGTTCGGCCGAGCATGCCTGGTGCGCGACTCTGTGCTTCGCGCGTTGCGCATCGGAGTGCGTGCACGTGCACGTGCACGTCTTTTTGCGCGAGCGCGAGGAGGAACGCTCGTTCCTCCACAGGCGTCTCCACAGGTAGTCCCAAGATGAGCGACGTCGATCCGTACCAGACGCGCTCCCCCTTCTCGTCCTTGACTCCGCCCTCGCTCATCGCGTCGGCGTCGGAGAAGAGATCGCGCCACCGTCCTTCGGTGGTGCGCACGAAGGGGCCCACGCGCTCGACGAGCTCGGGCATCCGGGCCTTCCTGACACTCGGCCCACGGCGCGGACTCACAACGCGATCGTGGCTTGCCGGACCGTGCGCGCGCAACTTCTCGGCGCCGGTCCGCGTCGCGGAATGACGTGACGCTCAGCGAGCAGCGAGCAGGCGCTCGGACGGAGCGTCGAGCGGCACCGAGATCGACTCGACGCTGATGCCCTGCGGAGTCGATTCGATCCACGTCGCGTGCGCGACGAGCGGGCGCGCGGCGGCGGTGCCCGGAGCACCGGGCGTGCCGGAGAGACCATCGGGTGCCTCGCCGATGCTTCCGACGTTCACGATCTGGATGTCGCCGATGGTCCGGTGGAACGGCGTGTGGCTCATGCCGCAGACGATGACGTCGGCGGGGTCGTCGCCGATCAGGGCGTCGACCTCTTCGTCGGTCATGTCGAACGTGAGCGCTTCGGCGGGGTCGACCGGCGAGCCGTGGACGAGGAGGAGCTCGCCGCCGTCCTCGAGGGGGATGCGGACGTGCGTGGGGAGGCGCTTCACGCGCTCGAGGATCAGGTCGCCGAGCTCGGTGCGAACGGCCTTCATGCGCTCGATCATCGCGCGCTCGTGATCGCTGCGCGGATGGAGCGCATTCGGATCGAGCGTGGCGAGCGCCTTGTCGGAGACGCCCTGCACCATGACGGCGCCCGCGGCGGTGAGCCGGCGCCAGGTCTCGAGCGGAGCAGGTCCCGGAAAGACGATGTCGCCGGCGACGAGCAGCTTGTGGAATGCGCGCCTCTCCGCCGTCGCCAGCACGGCGCGGAGCGCATCGAGGTTCCCGTGGATGTCTGAAACGCAGAGGAGAAGCATGGTCGAATCGCCGCCATCCTAGCAGCGGCGCGTCCAAACGCGAGCGCGACGGGCGCGATGTTCTGCACGTGCTAATGTCGCGCCGTGAGCTCGACGACCGGGTCCACATCACCGTCGCGCCTGTCCTGCCTGTCCTGCCTCGTTGCTGCAGCGCTGGCCGCGGTCGCGACGAGCGCGTGCGGTTTCGACGGTTCGGGCGCGCCGATCACCGCGACCGCCGCCGGGACGGAGCCGGGCGCGGCGACCGGAGCTGCCCCGCCGGGCAGCGCATCGACGTCGGCCGAAGCTGGAGCAGCCCCACCCGGAACGCCGGTCACGATGTGCAGCGACGCGACGCTCGCGTTCGACGGCACCGACGACGCGGCGACGGTCCCGGACGACGACGCGCTCGACCTGGGCGGCGACTTCACCGTCGAGGCCTGGATCAAGCCGGGCGCGAAGGTGTCGTCCGGCACCGAGATGGACATCGTCTCGCATCACGACGCAGCGGCGAGCCGCGGCTGGGTTCTTCGTCTGAAGGACGGACGCGCCGAGGTCGTCGTGTACGGGAACGAGACGTTCTCGCCGACCGCCTACAATGCGGGCAACGCAGGCCCTGCGTACGTCGCGCCCGGCAAGTGGGCACATGTCGCGGCCACGCGCGAGGGCGACATGCTGCGGATCTATTACGACGGCGTCCTCCGCGACACGCAGCAGATCGGGTTCCTGTTCGGTCGTGACGACTACAACGGCGCGCTCCGCATCGGCCGCGCCGCGTACGTGGAGGATTTCCGGTTCCAGGGTGAGATCGACGACGTCCGCCTCTCGAAGCGGGCGCGCTACACGGGCGCGACTGCGCCGAGGCCCACGGCGGTACTGTCGCTCGACGACGACGTGGTGGCCTCGTGGCGCTTCGACGAGATCAGCGGCGCGAAGCTCGTCGATGCGTCGGGACGCGGTCACGACGGCTCGCTCGCGCCGGACGCCACGGCGCCCGCGCGCGTCGCGTCGACCTGCATCGCCGAGCGTTAGAGAGCGTCGCGGAGCTCTTTCACGATCGCGCGTACGGCAGACGCGCGTGCCTCGGGCGACGTGCCTTCTTCGATCCGGCGGACGATCGCCGAGCCGACGACGACGCCGTCCGCGTCGGCGGCCGCGACCTTCGCGGCGCGTGCCGAGTCGATGCCGAACCCGACGACGGTGGGGCGTGAGGTGACCTCGCGAACGCGCGCGGCTTGTTTTCCGGCCTCCGCGAGCACGTCGGTCGCGCCGGCTCCGCCGGTCACGCCCATCATCGATACGTAATAGACGAACGGAACCGGGAAGCTCTTCGCGACCTCGGCGATCTTCGTGATGCGATCCGGCCTGCTCGTCGGCGCGACCAGCGGGATCACGGCGAGCCCGCGCGCCGCCGCGAGCGTGCGCAGCGACATCGACTCGTCGATCGGGAGGTCGACGACGAGGAAAGCGTCGACGCCGGCGTCCGCCGCGAGAGCGACGAGCTTCTCTTCGCCGCGCACGAAGAGCGGGTTGTAGTACCCGAAGAGCACGATCGGCGTCGAGCAGCGCGCGCGAACGGCGCGAGCGACCCGCAGCGTCGCGTCGAGCCCGCCGCCGTTCCGAAGCGCACGCTGGCTCGCACGCGCGATCGCCGGCCCGTCGGCGGTCGGATCGCTGAACGGCATCCCGAGCTCGAGCACGTCCGCGCCCGCCTCCGCGCAGGCGACCGCGAGATCGACCGAGCCGGCCTCGTCCGGATCGCCGCAACAGAGATACGTGACCAGCGCCTTCGTGCCGGCACCTCCGGGTGCTTCGCCCTTCGCGCGCTTCGCGAGGACGTCGTCGATGCGACCCATTTTCAGAGCAGCCTTTCCAGGAGCGTCTCGAGATCTTTGTCGCCGCGTCCGGAGAGGCACACGACGAGCGTCGCGGGCCGCTCGAGCTGCGCGGCGACCTCGACGGCGATGCTCCCGACCTTCGCGAACGCGTGCGAGGTCTCGAGCGCGGGCAGGATGCCCTCGGTGCGCGCGACCATCGCGGCCGCGGCGAGCGCCTCGTCGTCGGTGGCGGAGACGTAGCTCGCACGAAGCGAGTCCTTCAGAAACGAATGCTCCGGGCCGACGCCGGGGTAGTCGAGGCCCGCGCTGATCGAGTGCGCCTCCTGGATCTGACCGTGCTCGTCGCAGAGCACGTAGCTCTTCGAGCCGTGCAGCACACCGACGCGGCCCGCCGTGAGGGTGGCTGCGTGCTTGCCGCTCGCCACGCCGTGGCCGGCGGCCTCGATGCCGTAGAGCTTCACCGCCGAATCGGCGACGAAGCCCCGGAACATGCCGATCGCGTTCGACCCGCCGCCGACGCACGCGACCGCCGCGTCCGGGAGCTTGCCGGTGCGCTGGAGCATCTGCGCGCGTGTCTCGTCGCCGATCACGCTCTGGAAGCGCGCGACGAGCTCGGGGTAGGGATGCGGACCAGCCGCGCTGCCGATGCAGTAGTGCGTGGTGCCGACGTTGGTGACCCAGTCGCGGAGCGCCTCGTTCATCGCGTCCTTGAGCGTGCGCGACCCGGACTGCACCGGGATGACCTTCGCGCCGAGGAGCTTCATGCGGCCGACGTTCGGCGCCTGTCGCCGCACGTCCTCTTCGCCCATGTAGACCTCGCACGGGAGCCCGAAGAGCGCGCACGCCGTGGCGGTGGCGACGCCGTGCTGTCCCGCGCCGGTCTCGGCGATGATGCGCGTCTTCCCCATCTTCGTCGCGAGCAAGACCTGTCCGAGCGCGTTGTTGATCTTGTGCGCACCCGTGTGACAGAGGTCTTCGCGCTTGAGGAACAAGCGAGCGAGCGTCTTGCCCTCGGGATCGATCGCGCGTGCGAGACGCTTCGCCTCCGTGAGCGGCGTCGGTCGGCCGACGTAGTTCGCGAGCAGACTCTTCAGCTCGGCGTCGAATTGGGCGGTCGCCATGAGCCGCCCGACGGCCTCGGTGAGCTCGTCGAGCGCGTGGATCAACGTCTCGGAGACGTAGCGGCCGCCGTAGCCGCCGTACCATCCGGCGCCGAGAGGAGGAGTCTGCTGCACGCCGCCGAGCCTACCAGAACCAGGAGGGAGGCTCACGCGGGCGCGCGCGCGAGGGGCTGTTCGGTCATGAGGTCGAGCACCGAGTCGACGCCGCGAACCTGCGCGACCGCGCGGACGATCCGCGCGCGCTCTCGCGTATCGACAGGCCCGCGCAAGTCGACGCAGCCGTGCTCGATCTTCACGCGGATCGCCTCCGGCGCGGCAGCCGTGCGAGCGAGCTTCTTGCGGACGCGGGCCTCGACGGTGTCGTCGGTCACGGGGCGCGGGCGCATGCGCGCGAGCAGCTTGCGAACGCTCGCCCCGGCGAGCCCTCCGCGTCGGCGCGCGATCTTCTCGAGCGCGAGCAGTACGGCTCCGCCTGCCGCAAACGCAAGCACGGTCCGGAGCGGCCTTTTCATGCTGTCGCACGAGGCAAGTCACGCGCCGCGTCGACGATGTGGGCGGGCCTGCGCATCCCGGAGCGCAACGGCCGCCATGGTTGAGGCAACCTACCTCCGTTGAGGCACTTTGCCCTGCTCCGCAACGTGCATGACGCGGCGGCGTACCCGCCGCGACCGGCGCCCCCGGCGCTCCCGGCTCCTGCGCCGCTAGTGAAGCGACTGCGCGATGAGCGCCGTGAACAAGCTCGCGAGCCCGACCATGATCGTGACCGTCAACGCGAGCCGCGCGGCGGCGTGCGCGACCGAGAGCGTGGCGGGCCGCGCGGCGTCGATCGCTTGCCGGGCCGCGCGCGCCGCGACGGTCGGTAACGGCGTATCGCTCTGCTGCTGCGTGCCCTCGTAGACTGCGGACATGAACCACCTCGCCGCAGCGCGATGCACGCTGCTGTCGTACGGGTGATTGCAGATTGCATGCCGCAGTTTCACTCCCCAGCGGCGACATCACGCAGCCGGTCGGCGGCGGACGAGCCGGAACGTCCGCTGCATCGCGAGCGCTCCCGTGCACGTTCCCCGACTCATCGAGACCGACATCCCTGCGCGCCTCGATCGCCTTCCATGGAGTCGCTGGCACTGGCGCGTCGTCATTGCGCTCGGGATCACATGGCTTCTCGACGGCCTCGAGGTGACTCTCGTCGGCGCCGTCGCGAACGTCCTCGCAAGGCCGGAGACCCTCCACCTGAGCGAAGCCGAGATCGGCGCGTCGGTCAGCGCGTACCTCGCCGGCGCGGTGCTCGGTTCGCTGATCTTCGGTCGGCTCACCGATCGACTCGGTCGCAGGAAGCTCTTCTTCGTGACGCTCTCCGTGTACCTCGGCGCTACCTTCCTGACGGCTCTCTCTACCGGCTTCGTCACGTTCGCGGTCTTCCGAGCGCTGACCGGCGCAGGCATCGGCGGCGAGTACTCGGCCATCAATGCGGCGATCGACGAGTTGCTGCCCGCGCGCGTGCGTGGTCGCGCCGACCTCGCGATCAACGGGACGTACTGGCTCGGTACCGCGCTCGGTGCTGCGTCGACCCTCGTCCTCCTGGATCCGACGGTGCTGCCGTACCGTCTCGGCTGGCGCGTGTGCTTCGGCCTCGGCGGCGTCCTCGGTCTCGGCATCCTCCTCACGCGACGCCACCTTCCAGAGAGCCCGCGCTGGCTGCTCATGCACGGCCGCATCGCAGAGGCGGACGCGGTCGTCCGAGGGATCGAGGACGAGATCGAGAGCGAAGGACACGTGCTCGAGCCTCCCGACCGTATGTCGACGGTCGACGCGGCCGCCGACACGTCGTGGGCGCGCATCGTGCGCGTGCTGCTCGTGAAGCACCGCCGCCGCGCGATCCTCGGCATGACGCTGATGGTCGCGCAGGCCTTCGCCTACAACGGAGTGTTCTTCACGTACGCGCTGGTGCTCGGACGTTTCTATGGCGTGCCTGCGGACGACATCGGTCTCTACCTCCTTCCGTTCGCCTTCGGGAACCTGCTCGGGCCGTTCGTGCTCGGTCACTTGTTCGATCGCCTCGGCCGGCGCGTGATGATCGCGTCGACGTACATCCTCACGGGCGTGCTCCTCGCGCTCGCCGGATGGGCGTTCGCGGCGAACATCGTCACGTCGACGCAGCTCACCGTCCTCTGGTGCCTGGTCTTCTTCGTCGCGTCGGCGGCGGCGAGCTCCGCGTATCTCACGGTGAGCGAGCTGTTCCCCGTCGAGCTCCGCGGAATGGCGATCGCGATCTTCTACGCCATCGGCACCGGTGCGGGCGGCGTCGCGGCGCCGACGTTGTTCGGTGCGCTCGTGGGGACCGGCAGCCGGGTGGGCGTCTTCGAGGGGTATCTGGTCGGTGCCGCGCTGATGGTCCTGGCCGGCGTCGTGGCCGCCATCCTCGCGCTCCCCGCGGAGCGTCGATCGCTCGAGGAGATCGCGTCCATGGACGACCGCGAGCGCGTTCCGATCGACGTCACATCGGGCACACCGGGCACGTCGCCGTGATGATCCAGGAGCTCGACCCCACGCTCTCGCCGCGCGGCTGAACGTCGATCGCCTCGAACGCGATCTCCGTGAACCCGGCGCCTTCGAGGAGCATGCGCCTGACGTGCGGATCGACCGATCGCCACGTCACGTCGATCAGCCGGCCTCCCGGCTTGAGTGCGGACCGGAGGTTGCGGAGCGCGGCGGTCGGCGCTCGCAGCGACATCGTACCGAACCGCGAGAAGACGACGTCGAACCCGGACAGCTCTCCGTCGAACGAGGAGCTCTCGGCGTCCCCTGTGTAGAACGTGACGTTCGCAGCCTTCGCCGCGCGCGCCGCGTCGCTCGCGAGGCGAAGCGACGCCTCGCACGCGTCGAGGCCGACGACGGTCCCTCTCGGACCGACGAGCCGGCCGAGATCGAGCGTCGTGTCGCCGGCGCCGCAGCCCAGGTCGAGCACGCGGGCGCCGCTCTTCGGAGCGTGCTTCGCGAGCGCGATCGCGCCATGCGGCATCGGCGAGGAGCTGGGCGCGCTCACTTCTTCGCCCGTGCGCGCGCGGGCTGTGCGGTCGTGCGCGCCGTCGCGCGAGGAGCGTGCGCTTTCGCCTTTGCGGCACGCGGCTTCATCGGCCGAGCCTTCGTGGTCGGAGGCGCCGGCGGCGGTGCAGCGACCTTCGGCGTCGTCTGTCGCGGTCGCTTCGGAGGTGCGTCGAGCACGCCGAGCACGAGCGCACGTTGCGTGCTGCGCAACCCCGGGAGGGCGACCTCGCGGTCGACCTCGAGGAGCGCGGCCCAGACGTGCTTGCAGGTCGCCGGGCCGAGCAGCTTCGCCGCGCACGTGCATCCCGCCGCGAGCCGCCCGTCGGCGACGCGCAGGCGCACGTGCTGAATTCGTTTCCCTCGCACCTCGGCATCGACGCCCGACTCCGACACGTTCGCGAGCGTGACGGCGCGACGCGTGAAGTATCGGAACCCTCTCACGCACGCGAGCGGCGGAAACGTGCGCGCGACGCGGTCCGCGATCGACGTGCGTTTCACGGCCGGCGGCGGTCGCGCAAGGATCGGCCGCGCGACCGGAACATGACCGGGAGCGGGTACGCGAGCGGGAACGGGCACGGGCACGGAAGCGGAACCGGACCCAGGAACGGCAACGAGAACAGCAGGAGGTGCAGTGGACATGGCGAGCGGCCGATAGCGACGCGCATGCCAGGAGCGGGTCGAACGATTTCGCGGCGTTGCGCGCGTGACCCTATGTCCGGGACAGTTGTCGGGGTGTCCGCGGACAGGTGGCGTGAACACGTGGTCAGTCGCGTCCATCCTCTAGTGCCGAATGGCCACGCGACCGATCGCAGAACGAGGGACGTGGCATCCGCGATCGTTCGTCAGTGGCACCTCCTCACGCTGCTCCCGAAAGGGCCGCGGCGCATCGACACCGCAACCCTCGAGGACCGTCTGCGCGCGCGCGGTCTCGTCGTGCATCGACGCACCATCCAGCGCGACCTCGTCGAGCTCGCGAGCGTGTTCCCGCTCGTCTGCGACGAGCGCACGAAGCCGTACGGCTGGCGATGGGCCGACGACGCCGAGCTCCTCTGCGCGATCCCCGCTCTTCTCGGCGCGCGCAATGGAGTCCCCGAGGTCGATCTCGTTCTCCACGTCCGCGCTGCTGCCGTACGCGCGGTCAGCGAGGGCCTGCGCGGACCGGAGGGACAAGCACGCGCCGTTCACGTCGAGGCGCGAGCATCCGTCGCGGATCGCGTCGCGGTTCGGGCCAGCGTTCCCGATGGCTGCGCGCTCCGGCGCTGGCTCTTCGGCTTCGCCGATGCGCTCGAAGTCATCGCGCCGACGCACCTGCGCGCCGAGCTCGCCGAGAAGGCAGCGCGCATCGCGACGGTCTACGACGACGGTTGAGCGGAGCTCAGGCCTCGTCGACGATCGCGCGGAGCAGGCGGCTGACGGCCGCTTCGAGCGACGTGTCGCCGGTCTTCGTGAGCACGACCTGCACCTGCTTCTTCACGGTGCTCGGCGCGACGCCGCGGAGGTCGGCGAGCCTCGAACGTGGGGCGCCATGGGCGGCGAGCTCGAGGACGGCGGCCTCGGACTTCGTGAGATCGTATTCGACGGTCCAGCGCTGCACGAGCGCGGAGATCTTCGCTTGCCGCTGCCGGACCTTCGAGCGCATGCGCACGCCGAACAGCCCGAGCTGTTGGGTGTCGACGGGCTTCAGCAGGTACGATGCGCCGAGGTGATGCGCGGCGGCGAGGCGTCGCTCGTCGACGCCGCCCGAGACGATCAGCGCGGACGTCGCCGGATCGTGGCCGCGGGCATCGCTGATCAGGTCGAGCCCACTGCCGTCCGGCAGTCCGACGTCGACGATCACCGCGGTGAACGAGCCCTTCTTCAGAGCGTTTCGCGCGCCCTCGAGGGTCGTGACGAGCTCGGTATGGCCGTGCTCGGAAAGAGCGCGCACGAGGAGCCGACCTACTGCCGCGTCGTCTTCGGCGATCAAGAAGGAGACGTCGCCCACGCGACATAGGATCTCACGGCAATCGCAAACGCGCCAGTGCCGCCGCCGCGGGCCGCGCGGGTCCGGCGCGCATGACGAAGGATCGCGCAATTCCTCGTGATTTCGGGCGCCGACGGGTGGGCGTATCCCTACGGCTTCATCGCGCGTATCTACCCGTGGGATGGCCGTGGGATGGCCCTGGGATGGCCGTGCTGTCGAAGGAACCGATGAAGAACGTTTTCGCTGCTGCAGTCGCACTCACCCTGGCCGCGTGTGGAGGCGAGGCGCCCGCGCCTGCAGCGCCGACCAGCGCCGTGCCGGCGGCGCCTGCGGGAGGGCTCGGCGCCGCGGCGCCGGCTTCGACGGAGGAACACGTCGCGCACGTCGATGTCCCGCCGGCCACCCGTGCCGTCGTCGACGCCGCCGATCGCGATCCCGAAGACAAGAAGCTCGATGCGGGCCGGAAGCCCGCCGAGCTCCTCGCGTTCGCGGGCATCAGGCCGGGGATGAAGGTCGCCGACCTCGCAGCCGGCGGCGGATACACGACGGAGCTCCTCGCGCGCGCCGTCGGTCCGACCGGCGTGGTCTACGGACAGAACTCGCCGGTCATCATCGAGAAGTTCGCCGACAAGCCCTGGACGGCGCGGCTCGCCAAGCCGGTGAACAAGAACGTCGTGAAGGTCACGCGCGAGCTCGACGATCCCCTCCCGCCGGAGGCGAAGGACCTCGACGCCATCGTCTTCGTCCTCTTTTATCACGACACATTCTGGATGAAGGCGGACCAGGCGAAGATGAACGCCGCGATCTTCCGCGCGCTCAAGCCCGGGGGCGTCTACGTCGTCGTGGACCACAGCGGTCGCACCGGCACGGGCACCAGCGAGGTGCAGAGCATCCATCGCATCGACGAGGCGGTCGTACGCAAGGAGGTCGCCGCGGCGGGCTTCAAGCTCGCGGCCGACGCTTCCTTCCTCCGCAACCCGGACGACAAGCGCGATTGGAACACTGCGCCGTTCGCCGCCGCGGACAAGCGCGGGACGAGCGATCGCTTCGTCTTGAAATTCGTGAAGCCCTGAGCTCGCGTCTCCGCGCTCAGCCGCCGCCGTGGATCACGGCTTCGATGTCGTGACCGTCCGGATCGAGCACGAACGCACCGTAGTAGTGCGGGTGATAGATCTCGCGGATACCGGGCTTGCCGAAGTCGCGCCCGCCGGCGGCGAGCGCAGCCGTGTAGAACGCGTCGACCTCGTCGCGGCTCCGCGCGGAGAACGCGATGTGCGTCGGCGTGATCGGCTTCAGCTGCTCCGGCGTCTGGAAGCTCGTCGGACCTTCGCCGATCCAGAAATCCGGCTTCTTGTCGCGGCCGAAGCCGCACGCTTTTCCGAACTCCATGATCGGCTTCACACCGAGCGGCGCGAGCGCCTTCTCGAAGAAAGCCTTCGAGCGGGCGTAGTCCGAGACGACGAGCGTGACGTGGTCGATGAGGGACATGGCCGGTAGCCTACAGGGTGTGCGTGGGAAGAACCGCGGCGAACACGGAAACTTTTCGACCCTTCGGGCGTTCGATCGGGCGATGGATCACCCTCATCCGGCAACGTTGGACCCGATCTACGCGCCGGGCGCATCGGCCGCAGAAGCGGCCCTCTCCGCCGCGAAGCTGCGGAGACGAGGCGCGAAGCTCCTCGTCGGCTCCGCCGTGGGCTTCGGCCTCTCGTTCGTCGCGATGATGGCGACCAGCGCGGCGGCGCCGGGCACGGTCGTCTTCCTCGTCGCGACCGTCCTCGGCATGGCGGGTGCCGGTCACAGCATCGCCGCGCTCGTGAAGGGGCTTGCGGCAGGTCCCGGCGCGACCGGTACGGCGAGCGCCGTCGCGCTCACGTTCGGCAACCTGTTCATGACCGGCCTCGGTGCATTCGCCGCGTTCCTCTCGACGGTGACGTTCACGCGCGGGCGCCAGATCCGCAGCGCCGGGAAGATCCTCCTTCCTCCCGTCGAGACGGGCGACGCATGGACCGGCGCGGGTCTGTCATCGTCGGGGCCGGTCGGTGTGATCGAGACCGACGACGAAGCGACGCGCGCCAAGGTCGCGGCGCAGTGGCGCGAGAACGGGCGCACCGAGCATGCCTCCGTCGCCGCGTTTGCGCGCCTCACGCTCGATCTCATGGCGCTCGGCGCACCGCCGGAGCTCGTGGCGGACGCGAATCGCGATGCGCTCGACGAGATCCGTCACGCCGAGCTGTGCTTCGGTCTCGCGCGCGCGATCGACGGTCGAATCGAGAGCCCGGGGGCATTCCCCGCGGCCGCACGCGCACGCACGTTGTCCCGCTCGCGGACCCTCGCGCTCGCGCAGCTCGCGGTCGATTCACTCGTCGACGGTGCGCTACACGAAGGTGTCTCCGCGCGCATCATCGCGAAGCTCGCCCGCCGCTGCGAGGCTCCCGCGATCCAGGGCATTCTCAAGGAGATCGCGGCCGACGAGGGTCGCCACGCTCGTCATGGCTGGGACGTCGTTCGCTGGTGCCTCGCCGAGGGCGGCGACTCCGTCGCGCATGCCCTCGAAGGCGCACTCCGGGCTCTGCCGAAGACGATGTCGTCGCCGATGCCGGACGAGGCGCGCGACGGTCGCTGGGAGTGCTGGGGCATCATGGGCGAAGAGCTCGAGGCCGAGGAACACGAGGCGACCCGTGT
Organism: Labilithrix sp.; assembly: GCA_028287065.1. Classification (GTDB taxonomy): domain Bacteria; phylum Myxococcota_A; class Polyangia; order Polyangiales; family Polyangiaceae; genus Labilithrix. The sequence goes on along the minus strand of JAQBQJ010000180.1, from coordinate 36,012 downwards.
CGACCTCGAGCGCCGCGTCGCACAGGCGATCGCGGCGACGCGTCAGGCCACCCTGGGATACGGGAACGTCTCGGTTGGCTGAGTCGCGACGATCTCGTCGAACTTGCGGACATCGAGCTGGATGAGCCCGTTCGGCAGATCCGACAGCACGTCGGCCGGGCGCGCGCCCCAAACGATGTCCTTCGTCTCGTAGCGCTTCCGCGCGTGGACGGGCTGGAGCGACGTATCGTCGGTGCCGACGACGCTCGCGGTGATCTCGACCTCTTCGAGCTCGCAGCTCGAAGGCGTCATCCCGAACAGCGGGCTCTTCTCGTCGATGGTGTGCATGACGGTCCACGAGCGGCTGAGCGCGAGGGAGCGTTCACGCACGAGCGGCAGATCGAGCATGCGATAGAACGTCATGCCCTCCTTCGTCTTGATCGTGCGCACGACGACGACGCGGATCATGGCCTCGAAGATCGTGCTCGAGCGGTCGTTGCCGACACGCAGCATCAGCGTGGGGACGCCGTCCATCGGCCCGATGCAGACCTTCGACGTGAACACGAGGATCGCCGACGTCTGCGAGAACCGCGCGAACACGATCCCCGTCGCGAGCGCCGTGAGGATGACGCCGACGATCGACTCGGCGAGCACGAGCAGGTTCGCCGTCGTGGACGTCGGGTACATCGCGCCGTAGCCCACCGTACCGATCGTCTGCACGCTGAAGAAGAACGCGTCACGAAGCGAGCCCGGGCGTGCGCCCGCGATCCCGCCGCTGAGCATGAAGAGGAATCCGAAGATCGCGTTCGCCGTCAGGAAGAGAAGCGCGATCGTCGCGAGGACTCCGGCCCAGCGCATGCGGAGCAGAGAGTGATAGGCGTCACGGAGCGGATGCGATGCGGTTCCGACGACGACGATGCCGTCGTCCAGGGGCGTTGCGCGTGCCAAGGGGTACCTACCTACTTCGGAGCGATCGTCACGGTGCCGGTCTTCACGATCTCGAAGTCGGAGCCCTTCACCTTGCCGAGGTTCTGCAGGAGCGCGTCCATCTCGGGCTCCCAGGCGTTGTCGCTCTCGCCGCTGATGTACCAGTTGGAGCCGTTGTCCGCGAGGATGAGCCCGTACTTCTTCATGGCCGTCGTGATGACCTTCGAGGCGCCGGTGAACCCGGAGTCGTCGAAGGACGCCTTGAGGCGGACCCGCAGACCCATCGGGGGCAGCGCGGCGTTCTCGTTGCCGGCCGCGTGTGTCGCCGGATGGATGTACGCCTGTCGTGAGCTATCCATCGTGAAGCGAATCGCGTGCGTGATCTCGCCGCGTTTGATCTCCTCGAGGCGCACGAGGCCGGGCAGGATCGCAAGGCCGGCCGCGTCCGCGGACGTCCAGCCTTCGGTCCGGAGCGCGTTCGAATCGAGCTTCCAGATCGCTCCGCTCGAGGCGACGAAGCCGCTGCCCGAGGCATTCTGCGTATTGTAGAGCTCGTAGAGGACGCAGTGGTCGGGCGCGCCGTCGTTCGCGAGGAAGAGCACGTGGCGGTCGGCGTCGGTGTCCGCGCTGGGGCCCCCTTCGATCTTCGCGTCGAGCGGGATCGGGTAACAGAAGTCGCCGCCGCTCGGGCATGCGAGCTTGTCGCTCTCGAGCGGGCCGTAGTCGGTGTTCCAGTCGATCTTCGCGGGCGCCGCCGCCTTGCCGACCGTGATGGGAATTCCGTAACCGTCGGTCATCGTTCCCCAGTCGGGGTGGAGGCCTTTCGCGAGCGCCATCCCTGGCATGACGCTCGTCATGAGCTCCGTATCGACGGGCTCCTGATCGACGGTGCGGTTCCACGCGTTGTCGTTCGGGAAGATGCGGCAGCCCGCGTGCATGGTGCCGGGCCCGGGCGCTCCGCCGGTGGTCCCGCTGGTGCCGCTGGTGCCGCTGGTGCCGCTGGTTCCGCTGGTTCCGCTGGTACCGCCGCTCGTGCCCGACGAGCCGCTCGATCCGTCGGGCGGGGGGTCCGTCGTGCTGATTCCGCAGGCGAGCGTCGCGACGCAAGCGAGGCAGAGCAGGCCGGCAAGCCCGGTGAGGGCACCGCGCATGGGGCGACGGGTAGAGCTCATGGGGTCAGGACCTCCGATTCGAACCGTACCTGCTTACGAGACGATCAACGCACGCAACGATAGCCGCCGGCGGCCGATGAGGGGGAATGCCTCCCTCGACGCCCTCCGTGGACACGGATTCTCGGTCCTGTCCCACCCTCGACTGTCACACCGACGCCATCATCTTGCGCGAAGGCGCGGGTGCCGTGTGCTCGACCTATCTTCCCGGATCTCCATCGTCTCCGGGATCGATGTCGGTCGCGACGCCCACGGATGAGGAGCCCTCGCCCTTCATGGTGCAGCGATCGGTATTTCGCGCGGCCCCTCAGTACGTCATCCGACCGGGACCGCCGCGCGTGCGAGCGCGCGTGCCGGCGCCGGGCGTCGCCTCGGCCGGACGCGTCCCGAGGAAGGTCCGTTCGCGCGCAACACGCGCGAGATCATTGCCCGCGTGGGCGATCTTCGCCGCGTTCGCGCTCGGCGCGGCGCTCGACGCTTCGGCGTCGATGATGCTCGGACGCGGCGTCGTCGGGGCGGCTGCGGCGTGCGTGATCGCGGGGACCGTCACGCTCTTCTCGAGCTCCGGGCGCGGCGCTTCTTTCGCGAGCAAAGCGCGTGCCGGAGCGCGCCGGCACTAGTGCCTATTCACTCGGGTTCTTGGCGACACCGCACGATGCACGACTACGGCATGCCCGCTCCGCACCCTACGTTCTCGCGCCTGCGCTTCGCTGCTGCGGTCTCGTCGAAATCCGAGTCGCCGAGGTCGTCCCTCCCTACCGAACGACTGCTCGACGTCCCTCGTGACGAGGGGCTCGATCTCCTCGATTGGCTCGGGCTCGGTCGGCCGGACTTCGGCGCGATCCCCGCCCGCGAGCTCGCGCCACGATGCCGGCGCCGGCTCTGGGACGTGCCACGCAATGCGCAACCGTCGCTCCGCACGCGCACCGGTGAGCTGCTCGCCGTCGCCGAAGCGGCGGGCGAGGGGATGGTGATGTTCGGATGAGGGCGCGGACCGTCAGCGCGCGGGCGCGATGTCCGCGGCGTCGCCGAGCGCGCCTCGGGCAAGGACCTCGACCGCCTCCGCCAGCGCGGGCGTCTCCGATACGGCGGCGGCGCCGAGCCCGACGACGTACCGCGCCACCTGCAGGATCGCATTCGTCTCCACGGTCACGCGAATGCGACCGTTGGGCAGCGTTGCGACCTTCATTGTCGGCAGCAGGTTGGTCTGCACCCAACGCGCCTCGGGCTCGCGCACGAGGAACGACAGCTCCGCGACCGCGCCGCCGGCATTGAAGCCGTCGACGCTCGCGCGGAGGAACGCATCCACGGCTTTGTGCTCGGAGGGGCGATACGGCTCCTGCGGGTCGAGGTGTGCCGAGAGAATGTTCTCGACGCGAAACCACTTCAACTTGTCCTCGCGATGGCACGTGGCGACGAACCGCGCGGGCCGTCCGAGAACGACGCGATGAACCGACGCATGACGCATCGACATCTGGCCGCGGCTCGCGGTGAAGTAGCGAAACCAGAGCGAACGCTTCTGGGCCGCTGCGTCTTCGATGAGCGCGAGGTAGTCCTCCTCCTGCTTCGTGGCAGAGGGAGGCACGACCGCCGTCGGAAGCGCCTCGACACCTCCGCCGTTCGGGAGGTTGCCGAGCACCGTCGCGAGCAGCCCGTCGCGGGCTTTGCTCTTCGGCAGACGGACCAGATGCCGCAGGAGCTCGGGGAGCTGCTCGCGTTTGAACACCACACCGCCAGGGAACCAGTCCTTCGGGACGCTCCAGTACACCTGAGGATGCTCCTCCTCGCGCTCGAGATGGAAGATGTCCTGTAGCTCCTTCAGCTTCTCGCGGATCGCAGGGGTCGTCATCTCGAGGCGATCGGCGAGCTCCTTCTGCGTCCACGTGCGGCGCTCGAGGAAGGCCTGGACGAGCTCGATGACTGTGACGGTGCTGCTCCGTTGTCCCACGGCGAGGATGTTAACCGGAACGAACGCGCGCTCCAGGTATTCTGACGTCGATGTCTCTCGCGCACGCGATCGTGACGGCGCCTTCCGCCACCCCGACCAAGTGGATGCTCTTCTTGCACGGAATCCTCGGCTCCGGCGCGAACTGGCGCACGTTCGCAAAACAGATCATCGCCGCGCGACCGGAGTGGGGCGCGGTGCTCGTGGACCTCCGCCTCCATGGTGAATCGCACGACGGCTTCGCGTCCCCGCACACCCTCGAGGCGGTCGCCGGCGATGTCGTCGCGCTCATGACGAAGATCGAGAACGAGACGTCGGCGCCCGTGCGCGGCATCCTCGGCCACAGCTTCGGCGGAAAAGTCGCCCTCGACGTCGCGCGGCTTCGCGACGGCGATCTCGATCAGCTCTTCGTCATCGACTCGACGCCGAGCGCTCGCCCGGACGGCAAAGGGTCGGAATCGACGCGGCACATCGTCGATCTCCTCTCGCAGCTCCCGGACGAGCTCCCCGACCGCAACGCGTTCACCGCGTGGATCGAGGGGCGCGGCGTCTCACGCCAGACCTCGATGTGGCTCGCCATGAACGTGCGGCCGATACCGAACACGACACGCTTCGTGTTCCGCCTCGACATTCCGGGCATCCGGGAGATGCTCGCCGATTACTTCCGCGTCGACTGCTGGGACATCCTCGAGCATCCGCGCGCAGGGCGCGCCGGCGGCGGGACGATGCAGTCGCACCTGATCGTCGGAGGTCGCTCGGGCGTCGTCGACGCGGCCGATCGCGCGCACGCCGAGCGCTGTCCGGAGACGACGCTCGACGTGATCGAGGAAGCCGATCACTGGGTCCACGTCGATGCGCCTGATGCGCTGCGGACGCTCGTGCTCGGCTATCTCGGCGGCGCGACGAGCGGGCGGTCAGTCGACGGTCAGTTGACCGTCAGGTGACGTCGTCGTCGCCGGCGCCGGCGCTCTCGCTCTCGTCGCCGTCACTCTCGTCGTCGTCGCCCTCGTCGTCGTCGCCCTCGTCATCCGACGAGCGCGCGGTCGCCTCGCCGGCCTTCGGCGTGAACACGATGCGGCCGTCGCCGTTGGAATCGGCGAGTGCCTTCGCGAGGGCCGCATACTCGGCGGGGACGTCGCCGATCTCCTTGCCGCGCTCGAGCGCGCCGAGCTCCTGCGCGACCCACACGTCGAACGGCACGAAGCCGCCGATCTTGGCGACGCCGTTGTCCCACGAGAGCTGCAGGACCGGATACTCGCCGGCGTCGTCCGGGGTTCCGCAATAGAGGCACGCAGGGCGCGAGACCTCGCCGTTGAAGTAGACGACGTCCTCGGTGAGCATGTCGTACGCCTCGCCGAACGCGGCGACCGCCTCCTCGCCGAAGGCCTCCTCGACGACGTCCTCGAGGGACATGCCTTCGATCTCGGCCTCCTCGTCGTCGTAGTCGATGCCGATCCAGTCGGTGTCGGTCGTGAGGAGCTCCTTCATGCCGGCAGAGATCGACTCGCCGTTCGGGAGCACCATCTTCTTCGCGAGCGACGTGGGGAGCGGCTCCGGAGCCGCGAGGATGCCGCTCGTGTTCGCCGCCGCGGTCGCTTTCTTGACGAGCTTCGCGCCGCGAAGCACACCGGTTTCTTTTTTCGATGCCATCACGTGCCACCTTCGGCGAGCTGCGTCCCGGCGTCAACGCGGCGGCGCGTCACCCCCGTCGCACCGCGCCTAAAACCGTCACGCGATCGGCTATCGTTCGTCATGCATGGCGGAGCCTGCGCCCCCGTTCGATCCTGCGCCGCGCGTGGCGGAGGAGCTTCGACTTCCTCCCGCGGGAGTACGCGCCGTCACGCGCCTGCTCGCGGAGGGAGCGACGGTGCCGTTCATCGCGCGCTACCGCAAGGAGCAGACCGGCGGCCTCGACGAGGTCGCCATTCGCGCCATCGAAGAGAAGCGCGACTACATCGTCGAGCTCGAGGATCGGCGGCGCACGATCCTCTCCGCCATCGACGAGCAAGGAAAGCTCACGTCCGAGCTCCGTCGCGCGATCGAGGGGTGCCGGGTGAAGACCGAGCTCGAAGACCTCTACCTGCCGTACAAGGCGAAGCGGCGGACGCGCGCGATGATGGCGCGCGAGCGAGGGCTCGAGCCGCTCGCGAAGCGCATCCTCGCGCAGCCGAGCGGCGGCGATCCGCGGAAGGAGGCGGCGCCGTTCGTCGACCCGAAGAAAGAGGTGCCCGACGTCGATGCTGCGCTCGCCGGCGCACGCGACATCGTCGCGGAGATCGTCGCGGAGCGTGCCGATGTCCGCGCGCTCGTCCGCGCGCGGTTCGATCGCGACGGCATGGTCGAGTGCGCAGCCGTCGCGGCCAAGACGAAGGTGCCGACCAAGTTCGAGGCGTATTACGACTTCGCCGAGCGCGCGAAGACCATCCCATCGCATCGCTTCCTCGCGATCCTGCGCGGCGAGGAGGAGGGGATCCTCCGCGTGAAGATCCGCGTCGACGAGGACGACCTCGCGTTCGAGATCGCCGGGCGCGCCGGCTGGCGCCGCGGCGGTCCGTTCGCCGGCGAGCTGAAGGACGCCGTCGTCGATGCGACGAAACGCCTGCTCATGCCCTCGATCGAGTCGGACATGCGAGGCGATCTGAAGGAGGCGTCCGACGTCGAGGCCGTGAAGGTCTTCGCCGAGAACCTCTCGAAGCTTCTCCTCGCGCCGCCTCTCGGCCGCCGCGTCGTGCTCGGCATCGATCCGGGGCAGCGAACGGGCTGCAAGTGCGTCGTGGTCGACGACACCGGCAAGCTCCTCACGCACGCGCTCATCCAGCTCGTCGGCGGGCCTGCCGCTCTCGAGCAGGCGAAGAAGACGCTCGCCGAGCTCGTCGGCAAGCATCGCCCGTTCGCGATCGCGGTCGGCAACGGCACGCACGGGCGCGAGACCGCAGACTTCGCTCGCGACCTCCTGAAGACGACGAGCCCGGACACGCTCGTCGTGCTCGTCAGCGAATCGGGCGCATCGGTCTACTCGGCGAGCGACGTCGCTCGCGAGGAGTTTCCCGATCTCGATCTCACCGTGCGCGGCGCGATCTCGATCGCGCGGCGCCTCCAGGACCCGCTCGCCGAGCTCGTGAAGATCGATCCGAAGGCGATCGGCGTCGGTCAGTACCAGCACGACGTCCGCCCGGCGTTGCTCCTCCGCAAGCTCGACGAGGTCATCGAGTCCTGCGTCAACGCCGTCGGCGTCGAGCTGAACACCGCGAGCGCGCCGCTCTTGTCGCGCGTCGCCGGCGTCGGTCCTTCGCTCGCGAAGAAGATCGTGGCGTACCGCGAGAGGGCCGGCGCGTTCCGATCGCGGCGCGATCTCCTGCAGGTCGCCGGGCTCGGCCCGAAGGCATTCGAGCAGGCCGCGGGCTTCGTGCGCATCCGCGGCGCGTCGAACCCGCTCGACGCGAGCGCCGTCCATCCGGAGCGTTACCCGCTCGTCGAGCGCATCGCGAAAGACGCGGGCGTCGACCTGCGCGCGCTCGTCGGAAACGAAGAGCTGGCGGGACGGATCCCGTGGCCGAAGTACGTTGCCGGAGACGTCGGTCTCCCCACGCTCGAGGACATCCGCCGCGAGGTCGCGAAGCCCGGACGGGATCCCCGCGACACGTTCGAGGCACCGACGTTCCGCGACGACGTCCGCAAGATCGAGGACGTGAAGCCGGGCATGCAGCTCGAGGGGAGCGTCACGAACGTGACTGCGTTCGGCGCGTTCGTCGACGTGGGCGTCCATCAAGACGGCCTCATCCACGTGTCGCAGCTCTCGGATCGCTTCGTGAAGGATCCTCACGCAGTCGTTCGCGTCGGTGACCGCATCATGGTGCGCGTCCTCGAGGTCGACCTCGCGCGGAAGCGCATCTCGCTGACCGCCAAGACCGCGACGAAGTAGCTACTTGGACGCGACGCCCTCGCAGCCGACGAGGCCGCGATCGAAGCAGTGCGTCTTCATGCATGCACGCGTGCGCTCTCTTCCGGTCTCGGTCATCCCGGAGAGGAGCTGCCGGCACTCCGCCATCGAAGGTGCGACCGGTGAAGCGCCGCATCCGTCGACGATCGACTGACAGATCGCCGCCGCCGATTTCGGATTGGGCGGCGGCGCGCTCAGACCCGGCGTCGCCACGACGGCGGCCGCCGCGGCGCTCGGGGCAGCCGGGGCGCCCGCGGCGCTCGCGGACGTCATTGGCTCGGGCTCGCGCTCCGGACACGCGTTCATGAACGCGAGGTGTCCGCACAGATAGACACGCGCCGGGTCGCATCGCTCCTGCGGCGTGAGCTTGTTCAGGCACGCGACGGCGGCCGCGGCCACCTTCGGCTTCATCGCTTGTTTCAGCTCGCCGCAGCGGATGTTGGCGAAGCTCCCGCAGCCGCCCTCGATCGTCGGGTAGCCGGGCGCGGGGCAGTCGCCGATGCCGGCGCTCGCCACCGAGTCGTCGCACGGAGGTGCGCTCGGCGCGGGCGGCGGCGTTGGCACGGGTGGCGGCGTGGCGACGGGCGGCGCTGCGTCGGCGACGACCGGATGCGGAGGCTCGGGCGTCGGCTCGGGCGCGCGACCACGCCACTTGTCGAGCGCGGGGAACACGTGCTTCTCGGACGCCACGTATCCGCTCGTGGCGCCGATCGCCAACGTGCTCACGAGGATGAGAAATGAACCCCGGTCGATGTTCACGTGGAAGGCGTAGCACGTCTCGGCCGCACGATCAGTTTCGCTGCCGCCTCCGCCGCAGGTCCTCCTCGAGCTCGTGGAGGACGTGCTGCGTCGGGCGCGTGCCGTCGAGTAGATGCACGTTGCCCTCATGCGTGACGACGACCGGGCCCGTCCCGCCGATCGCGCGTGCGACATCGCCGGTCTCGAGGTACGCCCGCGATTCGTAGAAGAAAATCCAGCCGATGCGCCGGCATTGCGTGAGCTCGTCGACGATCACGAGCTCCCTCGGCGCACGCTCGATGCTGCGGGCAACGTGCTCGAGGGCGACGCTCTTGGCCTTGTTCATCGTCATCATGGCCGGTCGTTCGGCCGCTCACCCGCGCCGGTTGCGTGCTGTTTCATGAGGGCGCGATTTTTCACGCAACCCATACTGCGCGCGGCCGAACGGACGCTTCACCAGGAGGTGAGCGCATGAGCGGCGTGGACGCAGCGAGCAGCAAGCGACGGACCGAGGACCTCGTCGACGATTGGGCGCACGACGCCGGGCTCGTCGGAAAGGACGAGCACGTGAAGGCGCGCGCGGGGCTCCAGAGCTCGTCGAAGGCCTGGGGCGAACGAAACGAAGCCACGCCCGGCGAGGCGATGAAGGGCCTCGCGACCGGGCTCGCGAAGGAGGCCGTGCCCGAGCTCGCGAATCACGCGGTCGTCGAGGGGCACGGCGCGATGGCGGTGCGCGCGGCGCAGGCCGGTCGGGTCGCCGGCGGAGGCCTCGCGGCGGTCGTCGTCGCGGGCACGGTGGTCGGCGCGTACGAGCTGTTCATGAAGGGCTGGGCCGAGCCGCACCAGAAGGGAGATGCCATCCGCGCGCTGCAGCACAACGACGCCGTCAACGTCGTGCTCGCGCAGGAGCTCGCGTTCGACGAACGCTTCGGGGCGTACGAGGCCGCGAGCCGACCCGGCGTCGAGAAGGGGACGGCCATGCTGCGCGGCCAGCTCGATGGCAAGGACGCCGCGCTCCGTCCGATCCTCCAGGCGCGTGCCGACGAGGGCTTCGTCGCGCAGGAGCGCGCGTACGAGGCGACGAAGCATCTCGGCAACACGCCCGCGCGTGCCGAGGCGATGCAGAAATGGATGAAGGACAACGGCTTCGAGGATCGCCGGCGCAACGACGTCGCGTTCGGGAAAGGTGTCGAGTACTTCGACTGGGTCGGCGCGCAGCGGAGGTCCGAAGGCATCGACGCGTGTGTCGAGTCGAAGAAGGTCCACGAGCGCGTCGCGCCGAAGCAGCCCTTCGCGTGCCGAGGTTGAGCCGTCGAGCGGCCGCGCGCTGGCACGCGGTCGTTCGCGTGCTACACCCCGCGGCACGATGGGGACCCGCTACGCTTCTCTCGCCCGCTGCTCGGATCTGTCGGAGCGTGAAATCGTCGGGGCGCTGCTCTCGCGCGACGAGTGCGCGGCGCTCCTCGGTCGGATCGCCAAGGTGTCGTCCGATCGGTCGGCTTCACGGTCGCTCCTCGCGGTGCTCGCACGGCTCGCGACCCCTGCGTGCATCTGGCTCGAGGGCGAGCTCGCCGTCGAGCTCTTCGAGGAGGAGGGCGGCACGAAGGTCCGCGTGATGTCCGAGATCGGAGCGGGCCTCCGCGAACGGGTCCTGCCGGGCGTCACGTTCGCGCACGAGCTCGACGCGTTGCTCGCCGGCTTCCACACGCGTCGCGATCTCACGACGGTGCTCCGCCTCGAGCGCGTGTCGGCGCGCTGCGCGCTGCTGCTCGCGGGTGCATTGCGCGACGGCGATGAAGAGCGCGCGCCGATGTCGACCGCCTTCGACATCTCGGAAACCTCGCTCGCGTGGCCCCGAGCGGGCCACGCGGCAGAGGACGTCGACTCGGGCTGGGGCTGAGCGTCCGGCGCCGCGGCGCCGGCAGGCTTCAGACGACGAAGTCGAGGAGCTGGAGCCGGACGCTGTAGTCGTCGAGCTTCGCCTTGAACTCGTCGACGAGCGTGTCGAGCTTCACGACGACGCCGCCGTTGTCCTCGCGGAGGACGGTTCCGCTCACGAGGATCTCCGACGTGGGCATCACGAGGACGCCAGCCCAGTAGCTCGGGTCGGCGGTGAGGTCCGAGGTCTTGCCTTCGACCTTGAGGTACCCCTCGCTCACCTCGAGGACGCGAGCGAAGTGCCCGTTGTCGAGGCGCACCTGCGCGGGGAAGCCGGGCGTGGGCGACACGCGGTAGTTCGCGCGGCGGTTGTTGTCGATGAGCTGATCGAGGGACTCGAAGAGCGGCTTCGAGATCTCCGTCTCGGCGGCGGCGAGAACCGTCTCGCGCATCTTCTTCATCGCCTTCTGGGTGCGGATGATGTTCGAGCGCATCTCGTCGAGGCGGCGCCGGTCGCGACGGACCTTGTCGCTGACGACGTTCAGCAGGTTCTTGTAGAAGGCGAAGCCGATGTCCGCGTGGGTGTCGAAGAACCCGAGCAGGTCGCCGACGGGCACCGTGAGGATCTCGATGTCGGTCGTGGCGGTCGCCGTCGTGCTGCGCGGGATGCCCGTGAGCGCGCCGAGCTCGCCGAGGGGCGAGACGGGACGGAGGTCGAAGCGCGTGGTCGCGGACTCCTCGAGCGAGACCTCGCCCTTGGTGAGGAGCTCGAAGTGGGTCGCGACGTCTCCGGCCTTGAAGAGGACCGTGCCTGCCTTGTGCGTACGCGACTGGAACGCTGCGACGAGCTCGCCGAGGCGCGCCTCGGACATGCCTTGGAACAGGGGCAGGGACTTGAGAGAGCTGGCGATCGTCACGGGTACATCCTCCTCGCGGAACTCCGCGAGCTGCACCCTAATAGGCTCCGCCTAGGTGACAAGCGCCACGTCGCGGCCCCTCGAAAAAGAGACGCCGCTCTATTTCTTGGGCAGGCCGGGCGGCTCGAACGTCGAGAGGACCTGGAACGTGTCGTTGATGGTCTCTCCCGTCGCCGGCCGCGAGAGGTTACCGCCCACGCCGGCCACGACGACCGTGATGTTGTCCTTGCCGCCTCGCTCGTTCGCGAGGTCGACGAGCTGCTTGGTCGCGATCTCCGGACGCCCCGACGCGAGGACCACATCGCGGATCTCGTCGTCGTGCACGAGCCCGGTGAGGCCGTCCGAGCAAAGGACGAAGCAGTCGCGATCGCGCAGCTCGAGCTTCCCGAGCGCCACCTTCACGTTGGGCTGGTTGCCCATGGCCTGGAGGATGACGTTCCGGATCGGCGAATGCTCCGCCTGGTCAGGCTCGATGATGCCGGTGTCGACGAGCATCTGCACCATGCTCTGGTCGTGCGTGAGCTGACACATCTTGCCGTTGCGAATGAGATACGCGCGCGAGTCGCCGACCTCGGCGATGAACGCCTGACCCGCATGGACGAAGACCGCGGTGAGCGTTGCGCCCATCTTCTTCGCTTCGCGCTTGGCCGTGTCCCAGACGGCGCGGTGCGCGCGCTGGATGGCGTCGTTCATGAGCGCATCGCGCGGGGTCTCCGGCGCGGCGTCCTTCATCGCACGCGTGAGCGTCTCGACGACGAGCGCGCTCGCGACCTCGCCGGCTTGCGCGCCGCCCATGCCGTCCGAGACGGCGAGCAGCACGCCGCGCTCGCCGACGTCGAAGCGCGCGTGCTGCACGCTGTCGAGGAGCGCGCCGCCCGTGAGGTCCGCGACGACGAAGGTGTCTTCGTTCTTCTCGCGGACCTTACCGATGTCGGTCTGGCCGGCGACGCTCAGGTAGAACGGCGCGGTCGCGGCCGGAGCCGCGGCGTGGGTGGCGGAGGTGGGGTCGCTCGGCTTTTCGGCAGTCACATGGGAAGGAGTAGCGGCCATTGGGGCACCTCGGGAAGCTCGACTTCACTCGACCATGGAGCAACCTCCGTTCCGCCCTGATTTCCCCCGTCGATCGGCAAATGAACCGGCGGTCGGACGTGGCGAATCGTCCCAACCGCGGGCGCGCTGCGACGCCGAGCGCCGATTCTACGCAACCGGGCCGCGCGCCCGCCGATGGGGCCCCACGGAGCTCGCACCCGTGGAGGTCTATCGCCGATGGCATGCATGCAGTCGCTCGTGTGGGAACGCACCCCGCTCACTCCGGCCGAGGCGATCGAACGCGCCCGCCTCGTCGCGACCGAACGCGGCTGGCGCTGGGTCGGCGCCGTCCGCGTGAGCGCGTCGCTCCTCGCCGCGACGTTCGGCCCGCACACGTACGAGGTCCTGTCGAACGCGGGCGGCCGCGGCTGCAACGTCCGCGTCGTGGTCGACGTGGTCACCGGCGAGGTCCTCGACGCCGTGTATTTCGAGCGCTGACCCATCACGAGAGCAGCGCCTCGAGGTCGTCGATCGAAAGCGTGCCGAGTCGTGCCGCCTCCGTCTCGTCGAACACGGACGTGACGAGCGTTCGCTTCTTCTGCTGGAGCTCGGCGACGCGGTCCTCGATCGTGTCCTTGCAGAGGAGGCGGTAGGCGACGACCGTCTTCGTCTGCCCCATGCGATGCGCGCGGTCGACGGCCTGCGCCTCGGCCGCCGGGTTCCACCACGGATCGAGCAGGAACACGTATTCGGCGGCGGTGAGGTTCAGGCCGACGCCGCCGGCCTTGAGGCTCACGAGGAACACCGTGCAGCTCGCGTCGTTCTGGAAGCGGTCGACGAGCTCCTTCCGGTTCGACGACGTGCCGTCGAGCCGCGCGAACTGGATGCCGCGCGCGTCGAGGTCGCGACCGACGAGGTCGAGCAGCCGCGTGAACTGCGAGAAGACGAGCGCCTTCTTGCCTTGACGCGCGATGGGCTCGAGGTGCTCGAGCAGCACGTCGAGCTTCGCGCTCCGCTGCTTCGCGAGCGCCGGATCGACGAGGCCAGGGTGGCAGGCGATCTGCCGGAGGCGCAAGAGGGCCTCGAACACGAAGAACGGCGGCGCGTTCGGACCGCGGTCGCGCGTGGCCGTGACGATCATCGCCTGGTAGTGCTTCTTCACTCGGTCGTAGAGCCCGCGCTGGCCAGGCTCCATCTCGCACACGAGCGTCTGGTCGATCCGGGCCGGCAGCTCGCCGAGCACGTCGGCCTTCTTCCGGCGCAGCACGAAGGGTCGCAGCCCGCGACCGAGGCGCGCGCCCTCGGCGGGATCGAGGTCGAGGCTCCGCCGCGCTGCCGATCGCACGTTCGGTCCGAGCATGCCGGGATTGAGGAAATCGAACAGCGAGGCGAGCTCGCCGAGGTGGTTCTCGATCGGCGTGCCCGTGAGCGCGAGCCGGTGCCGCGAATGCAGGAGCCGCACTCCGCGCGTGGTCGACGCCCCGGCGTTCTTGATCGCATGTGCCTCGTCGAGGATCACGTAGTCGAACGCCATGCTCCGCAGGTCGGCCCTGCGTCGCACGATGCCGTAGGTCGTGACGACGACGTCGCACGCGAGCGCCTCGTCTTCCGTCGTGTCGGTGCGGAGCTCGGCGACGCGAAGACCGGGCGCGAACCGCTTCGCCTCGTCGAGCCAGTTGTAGACGACCGACCGAGGAGCGACGACCAGCGACGTCGTGTCGTCGCGCTCGCGGTGCTTCCGCGCAGCGAGGAGCGCGAGCACCTGGATGGTCTTCCCGAGCCCCATGTCGTCGGCGAGGCAGCCGGAGAAGCCGAGGTCCTCGAGCCACTGCATCCAGGCGAGGCCCGCGCGCTGGTAGTCGCGCAGCTCGCCGCGGAACCCGGGTGGTGCATCGGCGAGCGCCAGCTCGCGTGAACCGCCGAGCTGCTTCTTCAAGGAGGCGAGGGGACCGTCCCACGCGACACCTCCGCCGAGCATCGCGTCGACGAGCGCGAGCTGCGTGCGATGGAAGCGGAGAGCGACCGGCTCCGCCCCGTCGTTCTCGTCGTTCTCGTCGTTCGCTGCGGGCTGCGCCGCGAGATCTGCCACCTCGCCGACGCGTGCGAGCCACTCGGCCGGCAGGATCCCGACGGTGCCGTCGCCGAGGCGGACGACCTTGTCGCCTCGTTTCGCCGCTTCGAGCAGGGCGGGGACTTCGACGTGTTGGTCGTCGAACTCGACCTTCGCGGTGAGGTCGAACCAATCGATCCCGGTCTCCGCGGACAGCGAAGCCGCGGTCGCACGCCGGTGCACGATCCCGTCCGCCTCGACCACGAAGCGCTCCGGCGGAAGCGCGACGATCGCGTCGGTCAGCCGCGCGGGCGCGATCTTCAGTCCGCGTCCGTCGTCGCGACGGCGCGCGCGATCGAACCCCGCCGCGAGCAGCTCCGCTACGGCCGCTTGCTCCGCGTCGCTGTCCCGCACCACGAGCCTGCGTCGAGCCGCCTCGAACGCGAGGCTCCCGCGATCGCTCCAGGCCGCCTTCGCGCCGCCGTATTCGAACACGACGTCGACGGCGAGCGTCCGCGGCGTGCGCGGCGGCGGGGGCATCGCGTCCTCGGCGGGTTTCCGGACGCGCACGCGTGTGCGGAACGACGACCGCTCCTCGAGCATGATCGCGCTCGGCAGCTCGAACGTCCGACGCCGGCATTTCGTGACGAGCTCGCGCAGGAAACGCAGCGACTCGTCGGGCGGCACCACCTTCTCGTTGTGCTTCTGGAGCTCGATCACCCAGCGGAAGGGCGCGTCGCACTCGACGGCGAGAAGTCGCGCGCCGACGAACGCGAAGCCGCTGTAGTAGACCGCCGTGACCTGGTCGAGAGGGATCGCTTCGTGACCACGGCGGAGCTCCGCGCGAACGACGAGCGCCGGCATGGGCGCGGCCGGTCCGGCGACCTCCTCGACGAGCATCACGACGGAGAACGGCCCTCCGTCGTCGACGACGAGCGGCTCGGGGGGGCGATCGCGCGCGACGACCACGTCGCACCGGCCGGTGCGCTGGAGCGCGAGCACCTCCTGGAACGTGCGCCCCGGCAGCGAGCGCTCGAACGTTCGATGCGCGAGCGGTACCGCGCGGAAGCCCGTCGAGAACCCGAGCGGGAGCGTTCGTCGCTCGAAGACGTCGATCGGCAGCTCCGCGTACGGATGGCTGGCGGGCAGATCGATGAGCCACCTCACCTCGGATCCGCGCGGCGCATCGCCGATCGGCGGAGCCATGCCGATGATCTGGAGGTCGCCGCTTCGTCCCGCCGCTTCGGACAGGTGGCCGGCGCGCTCGGCGACCCGCAGCGCGGCCCACACGTGCTTGCACATGCGACGCGCCGCGTGCGCGCAGGTGCACGACGCGGCGAGCACGCCGCCACGGCTCCGCCGTTCGAAGAGGATCGCGACGTCGTACGGCAGCGTTCCCCGCACGATCGCCGCCACGCGACGCGCGTCGGCTTGGAGGATCGTGACGACGCCCCTCAGCGCATAGAGCTCTCCGCGTGCGACGACGACCGGATCGAAGCTGCGACGGATCTTGTCGCTAGGTCGCTCGACCGGTGGTGCCGTCGCGTGCAGTCCGTCGGGAGAGGCCGTCGCCATGCCGGCGCGCTGAGCAGCTCGCGTGCCTCGGTCGCTCGCGCGAAACCATGACGGTTTTTGGTCGTGGCCCTATGTCCCGGACAGATCGCGGGCTGTCCTGGGCCACTCACGGCGGCTCCGGTCAGAGGTACGTCGCGGCCTTCCGGAGCGCGGCCGAGGCTTCCGCGCCGTGCGCGACGTTCTCGTGCGCGACGAGCAGGCGGACGAGGTCTTTCGACTCGGCGAGCCGCTCCAGATCTGCGCGGAACGCGGCCTTGTCCTTGACGAAGAGAAGCTTCACGAGCCGCGAGACGCGCGGGCCCGGCGCGGAGCCGAGCAACGTCGTGAAGAGGAAGCCGAGCGGATCGCGCTTCCGGTCCATGTTGAAGACGGCGTCGTTGAGCACGACGCTCACGCCGTCGTTCGAGGTCACGATCATCGTGCCTTCTTCGTCGTTCACGCCATGGAGCGTCTCGAGGCGCACCGCGTCGTCGGCCGGGAACTCCTCGTAGGTTCCGTCGACGGCCACCTTCTCCTCGATGCCCTTCCGCCCGCCCTTCGGCGCGTAGACGCGGAGCGCCGGATACCTCTTCTTGTACGCCGGCGCGTCCAGCCGATGGCCGCGGCTCGGCACGATGAGGTACGCCGGCTCGCCGAGCGCCTCGAGCTCGCGCATCCTGTCTTCGGACATCGCGATCGCGCTGTGGATGACGAGCTTGCCGTCGCTTCGCTTCGCGATCGCCATCACGCGCTTCAGCGACATCCCGGGCAGGCTGCCCTGAACGGTCCAGAGGTTGTCCGCGAGCTGCTCGATGGGTCCGTGCGGACGGACGCGCCAGTCGTCCGATTTCGTGGGGGCCATGGGGCGAACGCTAGGGCCGCCGGTCGAGCTCGGAAAGCCCCGAATGCGCGGGCGCTGGATCGAAGCTCGCATGGCCTCTCGCCGCGGAGGCGCGGGCATGGGCGTCGACATCGAGTGCGACGAATTCGCCGAGCAGGACTATGCGCGGTTCGAAGAGCGCTTGCGCGAGAGCGTGGTCGCGCTCCGTGAGCTGCTCGCACGGCCCGGCTTCGGCGAGGGCCCGACGACGCTCGGCGCCGAGCTCGAGCTGCACCTCGTCGATGCGCGCGGCCGCCCCGCGCCCGTAAATCGTGCGGTCATCGCGGACGCGGTCGATCGGCGCATCGCTCCGGAGATCGACAGCTTCAACATCGAGCTGAACGCGGCTCCCGTGCTCCTCGCCGGGCGGCCGTTCACCGAGCTCGCCGACCAGCTCGTCGACCTCCTTCGTACGTCGTGCACGGCCGCGGCCGCGCACGGCGCGCGTGTCGTATCGATTGGCCTGCTGCCGACGCTCACGGAGCGCGATCTCGGTCGCGCGGCGCTCAGCGACTTCAAGCGTTACCGCGCGCTCTCCGCGGCGATCCGGCGCCGTCGCGAGCGCCCGCTGATGCTGCGGATCGCAGGCGACGAGCTGCTCGAGACGATCGCCGAGGACGTCACGTTCGAGGGCGCCAACACGTCGTTCCAGATCCACGTTCGCGTCTCGCCCGATGCCTTCGCTCGGACCTACAACGCCGCGCAGATCGCCGCGGCGCCGGCGCTCGCGGCCTCGACGAATTCGCCGCTCTTCCTCGGGAAAAGGCTCTGGGAGGAGACGCGCATCCCGCTGTTCCGGCAGTCCGTCGACGATCGCTGCGACGTGCGCGACGACGACTGGCGGCCGGCGCGCGTCTCGTTCGGACACGGCTGGGTCCGGCGCTCCGCCGCGGAGCTCTTCGCCGAGAGCGTGGCCATCTACGATCCGCTGCTGCCGGTCCTCACGCCGGTGAGCCCGCTCGAGATCGTGCGCGCAGGCCAGGTGCCGGCGCTTGCCGAGCTCCGTCTGCACGAAGGCACGGTGTGGCGGTGGAACCGTGGGGTCTACGACGACTCTGCGGGCGGTCATCTCCGCATCGAGATCCGCGCGCTGCCTTCGGGGCCAACCGTGCGGGACATGGTCGCGAGCGCGGCGTTCGTCGTCGGCCTCACGCTCGGTCTGGCGCCGCACGCCGAGGAGCTGGTCACGCGGATCACCTTCGGCCAGGCGCGTCGCAACTTCTACGAGGCAGCGCGGGTCGGCCTCGACGCGATGCTCGTGTGGCCCGAGGCCGGACGGGCGCTCGTGCGTGCGCGAGACCTCGTCGAGCGGCTGATCCCGATCGCACGCCGCGGGCTCGTCGAGAGCGGCGTCGCCGGCGACGAGGCCGATGTGTGGCTCTCGATCGTGCAGCGCCGCTGCGCGGTCGGAACGACCGGCGCGCGCTGGCAGCGCCGCATCTTCGATCGGCACTGTCTCGCGTGCGGACCCGACGAGGCCGCGCGCCTGATGCTCGAGGCCTATATCGAGGAGAACGCATCGGGAAAAACGGTCGATGCGTGGAGCGCGTCGCCATGATGCCGATCACCGTCCTCCACGGCGTCCCCGAGCTGCCCGCCGACGCCGGCGCATGGCTCGACAGCCTGCCTGGGCCCGTCGCGATCTCCACGCGAGGGCGCGATCCGAGCCGCACGCGCGTGGTGTCCGGCATGCTGCACGGCAACGAGCCCTCCGGCCTGCGCGCGATCTTCGACGCCCTGCGCTCGCGCGATCTCTTCGCGACCGACGTCCTCTTCTTCATCGGCGCCGTGGACGCCGCGCGTACGGAGCCGAGACACACGCACCGCACGCTGCCGGGGCGTCGGGACCTGAATCGCTGCTTCCACGAGCCCGAGGGCGACCTCGACGGGCGCATTGCAGAGTCGCTGCTCGAGCTCGTACGCGCGAGGCTGCCCGAGGCGCTCGTCGATCTCCACAACAACAGCGGCCACAACCCCGCCTACGGCGTCGGCATGGGCCTCGACGCCGGTCGGCTCGGACTGACGTCGCTCTTCGCGGAGCGGTACGTCGCGACGTCGCTTCGCCTCGGCTCCCTCCACGAGGTGCTTCCCCGCGACATCCCGGCCGTGACGATCGAGTGCGGTCGCGCCGGCGATCCGCGCGCCGACGAGGTCGCGATCGCCGGGCTCTCTGCATTCCTCCATGCGAAGGCGCTCCCGCGCGCCTCCGTCGACACGTCCGCGATGCGCGTCCTCCACGATCCGACGCGCGTGCGCGTACGTGACGACGTCTCGCTCGGCTACGGCGAGCGGAGCGCCGCGCCCGCGGTCGACCTCACGATGGACCTCGACGCCGACCGGCACAATTTCCAGCGCTTGCCGGCGGGGACGCGCCTCGGCTGGCTGCGCGAAGGAGCGCCGTTCCCGTTCGAAGCGATGGACGCCAGCGGCTCGGACGTCGCGCACGCGCTGTTCGAACGGCGCGGCGACACGATCGTCACGCGCCGCTCGATCATCCCGATCATGATGACGACGAACGCGACGATCGCGCGCGACGACTGCCTCTTCTACGTCGTCGACGACGCCGCGAAGCGCCGCGCGAGGTGATCGAGCGCGGCGGTGATCGACGTCGCCATCTCGCAGAGCGGCTCGCTCTCGGGCTGATGCAGCACCAGGTAGTCGCGCGCGATGACGTCGTAGCGGCGCATGAACCGGAACCGCACGAGGGCGCGGCCGTCGCCGAGCTCGAGCCGTTCGTCGATCATCATCTCGCTCTCGGGCGCGTCGAGCGGCTTGCCGTAGCGCTTCATGACCGCTTGGAGCGCGCCGTCGGGCAGCGGCAGCGCGTCGTCGCCGACGAACAGCACGAGGCCGTCGTCGGAGGCCGCGAGCTTCGTCCGGATCGCTTCGCCTGCTTCGCCCGTCGTCTCGTGAATCGTGATCTCACGCACTTGCGCGAAGGTAGCACCGGCGCTGCCGACCTCGGATACAACGGAGCCATGAACCTCTCCAAGCAACCCTTCCTCGCGCTCGCCGCCATCGGATGGATCGACGGTTCGCTTCAGAAGGTCGAAGCCGTCGGGCTCCTGCGGGCGGCGAAGGAGGCCGGTCTCGAGGGCGACGATTACGCCGCGATCGAGAAGGCGACGAAGGAGAAGGTCACGCTCGAGAGCGCCGACGTGAGCGGCATGAGCGAGTGGGAGCAGGTCCTGACGTACGCGCTGGCGGCGTGGTTTGCACAGCTCGACGGCGTCGTTTCGACGAGCGAGCACACGACCCTCGTCGCCCTGGGCGAGAAGCTCGGGCTGAAGGAGGCGCTCCGCAAGCGTGCCGCCGCCGTCGCGAACGATATCGCGTGCCTGCCCGAGGGCGGACGGCCCGAGCGCTACGACTTCGCGAAGCTCGCTGCGCGCTTGAGGGAACGCATGCCGCAGCTCGAGCCGAAGAAGGGCTGAGCTGCCCGACGCAACACTTCTTGTCGGCCCAAGGGCGCAGTGCCATGCTCCGCCCCCGGAGCTGCGACATCATGGAATGGGCTTACAAAGCGACCGTCAAGAACGTGGACCGCGCGGGCACCGTGATGCTCGCGAACCGCGGACTCCTCTGTCGCGCTGCGCACGAGAAGACGGGTCAGATGGGCGAGCCGTCGAAGGCGGTCGCGCTTGGCGACGTCATTCATATGTATTATACAGGCGTCCCCGGAAAGACGCCCGAGATCGGCTCGTACGAGGTCATCTCGAAGGACAAGCACCCGAAGCCCGAGGTCTTCGGCGACATCGTCCCCGAGACCTGCCTGTATACGGTGGCGGACGCCTCGATCATCCACGAGGTCGATACGCAGGGTCGCTACGAGGAAGACTGGGTCCTGAACCGGTACACGGGTTGGATCATCCGCAAGGTCGGCCCCGCGCGTCCCTACGATGCGAAGATGTTCCGCGGACAATCGACGCTGGTGCGACTCGCAGCCGAGGCGGAGCCCGCCCCCGAGTGAGCCAGGGTCTGATAAGAAGGACGCGTGAGCCGACGCGCCTTCTTCTTTCCGCACCCTCTCGACCCCGCGCAGAAGCCCGGGGCTGACAACATCTCGGGCCGTGTGCCCTTCGAAGTGACGGGCACGTTGCTCGGCTCCGAGATCCGCCAAGGTCCCTTCTGGGTCATGGCCGACGGGTTCATCGATCCGCTCGGCGGTGACATGCAGGCGCCGGGCGTCGTCGGCTCGTACCAGGATCCGTGCGTGTTCTCCGAGCCGTGGGGACCGTTCCACTCGTTCCTGCGCATGGACGGCGCGAACCTCGCGAACGAGAAGGTCGTCGCAGGCGGCAAGGTGATCGCCGACAGCCTCGCCGAGACCGTCGCGCCCGGCGACGTCATCATCTACGGCAAGACGAACCCGCAGGGCGGCAAGGGCATCAAGGAGGTCTGGGTCGACACCGTGCTGGTCGTCGATTCGATCGCGACGCTGCCCGTCGCCGAGGCCGAGAAGCCGCCGTACACGTTTGCGCTCGCGAGCGATCCTTCGCTGCCTGCGAAGGGCACGAACGCGTGGCGATACAACCTCTCCGACGCCGAGACGAAGGGCCTCCACGAGACGACGAACCGCAATCCGCACCGCATCATCAAGGGGCGCATCTCGCACGACGACGACGCGGTCGAGAAGCTCACCACGAGCTTCGTGCCGCTCGCCGATCGCACGGGCGGCGTGTGCCGCGTGCTCGCGGTCGACAGGGGGCACCTCGGCGCGGACTGGGCGAAGCTCCTCGAGTTCTTCGAGCAGGGCGTGTTCGCGAAGGTGAAGGGGATCCCGCGCGGCGGCTGGATCGCCGAGCTCGACTTCGGGCTCGCGGAGTCGCTGCTCGCGGCGGTCGTGAAACGCTCGGGCGGACATCAAGGGATGCGCGGTACCGTCGCCATCCCGCCGCTCGCGCCGGCGGGCGGAACGAAGCGCTGGAACCCGCGAACGAGCCGCGTTTTCCCGGGCTGAGAGAAAGTACGCAACCTTTCCGGCGGGCGGTCGACCTGGCGTTTCATGCGCCTCTCGAGCCTTGTTTCCGTCGCCTGCCTCTCTGGTCTCTTCTTCGCGTTCGGCGTCTCGAACGCGAATGCCGCGCCCGCGCGCGTGAGCAAGCGCGGGGCTCCGCCGCGCGTCCTGCCTGCGCCGCTGCCGAAGCCGGAGCCCGTCGCGGTGACGGCGCTTCCGCAGCTCCCGCCCGCCGAGCTCTCCGCGACGTCGTACGCGCCGGTGACGACCACGAGCGCGGACGTGCCGAACGTCGAAGTCGTGACCGCGCCGCCTCCTCCCGTCGCCCTTGCCGCTCCGCCGGCGCACGAGACGATCGCCCCGAAGACGCCCGCTCCGAGCGTCGCCGCCGGCGTGAAGCCCTCCGGCTTCGTGCTGCAGTTCGGGAGCGGGCTGCTTGCGCCGGCAACGGGGTTTGCCGCCCACACATCGACCGTGGCGCCCGGCCTCTCGTTCGAGGCGCGGCTCGGGCTTTACGTCTCGCCGCACGTCGGGATCCTCGGCGGCTTCCGTGGCTCGTACGGCCACAGCAACGGAATGTGCAGCAGCGCGGATTCGTGCAAGGGCTATTCGATGCAGGCGCCGGTGCTCCTGCAGTTCGCGCACAAGGATCGCGCGCACGGCCTGTACGGCGAGATCGGCGTCGGTCTTGCGACGAAGTTCGGCGGCTTCGGCGACGGCTACTCGTTCGCGCTATCGAGCCCGGCCGAGCTCAAGCTCGGTATGGGCTATCGCATCGCCGGCTCTGGTGATGTTGCACTCCCGGCGACGCTGGACATGGCCATGGGGCTCGACGTCGGAGAGATGACCCAGGTCGAGGCCCAGGTCGGCACGACGAAGCTGAAGGCGGACATCGCCGAGCGGACGACGCATGTGATCGTCGCCCTCTCGCTGATCGCTCACTTCTCTCTCTGAGGCTCCGCTCACTTCTGCGTGCGCGGATCCCACCCCGTCGCGAGCCCCTCGTCGAGCCCGTCGAGCGCCTCTTTCCCCTTCGTATCCAGCGCGAAATCGAAGAGCGCCGCGTTCTCGACGATGCGCTTCTCGTGCGTCGACTTCGGCAGCACGACGAGCCCGTGCTCGATCCCCCAGCGCAAGAGCACCTGCGCGGGCGTTCGCTTCAGCCGCTTCGCGACCTCCTGCACGACGGGGTGATCGAGCTTCTCACCGCGCGTGAGCGGGCTGTAGGCCTCGACGACGATCCGACGCTCGTTGCAGAACGCGCGCGTCTCGCGGTGCTGCAGGAAGGGATGGATCTCGATCTGATCGACCTCCGGCGGCTCGGTGGCATCGGCGAGCAGCTCTTCGAGGTGCTTCACGAGGTAGTTGCTCACGCCGATGTGCTTCGCGCGGCCGCCGGCCTTGATGCGCTCCATCGCGCGCCACGTGTCCTTGCGCTTGCCGGGGACCGGCCAGTGGATCAAGTACAGGTCGACGTACTCGAGGCCGAGCCGCTCGAGGCTGGCGTCGAAGGCGCCTAGCGCAGCATCGTAGCCGTGGTCCTCGTTCCATAGCTTCGTCGTGACGAAGATCTCTTCGCGCGGAATGCCGCTCTCGCGAACCGCCGCGCCCACGTCCTTCTCGTTGCCGTAGATGCGCGCGGTGTCGACGTGGCGGTAGCCGTGCCGCAACGCGGTGAGGACGGCGTCGCGCGTGACGGCGCCGCGGGGCGACTGCCATACGCCGAGGCCGACCTGCGGAATGGTGCCGCCGGAGAGGAGGGGACGCGTAGCGGTGGTGACGTCGAGGGTCGTCATGCGAGCACCACTAGCGCGCGAGGCTCGGATGTCCAGAGACGCCAGAGTGGCAGCGCGCCGCCATCCGCCCGGCTACTGACGCACGATCCACCCCGCCAGCGTATCGGCGCCGTTCTCGCGCATCGGATAACGAGCGCACTTCCCGATGCGCCACGCCTGGTCGTCGTTGCTCCGCAGGAATGGCGTGAACGTCGTGCGGTTCGCGTAACCGAGCCACTGCGCTTCCCAGAACGAGTTGTACCCCGCGGCGCAGTGGAGCGCGTCGCAGTCGCCGAGCCATGCCGCGATGGGGAACAGCGCGTCGCGTGCGAACAGGTCGAAGGTGACCACTACCTCGTCGGGTCGTGCCGGCGGGACGCGCGCGACGATCGACGCATGCTCGCCCTCGTTGCCGGCGTGCATGACGGCGACGAGCTTGCGATCGCTCGCAACGCCGAGGCGCCGGCGGAGTGCGCCCTTCGGCATGCGCTCGTCGGGGTTCAACGTCACGATCGGATCGATCCGATGCGTGATCGCCCCGGACGACACGGGCTCGATCGAGACGATGCGTGCATACTGCGACCAATCGAACGGCAACCCGAGCGGACCCTGGAGCCATGCCGGCGGGAACGAGCGGAGCAGGAGCCACGCCTCGCAGCGTGCGAGCGGCAGGACATGACGGAGCGGCGCCCAGAACATGTCGACCACGAGCAGGTCCGGCGCGAACGCCTTCAGCTTCGCGGCGAGCTCGCTTCCTCGTGCGCGGTCCGGTGACCGGAGCTCCGCCTCGTCGATCGCGACGTCCTCCCAGCCGTCCCCGGGCAGCGCCTGGAAGGGGTGCCGCGGTCCGAACATCCGGACATCGCCTGAAAACCCTGCGCGCGCGAGGCCTCGGCCGATCGCGATGCCGCGCGCGCGGTGACCGGCTCCTGCATCTCCCGCGGTGAAGAAAGCGACGCGCACGATGGTTCGAGGCTATCGCCAACTGGGCTAAGCTCGAAGCATGCGTGTGCGGGTCAAGCTGGCGGCGATCGGCACTGCGTTGCCCGCGGTCGCTCTCCTCGCGCACGGCTGCAAGAACCCGACGCAGGTGACGCTCGACATCGGGACGAACGTCGTGTGCAGCGACATGCGCGGGGTCGAGATCGTCGTCGCGTCCGATACGCACGAGGCCGAGCATCGCGCCGCGCTCGACGTCGAAGGCCGGCGGTTTCCCACCGCGACCACCAGTGACTGCACGGAGGGAACCGTCCCGCGCAAGATCGGCACGCTCGTCGTCACGCCGGGAAACAGCGACGGATCGGTCGTGGTCATCGCCGCGTTCGGCAAGACGCGCGTCGAGGATTGCGTGGCGCCCCGCTTCGCTCCCGAATGCATCGTGGCGCGACGTCGCTTCGGGTTCGTCGATCATCAGTCGGTGACGCTCCCGATCGTCCTCGATCCGATCTGCGCGGGCGTCCCATGCAACGAGAACAGCACGTGCGTCGGCAAGAAGTGCGTCGACTCCTTCGTCGACTGCGCCAGCGGGACGTGCGCGCCTCCGGGACGGATCGGCCCCGACGGCGGGCCGCTCGAGGTCGACGGAGCCTCGCCGCTCGACGCCGCGCCGCTCGACGGGGATACGATCGCGGACGGGAGCTCCGGCGAGGGCGGCGACGGTTCGACCGTCACCGACGGCGCGACCGAGGCGAGCACGGATGCGGGCGTCGCCGGCGCGTGCCCGATGACGCCCACGTGCCAGGGCAGTCCCGGCGCCGTTTGCGCGAGCGTTGTCGGCCAGCCGCCGCCCGGTTGCTGTTATCCGGCCGCCGCCGGGAGCGGGACATGCACCGAGCAGTCGGCATGCACGAAGGGCGTGTGGGCGTGTTGTCGCGACTCCGATGATTGCAACACCGGGCAGATCTGCTGCGCCAGCACGCAGAACGCCGCCGCAACCACGCGCATGACGTGCCGGGTGCGCACCGAGTGCGTAGCCGCGGGCGGAGCCGTCGTGTGCAAGGTGCCGGGAAACGCGGGTTGCGGCGCGCCCGGGACCAGCAGCTGCATCGGCGCGGAGTACAGCACCGCACCGCAATATTTCCGGTGCTCGTGACATAGATCGCGACCGCAGGCGCGCTCGCGGCTCTCCTTCTTGGCGGCACCATGTACGACCCCTACAAACCCCCGCAAATCGAGCCCGCCGAATACGACCGCCACGCTGCGCTCGCGCCCGGCTTCCGACCGACGCCGGCGGGGCTCGTCGCGTCGCTCTTCATCGGCGGCGCGGTCACGGTCGAGGCGATCGTCGCGCTGCTCTATTTCGCGAACATCGACCCCGAGACCATCGAGGCGCTGAACAGCGCCGCGCAGACGATCAGCGGCGTGTGCCGCCTCGTCGGGTGCGTCGCATTCCTGATGTGGACGCATCGCACGGTCGCGAACGCGCGCGCGTTCGGCACGCATCTCATGCGCAACACACCCGGGCGCGCCGTCGGCTTCTGGTTCGTGCCGTTCATGAACCTCGTGCACGGGTATCAGGTGGTGTCGGAGACGTGGCAGGCCAGCGATCCCGACAGCGTGCGCGCGGACGGCGCCTCCCTCGGATCGAGCACCACGCCGGCGTTCGTCCTGCACTGGTGGCTCGCGTATCTCGCGTCGCGCGTCGCGATCACCGCGTGCAGGATCAGCTGGTCCGTGCCGGCGTACATCGCGGCGACCTTCTTCGAGCTCGCGGCGGTCGCGTTGATGGCGCTCGTCATCCGGCGCCTCGACCGCCGCCAGCATGCGCGGGCGCGCGCTGCCGTTCCTGCGCTCTAGCTGCGGGCGTCGCCCGACGATGCTCGAAATGTTTGCGCGTTAACATAGTTTCACGATCGCGGGATAGACTGACCCGCATGCCCATCCCTCGCGCGTACCGCGCGATCGGCGTCGTGGTCCTCGGGGGCGGGATGACCGCGTGCGCCCTCGCGGTGTCGACGGACGGGCTGTCGAACGGCGCCATCGACGCCGATGGTTCGCCGCCGAACGCTGCGGAGGGCGGTGCGGACGCCGTCGCAGATGACCGCCCGTTCGTGCCGGACGTCGACGAAGGCGATGCGCGCACGCTTCCTGCCGGCGCGGTCGTGTGGCCGGTGAACGGCCATGCGTATGCACTCTACATCGAGCCGCAAGGCATTGCCTGGACCGAGGCTCGCACGCGCGCGCAGCTCGCGGGCGGTCACCTCGCGACGCTCGGCAGCGCCGCCGAGAGCGCCTTCGTCATCGACGTCGTCGTCTCTCCGAAGCGCAATGACGTCGTCGCCGCCGACGGAGTCGGCCCGTGGCTCGGCGGTTGGCAACCGGATCCTGCGAACGCCACGGAGCCCGACGGCGGATGGGCGTGGATCGACGGGACGCCGTGGCAGTACACGGGGTGGCAGGGCGGCCAGCCGGACAACAGCGGCGGCGTCGAGCAGTTCCTGAACCTCTACGGACCCGGCGGCGTGCCTCTCGCCTGGAACGACGACAGCGTCGGCGGCAGCGGAGCGCCGATCGTCGGCTACGTCGTCGAGCTCGAGTAGGTCGGGTCGCTCGTCAGGGGCACGTCTTGGGCGTCGCGCCGGCGGCGATGTTGCCGTTCGACTGCGTGTTGCTCAGAAAACCGCCGGAGTACGTGAAGGTCGCGTCCGCGTCCTGGCCGCTCGCGTTGGTGTCGCGGTTCCAGTGCGTGAGATGGCCGGTCGCGTCGTACTGGAACGTCTCGTCGATGTCGGACGCGACGTGGTTCGAAACGCGCTTCCAGCGAATCAAACGCCCGGAGGAGTCGTACTGGAAGGTCTCGTCGAGATCGGACGCGACGGCATTCGCGACGTGCTTCCAGCGAATGAGCCGACCGGCGGAGTCGTACTGGAACGTGTCGTCGAGATCCGAGGCGACCGCGTTCGCGACGCGCTTCCAGCGGATGATGCGGCCGGCGGAGTCGTACTGGAACGTCTCGTCCAGATCGGAGGCGACGTGGTTCGAAACGCGCTTCCAGCGGATCAATCGCCCCGAAGAGTCGTACTGGAACGTCTCGTCGAGATCGGACGCAACGCCGCTCGACGTGTGCTTCCAGCGGATCAGGCGGCCTGCGGAGTCGTACTGGAAGTCGTCGACGTAGCTCGCGCCCGCGGCGTTGCCGTTGAAGTCGATCTTCGTGACGCGCCCCGCGCTGTCGTGCGAGACGCTCGCGCTGCCACCCGTCGCAGGCGGGGACGTGCTCTTCTTCGAGAGCGCGTCGCGTGCGGTGATGCGCTCGGCGACGCGATCGATCGTGCCCGACGCGCTGAACGGAACGCAGAGCGTGGCGCTTGCCGGCGTCGTGCCCGGCGGATTGGTCCCGGGCGGATTCGTGCCGGGAGGCGTGTTCGTGCCGGTGCCGGGCGGCGTGCCGGGATGCTCGGGATCGCCCGCCGGATCCGGCATGCCGCCGGGGCCCGTCGTGCCGTCCGTGCTGGTTGCAGGTGCGACTCCTGATCCGCAGGCGGTCGTTGCGATCAGCGAGAACCCGAGAAGCACCGCTGCAAGGCGTCCGATCATGAGGCTGCGCTCTGCCACGTGACACGGCGTCGCGCAAGGCGCGAACGTCCTCGGCGCGCGCTTCGATCTGCGCTAAATCCGTAGCGATCTCGCATGCCCAGGCGTCGTGCAGCACGTTCACTTCTCGCGGGAGCGGCCCTCGTCGCCGCGCTCTCGTGCAGCTCGTGCCTCTACTCGCGCATCATGTACTTCGGGCAGCCGAGCCTCTCGTCGCCGACGTACTTCGAGAGCCGCGTGGTCCGCGCGCCGAGCCCGCTGCCCCTCCGCACGAGCGCGGCGCCGGCGAAGATCCGCATCACGCGTTCGCTCCATACTTCGTACGCGTCGTTCGACCAGCTCCTCCACGACAACGACACCGCCGCGTTCCTCGTCGTGAAGGACGACGAGATCGTGTACGAGCGCTACTTCGATCGCATCAAGGCGACGACGCAGCTCCCGTCGTACTCGATGACGAAGACCTTCGCGTCGGTGCTCGTCGCATGCGCGCTGAAGGACGGCGTCCTCGGCTCGCTCGACGACAAGCTCGTGTCGTACGTCCCGGAGCTCGCGTCGAAGCCCGGCTACGCGGACGTGAAGCTCGAGCACCTCTTGCGCATGACCGCGGGGATCGACTTCGTCGAGGACTCGTACGCGGGCGGCGCGTTCTATTACACGACCGATCTGCGCGCGCGGATGTACGCGTACGACATCAAGTGGCAGCCGGGGACGCATTACCTCTACGGCAGCATCAGCATGCAGCTGTTGTGGGATGCGATGAACCGGCGCCTCGGCGGCAAGACCGTCTCGCAGTACTTCGAGGAGCGCGTGTGGGGGCCGATCGGCGCCGAGCACGCGTCGGCCTGGTCGCTCGACAGCCCGAAGAGCGGCATCGAGAAGCTGTTCGGCGGCTTCAGCGCGACGACGCGCGATCATGCGCGCATCGGCATGCTCTTCCTGCACGGGGGGAAGATGGGCGACCGCGAGGTGGTGAGCCCCGAGTGGATCCGCGAGTCGCTCGAGGTGGATCCGATCGCGGGCATCGTGCAGACGACCGACGGCAAAGTGAAGCGCGGCAAGTACCAGTGGTTCTGGACGCTCGACGGAAGGAGCTATTTCGCAAAAGGCTATCGAGGCCAATACGTATTCGTGATTCCCGACAAGAACATGGTGTTCGTGCGGTTCGGGGACGAATACGGCGATGTGGATTGGCCGGCGCTGTTCGTGCAGATCGCGGATGGCCTATGACGAGGAAGTCGGTAATCGCTGCCGCCCTATTCGGTATATGCCTCTTCTTTTCGCAGAAGGGAAATGCCGACGAGCCCGGTCGTCCCGCGGAGGCCGGCCCGCTCCCGTCGAAGGACATCCGGTGGTCGCTCGTGCTCGCCGGCGGAACGGACGTGGGGACGCTGCCGCGCGCGACCCCGAAGCTCGCGCTGGGCTTCGACGTGCGACGGGGCGCGCTTGCCTTCCGCCTGGAGGGAACGGCGCTCCTCCCGCAGCAGGACCATCCGTCGGCTGCGTCGGTCGCGTCGTTCGACACGATGGGGATGATCTGCGCGCTCCTGCCCGTGGCGACCATCCTCGATGCGGGCGCATGCGGCGGCATCGGCGCGGGGATGCTGCGCTCGGACGCGGCGACCATGTTCCGGCCGCAGGGCCTCGGGGTCGTACGCGTGGATTTCGTGCTGTTCCCCGGGTTCTTGCTCTCGGCCGACGCGGGCGCGCTGCTCGATCCGATGCGCACCGAGGTGGCGCTCGGGGCGCCGGGCGAGACGCATCGCGCGTCGCTCGTGGCGTTCCGCGGCTCGCTCGGCGCGATCGTCCGATTGTGGTGAGAAGCGCATCGGGTACGCTTCATTCATGGACCGCAACGGCCTCGGCATCCTCATCGGCGGTTCGCGCTACGTGCGCGCGTCGACGGGGCTGCCGTTCTTCTCGCTCGATCTGCTCGATCTCGAGAACATCAAGCTCCGCACCATCGACGTCACGTTCCTCCCGCACGGCTTCGCGACCATGCCCGGACGTGACACGACCGCCGCGGTCTTCGAGAAGCGCGGCCCCAACGCGGCGGTCATCGAGCTGCTCGAGGGCAAGGTCCGTCCGATCGCGGCGGGACCCGGCCGCGCGTTCTACGGGCACGGCCTGTTCTCGCCCGACGCGAAGCAGATCTATGCCGTCGAGATCGATACCGACACGCACGAAGGCCTCCTCAGCGTGCGCGATGCCGACACCTTCGAGGTCACCGGCGAGATCGCGACCGACGGCAAGAACCCGCACGACGCGCTCCTCCTCGACGACGGCACGACGCTCGTGGTCACGAACGGCGGCGGCGAGCTCGGGAGCGACGCGCCGGCGTCGGTCGCGTTCATCGATCTGCCTTCGCGTCGCGTGGTCGATCGCGTGCTCGTCGCCGACGAGCAGCTCAACGCCGGTCACGTCGCGGTCGGCACGGACGGCACCATCGCGGTCGTGTCGGCGCCGCGCGACGGATTGCCCGGCGCCACGTCGCTCGGCGGCATGAGCCTCCGTCGTGCCGGCGAAAGAGGCGGTCTCGAGCGCCTGCGCGAGCCCGACGCCACGACGAAGCGGATGATCGGCGAGTCGCTGAGCGTGTGCATCCACGAGAAGAGCGGCGTCGTCGCCGCCACGCACCCGTTCGGGGGCCTGCTGACGCTCTGGAACCTCGCCGAGCGGAAGCTCCTTCGCTCGTTCGAGATGGTGTCCGCGCGCGGCGTCACGCTCACGCTCGACGGGCGCTATTTCGCCGTGTCGCACGGCCTCGGCGGCTCGCTCTCGCTGATCGATCCGACGACGCAGCAGCTCGTGAAGGACGAGACGATGGAGATCGGCCGGCTGACCGGCTCGCACATCTATGCGTGGAGCCTGCCCGCCGGCGTGTCGTTCAGCTGAAGCTCACTTCACCTTCGTCTGACAACCGAACTCGATGTCGACCTTGGTGTCGGGGTTGTTCTTCACGTCGGCGCATGCGTCGCCGCAGAGAATGACCTTCGTGCCGTCGGCCGAGTACTGCCAGCCGTTCGCGCCTGCGGCGCAGTCGCCCTTGTCCTGGAGGACGTCCGTGGTGGTCTTGCCGTCCGCCGACGTGACCTTCACGTTGACGCGCTCCGGATCGAGCGTGTCTCCGTTCTCGGGCTCGGGGATCGTGAGCTCGCACGCGACGGTCGCCGCGACGGACTTGCCGATCTCGGAGAACACGTTGGCGAACGACGCGCTGCACACGGGGAACCACTTGCCGTTCGTCATCTTCGCGAGGTCGAGATACACGGAGCCGTTGTTGACGGCGCTTCCGCACTTCGTCTCGGCCGGGAACGCGTTGGCGCCGGTGATCGGATAGAAGACGTAGTTGCGCTTCTGATCCGTGCCGAACGGGCCCTTGCCGATGAGCTGCGCGTCGAACTGCGTGGCGCCGAGATCGGAGTTGTCGTCGGTGACGGGGATGAAGATCTTGAGCGCGTCGGGGCGGAGGAAGTCGCGCCAGAGCATCGGCCCGCTCGTCTGATCGATGGTCTCGAGGATGATGTCGAGCGCGTCGGTCGATTCCACGTGTCGGTTGACGGTCCGATAGATGTTGCCGTTCGACGTGCAGCTCGGCCCGCCGAGCGGGGGAGGCACGCAGAGATCGAACGAGCCGGTGCCGATGGTGCCGATCATCACGACGCGGTAGTCGAGGCCGGCCGTGCCGAGCAACATGGAGAGGTTGTTGACGTTGCTCTTCACGTTCGCGATCTCGTCGCTCATGCTGCCCGACTGATCGACGACGATGATGATGTCGACGGGCGGCTTGATGGCGGCGGCCTTCGCGGTCGCGCAGCTCGGCGCGACGCCGGCGTCCTGCGACTGGATCGGCGGCGGCACGTAGCCTCCGTCGACGGGCTTCGTGTTCGGATCCTCGTAGCTCGATCGGTTCGACGACGAAGAACCGCAGGCGACGACGACGGCGAGCGTGGACAGCGCGGTAAGCGAGTAGAAGAGTTTCACGGCGCGCACTGTACTTCAGCTTTCGACATGCGCCAGTCGCCCTAGCGTCGAGATTCCATCGGGAAGCTTCGCGTGCCGCCCGCGTATGACGCGCCAGGAGCGTGCAAACCACACGAATTCCGCCACGGCACGGTTGGTGCTCGAGCGAGGCCGCGACGTATTGGATCTGAGTATGATCGCCCGCATGGGATCGACGAAGAAGCGACAGTCGCCGACGGATGCTGCGCTCCTCGAGCTGCGGACGTTCGGTCTCCAGTATCCGGGCGCGCATACGAAGAGCCCGTGGCCGGGGCACATGGACCTGGCGGTGAAGGACAAGACGTTCGCGTACCTGAGCATCGAGGGAGAGCCGTTCAAGATCTCGTGCAAGCTCCCCGAGTCTGCGGCCGATGCGCTGATGCTCCCGAACACGACGCCGACCGGGTACGGCCTCGGCAAGAGCGGCTGGGTGTCGGCGTCGTTCCCGGACGGCGATGTCCCGGTCGGTCTGTTGAAGGAGTGGATCGACGAGAGCTATCGCGCGCAGGCGCCGAAGAAGCTCGTGGCGAGCCTGCCGCCGCTGAGCGGTACCCCTGCGAAGCCGAAGAAGACGGCCGCGCCGAAGAAGGCGCCGGCGAAGAAGAAAGCCGTCACGAAGAAGCGCTGACGCGACGTCACTTCGGCTCGAACGTCTCGGTCTTTCCAGGGAGCGACGCGTCGCCCGGCGCGACGTAGCTCTCCCAACCTTCGGCGCCTTCGACGAGCCATGGCCAGTCGCGTCGCATCGATTGCGCGACGGGCTCGGACAGGCCGTGCACCTGCGTGGCGGCGATGTTCAGGCGCGCGGGCGTCCTCTCGTTCGCGGTGTTGTTCGCGGCCTTGCGGAACGAGGGCTCGCAGCCGCTGGTCGTGCAGAGGAAGATCGCGCGCTCGCCGCCGCCCTTGCTCCACCCGCGCGAGAACGTGAGCGCGGGCCGAGGATCGTGCGCCGAATCGCCGACCACGATGCGCTTGTACGTCTTCGGATCGTCGCGCGCGAGGAGCGCGACCTGGGTGCCGCCCATCGAGAAGCCGGCGAGCACGACGGTCGAGGTGGTCTTCACGCGCTCGGCGAAGATCTTTTTCGTGGCGGCGACGGCGCGCGCGACGCGCTGCGCGGTGTCGGGCGTCTTGCGCCATCCGAGCCGCTTGTCGTTTCCGCCGAACCCGCGCGGGCACACGACGAACGGGTAGGCCTCGGTGGCGCGGCGCCAGGCAGCGCAGGCGTGCTCGGGTCGATCGCTGCCGCCGTGGAGCGCGATCATGATGGGGCGGGAGTCGTGCGAGCCGAGCGGAACGGAGACGAAGCCGAGGCGGTCGTCGCCGTCCTTCAGCTCGAGGAGCTCGGGGAACCCGGCGAGGCCGTTCGCCGCAGCGTCGTCGCCAGCATCGTTGCCGGCCGCAACGGGATCGTTGTCCGCCGCAACCAACGAGGGCGCGGCCGCATCGTGCGGCTCGCCGGCGCGCTCGGGCGGGACGTGCCGCGCACAGGCCGCCGCGATCAACGCGAGCGAGACGGGAGCGAGGCGCGGGCGCATCGTCCGGATTGTAGCCGTGTCGGCCGCAGCGATCGCGATGTACTCTGTTCCGGATGAAGTTCTCCTCGATGGCGCTCACGTTGGCCGTCCTGACGGCCGTGGCCGCTGCGTGCAGCAGCGAGTCGGATGCGTTCGAGTCGTGCGACGTCGCGGGCGGGACGAACGGCACCTGCGTGAGCGGCACGGTGTGCGGCAAGGGGTCGGACAAGGGCGGCGCGATCGTGTGCATCCCGATCTGCATCGACGACAAGGACTGTCCGAAGGACTACGGCTGCAAGGGCGTCGACGGCACGAACATCAAGGGATGCAGGTTCAAGGACTGATCGTCGGCGCCGTTCTGGCGTCGGTCACGGCGGTGGCCTGCTCGTCGTCGAGCGCGGATGCCGACGCGTCTCCGCACGGCAACGGCGTCGAGGGCCCGATCGTCACGTACGGTCCGAAGTACGAAGGCGGCGAGTTCCATCTCGGCCCCGTCGACTGGGCCGAGAGCGGAGGCCACAACGCATGCGCGCCGGCGGAGGGATATCCGTCGGTGGTGCAGGACGCGGAGGGCGAAGGACCGCTGCTCGCCGGGCTCTGGAGCGGCATCCCCGACGTCGCAGAGGCGTGCGACGCGTGCATCTACGTGAAGACGCCGAAGGGGCGCGAGGCCATCCTGCGCGTCGTCACGTACGGTGACACGACGAAGAACAGCATCGACGTGAGCCCCACGGCGTTCGACGTGCTCGGCGGCGAGGTCGACGCCGCGCGCCCGATGACCTGGCAGCTCGCGAAGTGCCCCGAGCGCGGAGCGCTGCTCTATCAATTCCAGACCGGCTCGAACGAGGACTACACGAGCCTGTGGGTGCGCGAGCCGCGCGTGCCGATCGCGAAGGTCGAGGTGAAGAGCAAGAACCACGCGGAGTACTTCGCGCTGGTGCGCGGCGACGACGGCGCGCTCACGGACGGCGGCGGCTTCGGCAAGGGCGCGTTCTCGATCAAGGTGACGGGCATCGACGGGCAGGAGGTCGTCGACACGTTCGAGTTTCCGACATCGGGGCTGGCCGGCGTGATCCTCGCGGGGCGCGCGAACCTGAAGTGATCGTCGCGCTCGACGTCGATTATGGCGCGAGACTCACGCGTGTCGCGTTCGTCGGCTTCGACGACTGGGGTGATGAGCGTGCTGCACGTGAAGGGACGGCGACCTATCCGCCGGCGCCTGCGCCGTACGCGTCGGGGCAGTTCTTTCGTCGCGAGCTCGGGTATCTGCTCACGACCCTGCGCGATGCGGTCGACGTCGCGCCGTCGCTGATCGTGGTCGACGGCTACACGTGGCTCGGCGTCGGAAAACCGGGGCTCGGGGCGCATCTCTACGAGCATCTCGAGCGAAAGATCCCGGTGGTCGGTGTGGCGAAGCGATCGTTTCGCGACAACACGCTCGCGATCCCGGTCTTGCGAGGGACGAGCAAGCAGCCGCTGTTCGTGACGGCTGCCGGCATCGACGCGGCGGCGATGGCAGCGGAGGTGTCGCGCATGGCGGGCGCGCATCGGATCCCGGTGCTGCTCAAGCGCGTCGATCGGCTGGCGCGCGGCGACGCGTGACGGCCCGCGCGGCTCCTTCCGCCGGAGACTCCTCGGTCACACCTCGAGCGAAGCCACCGCGGACCGCAACGACGACACCGACGCCGAGCGCAGGTAGACGACCGGCGCGTCGTCCGTGACCATGCCCTTCACCTGATCGCGCAGCGCGTGCGAGACCATGCCGACCATGATGATGACGGCGGCGACCTTCCCGGCGATCCGGCGCGTACCGTTCGGTACGCGGTTCTCGAAATGGCGCAGCTCGAGGCCGCGCTCCTCGACGATGGCGCGGTATCGCTCGGACATGCCGCCGCTGCCACCGACCACGATGACGGAGCCCTTTGCGTGTGATTCGCTCGACATGCATGGGTCTTCAGCAAGACGAGGGCCAACGCCTCGGCGTGCGGATCCGCCGGGAAATGCCGGGTTCCGCGGGTATTCCTGCAATCTTGGCAAAATGAGCCGAGCCCGTATGTCGGAACCCCGACAAAGTGTCCGAAGGATGCGTGCAGCTCTGGTCGCAATTCCTGACTTCGCCATGGCGCCGGAGCCTGAAGCGTGGAAAAGCGCGCGAATGCTTACTCGCTTTCTCGCGATGGCAGCGCCCGCGCTCCTCGTGTGCTGCTCGACGAATCCGCCGTCCA
>JAQBQJ010000546.1 GCA_028287065.1 Labilithrix sp. | reverse complement strand
GCGCCGCGTCGCGACGCTCCTCGAGGACATGGACCGACGCGGGGCCGAGCTGGGCATCCAGAAGGTCGATCTCTAGTACGCGCGCTACGCGATCGTCGCCTTCTTCGACGAGCAGCTCTTCAAGGCGCCGTGGGCCGGACGCCAGGAGTGGATGCTCGAGCCGCTGCAGCTCGTCTACTTCAACGAGAACACCGCGGGCGAAGGCTTCTTCACGCGGCTCGACGCGCTCGAGCGAGATCCGAAGCGCTTGCACGTGGTCGAGGTCTACTTCCTCTGCCTCACCCTCGGATTCCAGGGAAAGTACGCGGTCCGCGGTGGCGACGGCCTCGGCGCCGTGGTCGACCGCCTCGCCGCGATGCTCGGTCGCGCGACTCCGCAAGGTGACGTCCTCAGTCCGCGCGGCGCGCCAAACGATCAGGGCAAGACCCGCGCGCGGCGCGAGGCGCCCGTGCTGCTCCTCGGCGGCGGCCTGGTCGGGGTCGCGCTCGTCATCGCGATCATCCTCAAGCTCGCGCTGGTCTCCGCTACGTCGGACACCACCGCACGGATCCAGGCCGCGACCACGGCGCAGTCGTCCGTGCCCAAGGCGAGGTAACGATCATGTGGGCGTGGATTCTCGCGATCATCGTCGTCCTCGGGACCTGGACCGCCGGTTGGTTCTTCGATCTCGCGCTGTGGATCCGCATCGTCGTCACCGTCTTTGCGGTGCTCTTCGTCGTCGGCTACTACGTCGTCCGCCGTCTGCGCGCGAAGGCAGCCGCGCAGTCGCTCGAGCGCGAGCTGATGAAGCAGGCCGAGCAGCAGGCCGCGAACGCGCGCCCCGATCGCCGCGCCGAGATCAACGAGCTGCAGGCGCAGTTCAAGAAGGGCCTCGCCTCCCTGAAGTCCTCACGCCTCGGTGCGAGCGCCGGCAGCGCGCTCTATGCGCTCCCCTGGTACATGATCGTCGGCCCGCCCGGCGCGGGTAAGACCACCGCCATCCGCCATTCGGGTCTCGACTTCCCGATCCCCGACTCGGCCGGCGCGCTCCGCGGTGTCGGCGGCACGCGGAACTGCGACTGGTGGTTCACGAACGAAGCGATCCTGCTCGACACCGCGGGGCGGTTCGCGACCCAGGAAGACGATCACGAGGAGTGGACCGCGTTCCTCGACATGCTCCGGCGCCATCGCACGAAGTCCCCGGTGGACGGCGTCATCGTCGCGATCAGCATCGCGGACGTCATCGGCGCCACCGAGGAGCAGGTCGAGACGACCGCAAAAGCCCTGCGCGCGCGCATCGACGAGGTGATGACGCGCCTCCAGATGGTGATGCCGGTCTACGTCCTCTTCACCAAATGCGACCTCATCGCCGGCTTCGTCGAGACGTTCGAGGATCTGAAGAAGAGCGAGCGCGCGCAGATCTGGGGCGTCACGTTCCCGATCGACCAGGCGAACCTCGAGCCGGGCAAGGCGTTCGACGCCGAGTACGACACCCTCATGGAGTCGCTCCACGGCAACGCGCTCCGTCGAATCGCCTCCGCGCGTGGTCAGCAGACGCGCGCTCGCGTCGAGCAGTTCCCGCTCGAGATGCGCGCGGTGAAGGGCGCGCTCACCGAGTTCGTGAGTGCGCTCCTCCGCAAGAACACCTTCCAGGAGACGCCGCTCTTCCGCGGCGTGTACTTCACGAGCGGCACGCAGGAGGGGCGCCCCCTCGATCGCGTGATGGGCGGAATGGTACGGGCTTTCGGCCTTCGCGCGCAGTCGATGCCCGACGTCGGGCCGCGTGCGGACGCGAAGAGCTACTTTCTCACCGACGTCTTCCGGCGCGTCGTGTTCGCCGATCGCTTCGTCGCCGCTCGCACGCGCGGCGAGGCCAGGCGCCAGCTCTTCACGCGCATCGGCGCCTCTGCCTCTGCCGTCGCGCTCGCGGCGCTCGTCGTCATTCCGACGAGCGTGAGCTACGGCAAGAACCGCGAGCTCGTTCGCACGACCACGGCGATCGCCGCGGCCGCCGAGCAGATCGACTGGTCCGGCGGCGGAGACGTGGTCGAGAAGCTCGCGCGCGTCGAGCCGCTCCGCAATCGTCTCCACGAGCTCGAGACGTGGAAGAAGGACGGCGCGCCGCTCTCGTACCGCTGGGGTCTCTACGCCGGCAACTCGCTCGTCGGCCCGCTCCGCGACGACTACGCCGCCATCATGCAGCGCGCGTTCGTCCGCCCGGTGAAGACCTCGCTCGAAGATCGCCTGCGCTCGCTCGAGGCGGATCCGAAGCACGCCGCCGAGGATTTCAACCGTCGCTACGACGAGCTGAAGAAGTACCTGATGCTCACGGAGCGCGAGCATCTCGAGGTCGACTGGGCTGCGCCGCGCGATACGCGCCACTGGGCGGAGCTCGCCCACGTGAAGTCCCCCGACGACGAGGCGACGCTGCAGCTCAACGTCGAGGAGTACCTGCGCCTCGTGAAGAGCGGCGACGTGAAGCCCGCGGCTCGCGACGAGAAGCTCGTCTCCTACGTCCGCACGGAGCTGCTCCGCACCCCGCAGGTCGGTCGCCTCTACGAGAGCCTCGTCCGCGACACGAACACCGAGATCGCCCCGATTCGCCGGGAGACCATCTTCTACGGATCGGTCGCGCCGTTCGTCAGCTCGAAGAAGAACGTCAAGATCGACGGCGCGTATACCAAGCTCGGATGGTCGAAGATCCGTCACCTCCTCGAAGAGGAGCGCACGAAGCTCACGTCCGAGGGCTGGGTGCTCGGCACCGAGGACAAGGTCCCCGACGAGCAGATCAACAAGGAAGTGGCGGCGCTTCGGCAGACCTACTTCGACCGCTATCGCGAGGCGTGGCGCGATTTTCTCGCCGACCTCGTCATCGCGCGGCCCGCGAGCTCCGAGGGCTCGCTCGGCGAGCTGCTCGCGCTGAGCGAGCCCGAGTGGCCGTATCTCCGCCTCGTGCGCACGCTCGCCGAGAACGTCGAGCTCGAGGTGAGCGACGTCGAGGCAGGGAAGGGAAGCCTCCTCGAACAGCTCAAGGACAAGGGCAAGGAGGCGGCGAAGCAGAAGCTGCTCGGTCAGTCCCCGACGATCGACGCCGGCGGGATGCTCCTCAACCAGGAGCGCGCCGTCTCCCCCGTGGAGCTCGTGTGGAAGCCGCTCGTCACGTTCGGCGTGCCCGCGCCGGCCGCTCCAGGCGCGCCGCCGCCGCCGCCCACGGGACTCAGCCAGTATCAGGGCACGCTCCACAAGTTGATCGGCGTGCTCACGGATCTGAAAGACGCGAAGGCGGCTCCCGATCCGAAGGCGCTCACGGGCGAGTTCGAGGCCGCCTACCGCGCGACGACGGCGCTGCTCGCCGATCAGGACTCGTTCACACGGCCGCTGCTCACGCCGCTGCTCCTCGATCCGATCGCCTTCTCGTGGGCCAGCGTGCTTCGCGATGCGGGCGGCGCCGCCGGCGGCCTGTGGGAGATCAGCGCGTGGAAGACGTGGTCGACGAAGCTCGAGACGAGCTACCCGTTCGCCCCGGACGCGACGAACGACGCGAAGATCGAGGACTTCGTCAGCTTCTT
The DNA here is from genome assembly GCA_028287065.1 of Labilithrix sp. Lineage (GTDB taxonomy): Bacteria > Myxococcota_A > Polyangia > Polyangiales > Polyangiaceae > Labilithrix. Next base: position 6,432 of record JAQBQJ010000546.1, on the reverse strand, counting down.
CCAGCCCGAGAAGGGGCAGCTGTGGGCGTTCTACGATCAGAGCCTCAAGGGCTCGCTCGAGCGACAGGGCAACGACTTCACGCCCTCGCGTCGCTTCAAGGCGCAGGTCCCCTACTCGAACGAATTCCTCGAGTGCCTTCGCCGCTCGGCGAAGATCACCGACGCGACGTTCGGCGCGGACCCGAAGGTGCCCGCCGTCATGTTCGAGGTGAACCTCCACTCCGTGAGCCCCGACATCGCCGAGGTCACGATCGAGGTCGACGGCGTGAGCCGGACGTACACCAACACGCCCGAGGAATGGCTCGCCGTCACGTGGCCCGCGAAGGACGCCAAGGCGCGCGGCGCCAAGGTGAAGGTCCGAGGCATCTCGGGCCGTAGCGAGGAGATCGTGCGCGGCGGGGAGTTCGGACTCTTCCACCTGCTCGACGCGGCGACGATCGTTCCCGGCGTCTCCGGCAAGGGCGGCACCAGCGCGCCCGTGCTGGTCGCGACATGGAAGCTCAAGTCGCAGCCCGACTCGAACGTGAAGATCGATCTGAAGCCTCAGAAGTCGGAGACGGCGCTCACGCGCGGCTTCTTCGCCGGTTTGAAGTGCCCGCGCCTCATCACCCAGGGTGATCGCTAGTGTTCGGGTTCTTCAGCAAGAGCCGGACCGAGATCGGTCGCGTCGAAGGCTTCGGGAAGGTCCCCGCGCTGGGTGACTTCGTGCGTACGCCGAGCCCGAGCGGCGAGATGATGGCGTTCGAGCGGTGGCTCACGCAAGCGATGGAGACGGGCGAGGCCCGCGTGGGCGCCGCGTGGAAGCGCGCCTTCGCCGAGGGCGCGCCGCACGCCTTCGTCTGGAGCGGCACGCTCGAGAAGAAGACGCGCGGGCTCCTCGTCGGAGTCGTCGTTCCGAGCACCGACTCCGTCGGACGAAGCTTTCCGGTGGTGATCTGCGCGCCCATGCCGCTCGCAGCGTTCGGGGCGAGCTCCCACCTCGCGCCGCTCTTGCTCCACGAATTCTTCCAGCACGCCGCGGCCGCCGCCGTTCGCGCGGCGAGGACGCGCTCGCAGGCCGAGTTCCACGCGCAGGTTTCGTCGGTCCCGTCGCCGTCGGTCGACGGCGCGGCACCGGCGCTCGCTCGCTATGGAGCCTGGTCGAAGAGCCGGGCCGCTCCCGAGCTCTGGGCCTCGGTCTTCGGCGAGGACGCGGACGCGGAGCGAGCGACACGGTCCGCGCTCTACCTCGTCGTGGAAGCGACGGCGGCGTATCGCGGCCAGGAGACTCCGCCGCTCTCGCTCGGGCTGCGCGTTCCGCTCGGCGCGGACACGCAGTCGAGCGCTGCGCTCTGGCTCGATCTCGTACGCAGCGCCGCCGGTTGGAAGACGACGGTGCCGACGCTCTTCATCTCCCTCACGGCTGCGCCCCGCGCGCTCATCCAGCTCGGCGCAGAGGCGCCCGCGAGCGTGCTTGCGGATCTCTACTTGCCCAACGCCGACAGCAACGCCGTGTGCGATCTCACGTCGGCGACGAAGATGCCTTCGGAGCTGCCCTCGGCGGTGATGCGGGCCGTCGCGTGCACGTCGTTGCCCGATGCGGTCGCCGCCCTCGGGAAATAGCGTTCAGTCGAGCGCGAGCGTGTCGATGACGCGGAGGAGCTCGCCCGTCAGCTCGGCGACGGTCTCGCCCTGGTGGACGATCTGGACGAGGACGATCCGGCGGTCGCTCCGCGCGAGCAGCTCGACGCTCATGTTGACATAAGGAGCCTTCGCGCCGGCCACGCGACGACGCACGACGTAGGCGCGCGCCTGCGTGTTCCACGTCGCCATGGGAATGCGCTGCTCGAGCAGCTCGGCGTGCGAGGCCTTCGCGTTGTCCTCGTAGCGCGCGATCACCTCTCGCCACGGCGCGTCCGGGTGATCCGGCCACTCGTAGACCGCGAACACGTACTCCTTCGGCGAGACGTACTGGACGTAGCGCTGGCCCGGCTCGTTGCTCGCCTTGCGAAGGATCCACTCCGTCGGGCGCGAGACGTGGACGTGGCCGTTCAAGACCGACACGCCGCGGTACGGCAGCTGTGGTGGCTCGGCGCGGAGGTCGAGCGGAGGGTAGGGCTGCTCGAACAGCTCGATGAGGTCGCTGCTCGCCGTGTCGTACGCGTAGAAGGTCTTGTTCCTCTCCGCGACCGACGCCACGCCGCCGCCGCAGCTCGAGACGCCGAGGCCCGCAAGCACGGCGATGATCGACTGGCGGAGCGCCCTCACGCCGCGACGCTACCAAGGGCGGCGCTCGGGGACCAAGAAACGCGGGCGCTGCTGGGCTTGCGTCGCCTGAAAACGCCACGAATGCGGCCGCGAGTGAGCTTTCCGGTAGAAGAGGGAAGTGTTGCGCGAATGCGTCCTCGCGCTCGTCTCGGCGGCCGCCCTCGGTTGTGGCTCGTCCGAGCTGCACGTCGCGGGGGCCAGCTCTTCTCAGTACGTCCAGACGTTCGACGGTCGACCTTCGAGCGTCGAGCTCGGCGCGGTGCGCCTCCGACCCGAGGTGTGTCGCGGCGTCGACCTGCACCCGCCCGGCCGGCCCCTCGATGCCGATGACTTCGTCGCGTTCGCGAAATCGCAAGGGCTCGAGGCGCGCATCGTCCAGGCGCGCCAGGACCTCGTCTTCGTCGACATCACGAACGCAGGAACGGCGGCGCCGATTCGCTTCCGCGTCGCCGTCACGCAGAGCCCCGGCGCGGCCGGGCACGAACTCCACACGGCTCTCCTCCAGCGCGGGGAAGGGACGTGGGGCCTCCACCGGAGCAACCTCGCCGTGCTGGCGCCACCCGCCCCCGCGGATGACATCGTCGTTCTCGCCGCCAAGGCACGCCTCGCGTGCTGGGGCGTCCTCATGATCGCCGGCCACGACGACAACTTCGTCGTGGCGGGCGGATACACGGAGCTGTAGATGGTTCGGAAGCGATACTCACAGAGGACGAAGCGGATCGTGCTCCTCGCCGCGCTGCTCGCGCTCGCGAGCACGGCCGCATGCGCGGGCGCGAACGGCGATCCCGCGCCGGTGCCGCAAGAGGCCGGAGCGGGCACGGCGCCGGCGTGTGACGACGCGGGAGCCGGGGGATGAAGCGATGAAGCGGCGACTGCTCCTTCTCGGCACGCTGGCGCTGGGCCTGCTCGTTGCGCCTCGTGACGCGCACGCGCAGCTGCCGCCGCCCGATCGGAACGCCGCGTGGGAGACCGTGTCGACCGTGAGCATGGTGGTCGGGATGGGGACGCAGCTCCTCATGCCTCGCATCTACTGGTCGGACACCGAGGTGACCATCGGCTACAAGGCGCGCTGGCACGCCTCCGTCCTCGCCCCGACGATGCTGCTCGTGGCCGCCGCGCTCTTCAACGAGCAGGTCGTGAGGCCCGGCATCGCGAGCTACCGTCCGGGCTGCGGTCCCTCGAACCCCGGCGTGGCCGGGTGCACGACGTACGGCATGCCGTCGACGCACACGTTCGTCGCGTTCTCCGCGCTCGGACACGGCACGGGCGTCTTCCTCGTCGACTCGCTCAAGTGGAGCGACGGCCGCTTCAACGGCGCGGCGATCGCCGGGGACGTCGCGCTCCCGCTCATCGCCGCAGGCCTGACGTATGCGGGCCGTGTCGCGGGTGAGCCCTCGCAGGAGCACGGCGATCAGGCGCTCGTCGGCGGCGCCATCGGGCTCGGCGTCGGCCTCATCACGGGCGTCGTGTACTCGTATCTCCAGCGCCCCGAGTGCCCCTACGGCTCGGGCGTCATCTGCTGGTGAAGTGAGTCCGCTATCCGACCTTCACCCGCCCGAACGGAACGGTTGTCGCGGGACGGCTTGTTGCACGAGAGCCGGCCAAGCGCTTCCGTTGCAACAGTGCCTCCAAATCTTGATAGCTGCAGGGCTGGTCAGGCTGGGACCGAACTCCATGATTGCTTTGTTGAGCTTCACCACGGAAATGTCCTTTCGGAAATTGCCCCGGCAGACGTCGTAGTAGGAACACGAGAGGCTGCGAGCCCTCTCGGCTTCGTCGGGCGTGACCCCTACCGTCCTCTTGTCCTGGATCTCGTAGAGCCCGTGCCCAAGGCCTCCTGGAAACTTCAGCGCGGCCTGTTTCGCCGCGTACACCGGCAAGGACATCTGCAGCTGTAGACAGAACTCCTTCTGGTCCATCTTTCCGTAGAGAACATCGTAATTATTGGCCTGTAGCTCGGCCGCAAACGCAACGTGCTCTCTGAACACGACTGCGAAGTTGTATCCGCTGTAGCCGGTCTTGGACTTACCCTCCACTTCGACGCCTTTTTTATCGCGGCTTTTGTCCCCGACGGGACACTGCGATTCGTCCTTGACCAGCTTCATCGCGAACTTGGACTTACAGGTGGCGCGGATCATGGCGACGACCGCCGTCAGGCTCGCCTCGGAATCGCATGCCATCGTGCCGCGGACGAGATCCCTGTTCGTCCCCCATTCGTAGTTGACCTCTTCCTTCGCCGTCTTTCCCATCGCTCTCTCGAGTCCCTTGAGAGGCGCGTCGATCCACGTCGCTCCGCGGACGTTCTCTGCCAGGTAGCGCCCGAGCATCTTGATGTCGGCGTCCATGTCGAGGGCGCGACCTTTGCCGTTCACGACCTCGAGGAAATTCTTGAGGGCGTCTCTCGCCTTCTCCGCGTTCACGGAAGTCTGGGCAGCCCTTGCCACATCGATCATCTTGTTCGGCGGGATTTCCCTGCCCGAGCGGAAGAGGTCCGCGAACATCTGTTCCGGTCCCGTTGGGTCCATCCCACGCTCGCCGACGCGCGTACCCTCCTTCGGCGCACCGCGCACGTCGAGCCTCGACTCGATGGCAATCGCCGCCCTGGTCATCTTCAGCGTGAAGTTCTTGAACCTCCCTGGCAGCGGATGGGTCGCCATGAGTTGCCGGTACGCGAGGTAGCCCTCCTTGAGGGCTTTCTGCTGAAAGTGATCGTACATACTCACCCGTACGAAGTCTCCGGCGCGCCGTCTACCCGGCAATTCCTGCGTCCGCGCCGCGAGTCACCGATCGCTGACTGCCGACCCCGCATACCAGTAGGAGCCCGCCGCGCCGCCGAGGCTGCGCACGTGCTCGCGCACCTCGCCGAGGTGCTGCTTCTGACGAGCCACCCAGTCCGTCGTGGACAGGCGAGCGCCCACGCCCGTGGCGACGACGAGCTCGAACGCAGCTTCGATCCGTCGTGCCGGCGCCGCGGTTCCGTCGAGCTCGTCGACGATCATCGACGGCGCGAACGGTAGTCCCGTGCGGAGCTTGCCGAGCGAATCGAGCCGCACGCGATTCTTCGCGTACCACTGCTCCCAGGGAACGCGCGCGACGATGACCGTCGATACGGCGCGCGTCGGCGGAGGCGAGCCGTCGGGCGGCGTGACACCGGGCGTCCACGGCACCTGCGTGGTCTCGCGCAGGCCGGCGTTCGTGATGAAATCGAGGGCGTCGGCCGCGGCGAGCGCGATGGGCGCGTCCTCGGTCTCGAGAAGCGCGAGCAGCGTGGGGAGCAGCGCTGCGCTTCCGTGGCGGCCGAGGGCGCGAACGCTTGCCTCCGTGGGCGCGAACGCGAGGCCCTCGGCGAGGAGCGCGGCGTCGTCCCGGCGACCGCTGATCGCGAGGAGCGCAGTGGCTGCCGCGACGCGCGGCTTGCTCGAGCGCGCGCGGATCGTGTCGCGGAGGCGCTGGCGAACTGCGCCGTCGCCCCGACGGAGCAGCGACTCGCATGCGACGGCGAACAGCTCGTCGCTCGCGCCGGCGTCGAGCATGTCGGAGAGGACGGAGATCGCCTTCGCCTTCGGAACCGCGAGCCCGAGAGCGCGCGCGAGCTTCGAAGCGAGCGCAGGGTCGCCGCGGCGGAGCACGCGCTCCGCGGTGTCGAGCGGCAGCGCGCCTCGTGCCGCGAGGACGTCGAGCGCCACGGCGCAGAGCGCGGGGTTCGGCGCATCGAGCAGCGGCTCGAGCTCGGTGGCGATCGCCGGGTTCGGCGCGAGGACGAAGCCTTCGGCAAAGCCGGGGAGCTCGAGCGGCGCGCTGACCTTCATGGTCGCGAGCGCGACGTCGATCGTGTCCGTGCCCTCGATGCAGCCGAGCGTGAGCGCCAGCGCGAAGCCCCGTGCGGGGTCGGGCGCCGGGGCCTCGGCGTGGAAGAGCGTCACCGACGGGAGTGCGGCCTCGCCGAGGGCGACGAAGGCATCGACGTTGTCGAGCAGCCGCTGCTCGAACGGCGACTGATCGAGCCACGTCTCGGAGGGGATCGGCTTTCGCAGCATGCGGAGCGAGGCGATGTCCTCGAGGCAGTCGCGCGCGACGCGACGGAGGACCTCGCCGTCGTCGGCGAGCGCGCGCGGTGCGGTGAGGGGCTCGGCGACGGCCTCGGTCTCCGCTTCGGGCGCGGGCGCGGGCGGCTCGGGCGGCGCC
>JAQBQJ010000138.1 GCA_028287065.1 Labilithrix sp. | reverse complement strand
AACGCGAGGAGGAAGCCCCCGCCCCATGCCAGCGCGCTCGATGCGAGCAGCGGAACGTCGTGGGCGGGCGACTGCGGGCCACGCGCCGCGAGCAGGCCGGTCACGAGCGAGAGCGCGATCGCCGTCGAGATGCAGATCCCGATCGACGCCACCGGCAGGATCCCGCGGCGCGCAAGCGACATGCCGAGGACGAGCAACGTCGTGAGCCCCGGGGTCCGGCCGGGGCGGCGCGGGAGGTGCGCGCGTTCGCGTGCGCCCGCGCCCGAAGGCCGAGGGCTGTCCGAGGGCGAGACGATCGCGGCCATCCGCCATCGAAAAGACCACAGGACGGCGTCTTCCGCCAGCGAGTGCTAAGGTCCGCCGTCCGATGGGGCCCGAGCACGTCGAGCGAGCTGAGTCCGCCGAGCCTAGCCGCACGCGCCTTGCGTGGCGTCGCGCGGTGATCCTCGTCCTGCCCGTGCTCTACGTCGCCGGCACCGCCGTGAAGACCGAGGAGCCGTCGCCCCGGGCGTGGCTGGCGATCGCAATCGGGCTCTGCGTCGCGCTCTTCGGAGCCATCGAGCGCCCGGGCGAGACCCCTGGTCGCTCGCGCGATCGCCTGTGGACCTCGGGCGCGCTCGCGCTGACGATCGCGAGCGCCGCACTGACCGAGCGCTGGGCGTGGGTGGCCTTCGCGCGCGAGATCGCGCTGATCGGCGCCGGCACGGCCGCCGTTCGATCGATCGGCGCCATCGACGCGGATCCGGGGCTCGCGGCCCGCGCCACCGAGGCGATCGCCGCACGCGGGCTGAGGCTCTCCTCCGTCCAGCGCGTCGCGATGATCGCCGTCGTCGTCGCATGGGGCGCCGCGGCGTTCTTCGACGCGCTCGCGTTCGCCAACGTGGCTCCGGCCCTCGCCGACTCCGCGCCGATCGCCGCATCCGCGGGCGGTGCCATCGCTCTCTTCTTGATCGGCGCGACCGCGCTGCTGGTCGCCGGAGCACGCCGGCTCGAGCTCGGCGCCCCTCCACGTGCGCTCGCGTGCACGGCGGCGGTCGGCATCGGCCTCATCACCGCCATCGCGATCGCGATCACCACCGGCGTCCAGGCCGACGCCGCGGCGGCGCTCGGCAGCGCCATCGCGTGTCCGATCGTCGTCGCGATCGCGCGCTCGCCCGATGCCCTCGTTCTCGCACGTCGGGGTCGTCGTGCGCTCACGCTCGCGTGCTTCGGCGGACCCGTCGCGATGCTCGCGGCGCTCGCCGGGGAAGGCCATATGGCGGGCGCGGGGCTCGTGGCGCTCGCGATCGCGCTCGCCACGCTCGGGATCGGCGCGGCATCGTCGAAGCTCGAGGAGCCGTTCCTCCCCGCGAAGGGTCGCCTGCTCGATGCCCTCGCCGACGCCACGCGCTCCGCCCACGATCGCGAGGCGCGCTCGGCGATCGCGAAGGCGCTCGTCCGCCTGCGCGAGGCCGCCGGACACGGCGCGGCGTCACCCGAGCTGTGGATCTTGCATCCTACACGTATCTGTACGGTCGACGCCGCGGGCTATCTCCAGGAGCGGCCCGGCGAGCTGCCGCCCTCGCTGCTCGACGTCGCGCGCGGAGAGCCCGCGGGGACGGTGCGTGTCGACGTGCTCGAGGCGCTCGAGGTGCGCCGCCCCGATCTGCGGCCGCTCCTCCGCTGGCTCGAGGCTCGTGGCGCGCTCTTCGCGACGCTCGTCGCCGAAGACGAGGACGCCGACGGCTTCGTGATCGTCCCGTCCGGCTCTCGCACCGAGCCGCTCACGATCGAGGAGATCCACGCTGCGAAGCGCTTCGCCGACGCATTCGTCGCGGTGTGTCAGGCGCGGAGCGCGCGCGAGCGTCATCTCGAGCGCGAACGCGCCCTCGTCGATCAGATCGAGAAGGTCGACGACGAGCTCGCAGCCATCAGGCATGCGGCGGCGGTCGACGCTTCGCGCAACATGCTGGCCTCGTCGCGCCTCGCGCGGCCGGCGACGGTCGGGATCTACTCGGCCGCGTCGCGCATGGCCTACGACGCCCTCGAGCGCCGCATCCAGAACGACGCGCCCGTCGTCGTGGTCGCGCGCGCCGGCATCGATCCGGTCCCGTATCTCGCGCGCGCGCACCTCTCCGGGCCGCGCAAGGAGCGCCCGCTCGTCATCGTCGACGGCACGTCGTCACGCGAGCACGACCTCGAGCGCTGGAGAGACGAGCGCACCTCGCCGATCGCGCTCGCCGATCGCGGCCTGCTCGTCCTCGTCGACGGCGCGGCGCTCCCTCGCGACATCCAGGTGCTCGTCGCCCGCGCGCTGTCCGAGCGACGCCCGCCGTGGGAGCGCGCGATGCCGCTCGACGTCGCCGTCGCACTCACCACGACGGCGTCGCCCGATACGCTCGTCGAGGACGGTCTGCTCGCGCCCGAGCTGTACGCGCGCTTCGAGGACGGCGCCGCGAACCCCATCGAGCTCGCGCGCCTCAGCGAGCGCTCCGAGGACCTCTTCTCGATCGTCGCCGATCGCCTCGCGCGCGAGGGCCTCCGCGTCCGTGGCAAGCCGATCGGCATCGACGCGGCGGCGTTCGCCAGGCTCGTGGAGCATCCGTTCGAAGGCGAGGATCACGAGCTCGCGTCGATCGTCACGCGTCTCGTCGCTCACGCGCGCGGCGACGTGATCCGCCCCGCCGACATGGACGCGATCGGTCTCACGCGTGATGGCGACGATCGCGCACGCGACCGCGAGCGCGACGTCAGCGCTTCGTCGGCAGCGGAGGCGGACGTGGGGGCTCGAGGTCGGAGAAGCTGACGTCGACCACGATGCTCGGCTCGAGCATCGCGCCGAAGATCTGGCTGACCTCGACGGAGCCGTCGTGCTCGGGCTCGGGAGCGCCGGGCGCCGACTTCACCCGATGTGCCTGCTCCTTGAGCTGCGCAAACGTCTCGCGCACGGCCTTGCGCATGTCGTTCGCCGTGTCCCAGCGATCCTTCTTGTCGAACGCGAGCGCCTTGTCGACGACGCCGACGACCCACGTGGGGATGTGCGGCGCGACGATGCCGAGCGACGGCGCGCGCTCCTTCATGGCCTGGAACAGGCGCTCGGTCGCGCCCTTCGCGTCGTGCACGGGACGGCCCGTGAGCGCGCGGAACATGACCGCGCCCACCGCGAAGATGTCGGAGCGCCAGTCGACGAGGTCGCTCTTGCCCTGCGCTTGCTCGGGCGGCATGTACGAAGCCGTGCCGAGCACGATCCCGGTCGCGGTCGGCGCGCCGGTGAACTTCGGATCACGCAGACGCGCGAGACCGAAGTCGAGGACCTTCACGCTGCCGGACTTCGTGATGAACAGGTTGCCCGGCTTGATGTCGCGATGAATGACGCCGCGCGCGTGGAAGGCGGCGAGGACGTCGAGCGTCTGGTCCGCGATCGCCAGCACGTCCGGCAGCGGCAGCACCCCGCCGGCGTTGTGCATCCACCCCTCGAGCGAGTCTCCCTCGAGCAGCTCCATCACGAGGAAGGGCGCGCCGTCCGGCGTGATGTCGTCGTCGAGCACGCTCACTGCGCCGGGATGCTCGACCTGGTTCGCGACGTAACCCTCGCGCAAGAACCGCTCACGCACGTCCTCGTGCGCGGCGATGTGCGGGTTCAGCATCTTGATCGCGACCTTCTTGCCGTTGCGGTGGGTCGCTGCGTAGACGGACGCCATGCCCCCCATGTCGATCAGCCGATCGATCGTCCACTTGTGGTTGAGTGTCTGACCGACCCGCTTCTGGGCCTGTACGCGGGGGTCGGTGGACGAGGCGCTCATCGATATTCGAAGGATCGGAGGTTACCGCAGGCAGGTCAAGGCGCGCGGAGCCCTCACCCTCCGAGGCCGAGCACGGATACCCCGACGCACATCACGAGGACCCCGTATTCCAGGCGTGTCGTGGCCTTGTCCGAGAGATTCGCCCGGATGCGCTCGCCCGCCCAGTTGCCCGCCGCAATCGCAACCGCGACGACGACGATGGGCACGACAAGGTCCCGCGTGAAGACCCCGTTCGACCCGTAGGCGATCACCCGCCCGACGTGCGTGGCCACGGCCACGGTCGAGATCGTGCCGACGAACGTCGCGCCGCGAAGGCCCGCCGAGAGAAGAACGGGCGCGAACAGCACGCCCGCGCCGCCCGCGGTCCCGGTGAGCCCCCCGATGACGAAGCCCGCCGGACCGAGCGCCCATCGAGGCACGTCGAAGGCGAGCCACTTCAGCGCGCGCGCGATCGAGAGCGCGGTCAGCACGACGAGCATGACCTGGAGGATCCACTCCGGCAGCGCGCCTGCGAGCAGGCCGCCGATGAATGCGCCGGGCACGGCGCCGAGGATCATGCGGGCGGCGACCTTGCGATCGATCGCCTTCCGGAAGAGCACCGCCCGGTGAAGGTTGCCGAGCAGCAGCGCCGGAGCCGTGATCGCGAGCGCCGCATGCGGTCCGACCAGCAGAGAGCAGAAGAGGAGCAGGAAGAGCCCGCCCCCCTGCCCTGCGAGGGTCGTGAGGACGCCGGCGAAGAGACCGAGGACTGCCAGCGCGACCGTCATGAGAGGAGAGTGCGCCTCGGCCTGCCATCAATCCAATCGATTCGTATGATGATCACCATCATGAAACGTTATGCTCACATCTGGTGCTCGAGCCCCTTCGCTACTTCACCCTGATCGCGCAGCACGGCACGTTCACCGCTGCGGCACGGCACGCGCACGTCACGCAGCCGGCGCTCACGGCGTCGATCAAGCGCCTCGAGGCGCAGATGGGCGCCAGGCTCGTCGACCGCGGTCCCGGCGGCGCGACGCTGACCGCGGCCGGCGAAGCGCTCCTTCCACGCGCGCGTGCCGCGCTCGCCGCGGTCGAAGAAGGGCGTCGGGCCGTGGCCGAGGTGATGGGCCTCGCCGTCGGGTCGGTGCGGGTCGGCGCAGGCGCGACGGTGTGCACCTACTACCTGCCGCGAACGCTCGCGAAGTTCCGCGCGCGTCATCCCGGCGTCCAGATCCTGCTGCGCGAGGCGAACCCGAACGACCTCCTCGACGCGCTCGAGGCCGGCGATCTCGATCTCGTGATCCTCGCGCGCGTGGCGCGGCGCGGCGGCGTGGGCGAGGACCTGCTGCGCGCCGCGCGCTCGGGGCTCGTGCGCGAGAAGTGGCTCGACGACGAGATCGTGCTCGTCGGTGCGCCGGGCGTGGACGCGAAGACCGCTCCGCTGGTGACGTTCGCGCGCGGCGCCACGACGCGCACGCTGGTCGACCAGTATTTCCCCGGCGTACCGATCGCGATGGAGCTCGGCAGCATCGCGGCCGTCAAGGGCAACACGCGCGCGGGCGTGGGTGTCGCGCTCGTGAGTCGACGCGCCGTCGAGCGCGACGTCGCCGGTGGTCAGCTCGTCGTGCTCGCGAGCGAGCGGACGCCGATCGTGCGGCCGATGTATCTCGTGCATCGAGGACGAGACCGGTTGCCCCCGGCCGCCGCCGAGCTGCATCGCATGCTGCGCGAGCACGCGAAGCGTCCGCGCTGACGAGCCGTGAGACTCAGTCGTCGTCCTCGTCGCTCGCGTTCTCGTCGACGGGCCTGAACGTCACGCCCCTCGTCTGCACGGCGGTGAGCTTCACGTGCTCGAGGAACCACGTCGTCGTGGTCTTGCGGCGCTTCGTGGGCCCGGTGGACTTCTGCGTGAACGTGAACTTGAACTCGACGTCGCCTTCGCAGAGCGGCGGCGAGCCCGGCGCGACCCACGGTGCGCCACTGATGTGAGCGGTTCCGGTCACGCCGTCGGGCTTGCGCACGACGCTCGTGATGTTCGCGTTCGTGAGGCCCTTCACGTTTGCTCCGCACATCGCGGACGTCGTGAGCGGAGCGTGCAACCGCAGCGCGTTGCGAAGCGACTTCTGAACGATGTCCGTCGGCACCTGTTTCTTGCAGCCCAGGAGCGACATAGCTGAAGCGATCGCCATCACGGCGATCGTTGTCCCGTTACGCATTTGCGG
>JAQBQJ010000137.1 GCA_028287065.1 Labilithrix sp. | reverse complement strand
AACGCGAGGAGGAAGCCCCCGCCCCATGCCAGCGCGCTCGATGCGAGCAGCGGAACGTCGTGGGCGGGCGACTGCGGGCCACGCGCCGCGAGCAGGCCGGTCACGAGCGAGAGCGCGATCGCCGTCGGGTCGGTCCCCGAGCTCATCGTCGGGCTCATGGGCTCGTCCTTGCCGGAGTCGATCGCCGACGTGCTCTCGATCCCGTCGGCGCTCACGGCCCTCCGCACCTCGCTCGCGCCCGGCACCGTCGATCCGTGGCGTGCGATGCGCGCCGTCATCGCCCTCGGCTTCGTGGTCGCGTTCGCGACGTTCCTCGTGCGGCGCGACGCGATCCTCGTCGACGAGCCCGAGGTCGACGCGTGACGATCACCCTCGAAGGGCTGAATGCACGTACGCGCGGCGATCGCGCGCACCCGGCGGTGTCGCTCAAGAACGTCACGTTGACGTGGGAAAAAGGCGTCCTCGCGATCCTCGGCACGCCTGCCGACGGAACGACGGCGCTGCTCGAGGTGCTCGCGGGCGCGCTGCCGATCCGAGGCGGCACGGCGACGATCGACGGCCACGATCCGTCGCATGCGCGCTCGCGCGTCGCCTACGTCCCGCTCGCACCGGCGCTCCCCGATTCTCTCCGCGTCGAGGAGGTGTGCGAGCTCGCCGGACAGCTGCGCGGGGAGCCCCCGACGACCGTTGCCAGCCGGCTCGCGCCGCTCGGCCTCGAGAAGCTCGCGCCGCGCCGCGTGCGTTCGCTGTCACGCGCCGAGGTGCGCGCGGTGTCGCTCGCAATCGCGCTCACGTCGCGCGCGCCGGTGATCTTGATCGAGGAGCCGCTCGCCGGTCTCGAGCCGACGGCGCCCGCGCGCGTGCTCGAAGCACTGCGCACGCGTGCGACCGACGGAGCCGCGGTGATCGTGACGAGCGCGTCGGTCCGCGACGCCACGTCGCTCGCCGATCAGCTCGGCATGCTCACGCAGGGCGTGTTCACGCATCTCCCGCCGGCGCTCGCGCACGTCGGCACGACCGGCGCGCGCCTCCGCGTGGTCGTCGCGGCGAGCGCAGCCACCGAGGTCGCGCCGTTCGTCGCAGCGCTCGCAGCCGAGCAGGCGATCACCTCGGTCGAGACGGCCACGTTCGCGGCGACGCGCGTGCTGCACTCGGCGGTGTCCGTCGTCGTGAGCGGCGCGGACCTCCTCGCGATCGCACGTGCGGTCGGTGCGGCCGCGGCGAAGACGCGCGCGAACGTCGAGGCCATCGAGTCCGCGGTCATGCCGCTCGACGCGATTCGCTCCCGCATCGCCGCGCCGCGACCGGGCATGCTGCTCTCGCGTCCGCCGCCCGCGATGCCGAAGGGGGCGTCCGACGCGGCTGACGCGACGGCCGGATCGATCCCGCCGCCGCCGCGGCTTCCGGGCTCCACGCCGCCGGCGCCTGCCGGATCGGTGCCGCCCCCGTCCGGAGGGTCGGCATGACGACCGTGCTCGCACGCATCCCCGCGCTTCGTCTCGTGCGCACACCGCGCGCATGGCTTCCGATCGCGGCGTGGGCGGTGCTCGCGCTCGCCATTGCGCTCGCGGCGCGTTCCCGTGGCTCGACGACCGGCGCCGATCACGTGATGCGCGGCGCGTTCGCGTTCCTCGTGCTGCCGCTGGTCAGTTACGGCGTGGTCGGCGCGACCCTCGGCGCGGGCGGGCTCCGTCGCGGGATCCGCGGCGTCGTCGCGCTCGGAGCGACCCCGAGGAGCGCGGCGCTCGCGTCGGTGCTCGTGGCGATCGCGACGTCGGCGGCCTTGTGCGGGCTGCTCGGCGCAATCGTCTGCGCGCTCGCGCACGGCTCGGGCGACCCGCCGTTGGGGTCCGACCTGCCCGCATCGCTGTGGATTTCGGCGCTGGGCGGAGCCGCATACGCAGCCTATTTTTCCGTGGGATCCGCGATCGGCAAGGGCACGATGCGGGGCGTGTTCCTCGCGTTCGACTGGATCATCGGCGGCGGCGCGGGCGTGGGCGCGCTCGTGACGCCACGCGGCCATGTGACGTCGCTCCTGGGCGGCCCCGCATGCGCGGAGCTGAGCCAGCGCGCGAGCTCGATGCTGCTGGTGGTGCTGGTCGTGGTGTACGCGAGCCTGGCCGTCGTCCTCGTACGGCGCGTTTGATCCGAGAAGTCCGAGAAAAGCGCCTCTCCCTTCGCGCTTTCGCGATTTTCTCAGACTTCTCGGGTCTTCGCTGTTGCGTATTGCAACGCGCCCGCTGGCGCATGCGTTCGCATGTGCTAGATGCGGCGCCCCGGTCGTTGCGCGTTGTGGGAGGCGCGTTGGGATCGGGGGGGAAGTGAACGCATGGGATTCGTACGTACGGCGCGCTTGGGTGTGATCGCGCTCGCTCTTGGATGCACGCTCGGTATGGGATGCGCGAACGAGCGCGACCCGATCAATCAGGTCCAGATCGGCGCGCTGCCGAAGACGTTCTTCGTCGGCGAAAAGCTCGAAGACGCCTCCGACGATCCCGAGTTCTACTTCCGCACTACCGTCGTCGACGTCGCGGCCGGCGCGGGCTCCGAGGAGCTGTTCACCAGCTCCGATGCGCAGCCCACCGTCCGCATCCGCTGGGAGATCACCGAGACGAAGCTCATCGCGCGCCTCGCGTACGAGCTCGTCGACGGCACCGACGGCAAAGGCAACTCCGCCGCGGGCGCACGCAACGACGAGCCGCGTCCGCCCGTCGTCGACGGCGTACAGACCAAGGTCCCCGCGCGCACCACGACCGACGGCCAGATCGTCGCGAGCTTCGACATCACGAAGCAGTTCGACGTCCGCCGCGGATACAACTCGCAGACCGGCGAAGAGAACAACATCGTCGAGGAGAACGACGAGGATCGTCCCTGGAACCAGCGCGAGTACCTGCGCGTCGACTGGTCGAAGAACCTCGTCACCGACGCCTACGACCTCGATGCCGTCTCCCAGATGGGCCTCTACGGCGGAATCAAGTGGGACCCGATCGAGTACCACGTCAGCGATCCCGAGAACCCCGACGCGCCCGCGATCGACCTCGACAAAGGCTACCTCGACGTGACGAACAAGGCCTTCGCCGCGCCGCAGGTGATCCACGACGAGGAGTTCGGCTACGACTTCCCCGTCTGCCAGCTCATCGGCGAGTACCCGCGCATCAGCTGCAACCCGAGCGAGGTGAAGCTCCGTCTCGCGTTCAAGAAGGTCGTCGACACCGACTACGAGGCCGCCGACTGGGACGGTCGCAAGATGGAGCTCTTCGGCTTCTTCACGAGCGATCGCTACGGCTACGACCGCCGCTACGGCGTCATCGACGAAAAGTGGCATCGCTATGCCGCGCGCTGGAACGTCTACGAGAAGTCGCACGACCCGCGGCAGCTCGCGTGCGCGACTCCCGAGCTCACGCCGCCTGGCGCCGACGTGCATCGCGATCTGAACGCCAACGGCACCGAGGACGAGTGCGAGGACGTCGGGCGCGGCTCGCGCTGCGACGAGGCGCGCCACCTCTGCACGATCCCGCTGCGCGATCGCAAGATCAAGACGATCCCCTGGTACGTGAACCGCGATTTCCCCGCGGAGATCTTCGACGGAGGCCGCAAGGTCGTCGACACGTGGAGCGACGGCATCCGCGTCGCGCTGATCGCCGGTCGTCTCGCCGAGTGCCGTCGCACCGGTGAGCCCGGATGCGAGGCCGCGATGGGCTGGCCGGCGCAGTGGGCCGACGACTTCTCGCCGCCCGTCGGATCGAGCAGCACCGCCGAGGTCCCGCACGTCTTCGTGCTCTGTCACAACCCGGTCGATCCCACGAAGGACGATCCGGCGTGCGGCGAAGCAGGCCTCAGCCCGCGCATGGGCGACCTCCGCTACAACTTCTTCACGTACGTCGTCGCCGCGCAGGCGCAGGGCCCGTGGGGAATCATGGTCGACGCCGAGGATCCGCTCACCGGCGAGAAGATCGCCGGAAGCGTGAACCAGTGGGGCGCCACGCTCGATCGCGCGGCCGCGCAGCTCGTCGATCTCGTCGAGCTGATCAACGGCACCACGTCGCCCGACGCGTTCATCAGCGGCCAGGACGTGTCCGAGTGGGTGCGGGCGAACTCCGGCGGCGGCCCCGCCGAGAAGCCCGCGCCGATGAGCGCTGCCGAGCACGCGCAACGCATGGGCGCGTTCGATCCGCATGCGATGAGCCCCTTCGCGACCGGCGCTCCGAAGGCCGCGCGCCAGGGACCGAAGGTCGCGCAGTACCGCGCGCGCATGAAGGAGCTCGAGACGGCCGGCAAGCTCGGACCCGGAAACGCGGCGCTCACGAAGCGCATCGGGAAGCTGCACGGCAGCGATCTCGAGGCGAAGCTCGTCACGCCCGAGGTCGCGCAGCTCGCCGGCTTCAATCCGAACGAGCCGGTCACGAAGGCCGGCCTCGATCGCGCGTCACCGTTCGCTCGCACGAACCCAATGATGCGTCGCTCGCTCGCGCGCCGCGGGCTGCTCGGACGCGCGAAGCGGCATGCCTGCCGTACCGAGGCTCCCGACGGCGATCATCTCGCGAACCTCGCACGCACGGCGCAGGCGCTCTACGGCAAGGTCGATCCGAAGGACCCGACCGCGGTGAAGGACCACCGCGACAAGATCTATCAGTGGGCACGCAAGGAGTACGCGGTCGGCGTGTTCTCGCACGAGTTCGGCCACTCGATGGGTCTCCGCCACAACTTCGCGGGGACGTTCGACTCGCTGAACTACGACACGCGGTACTGGCAGCTCCGCACGAAGAACGGCACCGTCACCAAGGCGTGCGCGCCGGGCACGACGGACGGCGCGGGCTGCATCGGTCCCCGCTACCTCGACCCGATCACCGACGACGAGATCAACGGCGGCATCGGCGGCTACGCGACGTCGAGCGTCATGGACTATCCGGGCGACCAGGCGCTCGACATGTACCTGATCGGCAAGTACGACCGCGCCGCGCTCCGCTTCGGTTACGGCGGCGTCGTCGACGTGTGGGCCACGCCCGGCATGTCGGTCACCGGCAGCGGCGACGGCAAGGCGAAGGCATACCAGGCGATCGGCCTGACCGATCCGCCGGGCCTGTTCGGCGTGCGCTCGTTCCCCGACGCCGGTGCCAACACGTCCTCGTACATGCACTATTCGCAGTACGCGGCGCGCTTCAACCTCACCGACGGCTGTCACGCCGATCCCGAGTCGCCCCTCGGCACGACGTGCACGGGCGCGGGGCTCGACGTCGTCGACTACCGCGACATGAAGGACTTCGCGGCGGTGCCGGAGTACGCCGCGTTCGCGACCTCCGCGAGCGCGGTCGATCCGACGGGACGCGTGCGTCGCGGCTACATGTTCTCGTCCGACGAGTTCGCCGACACCGGGAACGTGCCGTCGTTCCGCTACGACGCCGGCGCCGATCCGTACGAGCAGGTCCGCTTCCTCGAGACCGCGTACGAGAACCGCTACATCCTCGACGCGTTCCGGCGCGGTCGCACGATGTTCAACTCGGCTGACGTCGTCTCGCGCGTGCAGGGCCACTACCTCGACACGATCCAGCTCCTCGCGAAGACGTTCGGCTTCGCGATGGTGCTCGAGGTCGACGATCCGTCGAAGCCCACGCCGGAGCTCCTGAGCGACGGCAACTACGGGCCGCTCGCCATGGCGACGAGCGTTAGCTTCGATCTCTTCACGCGCATGCTCACGCGTCCCGAGCCGGGCGCGTACTGCTCGACGGGCAGCGATCAGTGCCCCGGCGTGCAGCCGTACGGCCTGCTCGACTACATCTACGTCGCCGACTCGGTGCCGCTGCCCGCGTCGACGCCGTACGACTTCCAGGTCGCGCTCGGCACCGGGCGCTACATCCACAACGACTTCGACTACGGCCAGGGCTACTGGTGGAGCGACTACCAGAAGCAGGTCGGCTCGTTCTACGACAAGACGTGGGCGGTCTATTACCTGTCGGAGTCGTTCGACTCGTTCATCTCGAACTCGAAGGAAGACTTCGTCGACGGTCGCTACAAGAACATCAACTTCGCGACCGTGTATCCGGAGCAGATCCGTCGTCTGTTCGCGGCGCTCCTCACCGGCGACATCGAGAGCATCGCGCCGTGGGCCGAGGCCGTGCCCGGACCGCAGGGCATTCCGGGCGCGAAGCTGTCGTACCCGGACTGGCATCTGGTCGACGGTCTCGGCACGCGGCCCGCGAAGCCGAAGCTCGTGGACCCGGCGTTCGGGTTCAACGAGCAGCTCTACGCGATGGTCTGGGGGACGATGCTGTTCCCCACGGGCTTCTCGCGGACGTTCATCGACGACGCGCGCATCACGGCGCTGCCGACGGAGCAGCCGTCGTGGCCCGCGACGGAGACGTACACGTTCATCGATCCCGCGACGAGCATCGCGTACCACGCGCGCACGACCGGCACGGAGAAGCTGTTCGGCGTCGATCGCGAGAAGAGCATCGGCGCGCGCATGCTGGAGTGGGCGAACAACCTGGTGTTCGACGCGTACATCTGCGAGACGGACGCGCAGGGCTTCTACCTGCTGAACCCCGACGGCACGCCGAAGCTGAAGCTGAAGAACGGCAAGCCGCAGGTGAACCCGGACGTGGTCGGCGGCGACACGAACCTGAAGAAGTACGTCTCGAACATCGAGGTGATGCGCCAGCTGGTGCAGACGTTCGTGGTGCCGCTGGAATCCGCGCTGCCGGCTCCTTGAATCGCCCCGGACCTTCTTACGTCCCAGAGAACAGGTGATTGAAACGGAAATGGAAGTGGAAATGAGAGACGCGCTCTGGCGTTTCCATTTCCGTTTCCATTTCCATCACCTGTTCTCTCGACCTCACGCGAACGTCTTCTGCACCATGTCGACGAGAACAGGAGCCGCCTCGAGCGCCTTCGCTTCTTCGCCCTTCAGCACGTAGCGCATCGCGACCGCCTCCATGCCGGAGACGAGCGCGAACACCCGCAGCTCCACCTGACCGTCGGCCGGCATCGTGCCGTTGCCGCCGGAGTCGAAGCTGCCTAGCACGCCGTCGAGAACGAGCTTCGCGAAGCGCGCCATCATGTGCTCATGTGCGGCCTCGAACTCGGGACCCGCGGAGCGCACCACGCGGAACATCACGCGCGCCATGTGCGGGAACATCGCGATGCCGCCGAGGAACGCCGTCACGCCCATGCGCAGCTTCTCCGGCGGGTCGCTCTGCGCGTGCACCGAGCTCTCGACGGCGCGGAACGACACCTTCGAGACCTTCTGGTGCAGCACGAGCAGGCACTCGCGCAGATCGTCGAAGTGCTCGTAGAACGTGCGCCGGCTCATGCCCGCGCGATTGACGATCGCCTCGACGGTGGCGTCCGCCCAGCCGACCTCGGCGAAGACGTGGCCCGCCGCGTCGAGCAGGCGCCTTTGCTGCTCCTTCTGGCGCTGATCAGGAGAGCGCGTGCGGTCGTACTTGCCGCGACCGGGCGCGCGCTGGGACTCCGGCACGCCGCTCTGCGACTCGGGCGCCCTTTCCGAGACGGGACCGCGCGCCTTCAGCGACGCCGCCGAGGACTTCACCGCGCGCACCTGCTCGCCGCGACGCGAGATCGGGGCTGCCTGCGCTCGCTTCGCGCTTTCCCTCGCCATACCCGGGAGTAGAGCGTAGCGCGCGAGGCAGAGCCACCGGTGTTTTCATGGCTCGGTTCGCAGCAGCGCCGCGATCTTCACCGGCACGGTCCGCGGATGCAGCACATCGGGACGCGGGTTGCGTCCGGCGCGGGTATCGCACCCGAGGACGGCGGCCTTCATCGGCTCCGGGATCGCGCCCGCTCCCCAGCGCGCGCCGAGGAGGCCGCCGACGATGCACGCGTTCGTGTCGGTGTCTCCGCCGCCGGCGAGCGTCTCGCGCAGCGCATCGACGTAGCCGCTGCCGAGCTGCAGATGTCGGAACGCATGCGTGAAGGCGATGCGCACGAAGCCGTCCTGCGGCGTGTACGGCACGATCGTCCCCGCGCGTGCGTCGGCGACCCAGCCGCGGACCTCCTCGCACGCGTCGCGCTGCGCCCAGGTCTCTGCGACGTCGAACGCGAGCTTCCCGTTCCCCGGAGCACGCACGAGCGATGCGATCGCGAGCACGTAGGCGGTCGCGGCGTCCACGCATGCCGGATTCGGATGCGAGAGGCGTGCATCGGCCTGCGCCGCGGCGATCAGCTCTCCGTCGCCGCGTCGCGCGCCCCAGACGCCGAGCGGCGTCGCGCGCATCAGGCTGCCGTTCGCCTTCGACGGCATGCAGCGCTCGCGCGCCGCCTCGGTCATCGCGACCTCGATGCCCGCCTCACGTGCGCGTGCACTCCAGCTCGGGTCGCGCAGGCATCCGAGCGAGCGAGCCGTGGTCGCGCCGATGTCGAACGGGTCCGACGCCACCCATCGTGCGTAGTGCGCGGCAGCGGGCTCGCGTGCGGCGAGCGCATTCAGGAGGCTCATCGTGAGCTCGCCGTCGTCGGTGATCTGCCCGGGCGCCACGCCCCAGGTGCCGCCACCCGGCATCGCGAGCGCATGCTCCACGTCTGCGGCGGTGATCGTGCGCCCGAAGAACTCGAGGACCGCGCCCGCTGCATCGCCGACGAGAGCACCCAGCACCGCACCGAGCGCCGCACCTTCCGAGACGTCGTTGGTCATAGATAAAGTAATAGCAACTCTATTGAGCGCAGCAAGGAAACAAGCGCGTTTCGTTGGTGGTGATTCGCCTACGAAGGGCTTCAAGTGCGCTCCCTGCACGAACCCGCTGAGCGGGCAGCCGACCGGGGCGCCCGGCTGCCCCGGTACCTGACCTCAGTTCGCTGCGAACCAGGTAGAGTCGATCCGTGCACGCTTCACGCGTGAGGAGAGGACTCGCTGCGTCGGTCACTGCCGCGGCCGTGGTCCTTTGCGCGGAGGGACCGGCACGGGCCGGCGGCTTCGAGCTGCCCGACAACGGCGCGCAGGCGCTCGGGCGCGGCGCGACGTTCGTGGCCAAGGCCGACGACGGGACGGCCATCTATTACAACCCCGCCGGTCTCGCGAGGCAGCGCGGCACGCGCCTCTACGTGGGCGGGAACCTGTACCTGCACTCGTTCGAGTTCCAGCGCTCGGGCGCCTTCCCCGACGACCCGAACGACCCCCTGACGCAATGGGGGCAGCGGCCGTTTCCCGTCGTCACCAACTCGGCCGGGCCGTTCTTCGCGCCGTTCCTCACGGCGTCGACGGACTTCGCGAGCCTCGACCGGCTGACCGTCGCCGTCGGCGCCTTCGGTCCGCCCATCGTCGGCAACCGCACGTTCCCGCTCGCGATCCGCAACGCGCCTGCGTCGTCGCGGTACGACTTCGTGCAGTCGCGCTCGACGATCATCTACCCGACGGCGGCCGCGGCCTACCGCGTGACGCCGTGGCTCGATCTCGGCTTCTCGGCGCACCTCGTGCTCGCCAACTTCGATCAGACGACCGTCTCGTACGCGGACGTCGGCCAGTGCAAGAACGTCGAGTACCAGCCCTGCGACTCGACGAGCACGCTCGTCGCCACCGCGACGTCGTTCGCGGGCACGATCGGCGCGCTGATCCGTCCGAGCGCGAACGTCGCGTTCGGTCTGTCCGTGCGGACGCCCGTGTCGCTCGAGGCCACGGGCGTGTTCACGCCGGGCAAGCCGCGCAACCTCGACGTCAACCTCGCGCCGGGCCAGGCGTTCCTCTCGACCAGGCTCCCGCTCATCGTGCGCGCCGGCGGGCGTTACATCGCGATGGACGGTGACTTCGAGCTCTACGATCTCGAGCTCGATGCGACGTACGAAGGATGGGCGGCGGCGCAGGGCGACGGACCGCGGATCCGCATCCCGTCGCTCGGGACGTTCAAGAACATCGATTCGCTCGTCGTGCACGGTTACGCGGACACGTTCAGCGTGCGCGTCGGCGGCGCGTACAACCTCGATGCGTTCGACGGGATCTTCACGCTGCGCGCAGGCGGCTTCTTCGACTCCGCGGCGACGAGCTTCACGTACACGCGCGTCGACTTCGACACGCTCACGAAGATCGCGGGGACGTTCGGCCTCGGCTACCGCCACGGCGCGCTCGGCCTCGACCTCGGGTACGCGGCGATCGCTTCGGTGCCGCGGCTCGTCGGCACCGGCCAGGGAGACGTCCGTCCCGTCAACGGCGCGCAAGGCGG
Organism: Labilithrix sp.; assembly: GCA_028287065.1. Lineage (GTDB taxonomy): Bacteria > Myxococcota_A > Polyangia > Polyangiales > Polyangiaceae > Labilithrix. Next base: position 935 of record JAQBQJ010000137.1, on the reverse strand, counting down.
CAAGCCCGTCGACAACAACGGCGATCTGCTCCCGGCCGTGAACGAGGGCGCGTACCGAGGCTTCACGCACACCTTCTCGGTCGGCCTGACCGTGACGTTCGACGAGCTGTTCGGCGCGCCGCGCCCGTTCCACTACGGCAACGCGTACGAGCACGGGTACGTCGCGCCCGGTGACGAAGAGAAGCCCGAAAAATCGGAGAAACCGGAAAAGGACGCCGACGATCCGCCCAAGAAGCCCGAGAAAGCGCCGAAGAAGGACCTCGAGAAGCCTCCGGAGGCCAAGCCGGAGAAGAAGCCCGAGAAGAAGCCGGACAAGCCGCTCGAGAAGAAGAAGGAGTGGTGGGAGGATCTCGACAACTGAGGGCCGGACCGCGGAGCCCGACCTCAGGCATTGCGCGGGCTTTTTCGGCTCCGAAGTACGGCTGCGCCCTTGCGCGGAGACCCCGGCAGCGGTAGATGCGCCTGCCCTCGGGGGAGGGCCAGGGCCGACCCCTGCGTGCGTCCCTCTGCTTCTCGGTCGAATTCCCGTCAACAACTTGACGAGAACGCGGCCGGTCCGAAAAAGACCTTCGCGATTCTCGCTACTTAGGGCCGAATTTGGCAAGCACGGCCCTTGCATACGTCGCCGCTCGTCTCTTCGTGTCGCCCTCGTTCTGGCCGTTCTCTCTCGCTGTTGCGGAGTCCGAAATGAAGCGTTCCTCGTGTCTGTCGGCGTGCGTCGTGCTGGGTCTGTCGATCACGACGGCCTCCGTCGCCTTCGCGGCGCCCCCGCCCGAGGGCAAAGACGCTCCCAAGCCTGTGCTCGTTGCGCAGGCGAAGCAGGAAAAAGCCGGCAGCGGCGCGCGGACGGTCCAGCCCTCCGATCCGGCCCCGGCCGAGGGTGGCGGCGCGGCCCCGGCCCCGGCTCCGGCCGATGCGGCCCCTGCGGCGGCTGA
>JAQBQJ010000092.1 GCA_028287065.1 Labilithrix sp. | reverse complement strand
ATTACGCGTTTCCATTTCCATTTCCATCACCTGTTCTCTCGCTCCGGCAGCGCGGCCCGTCACAGCAACGGCGACAACACCCGCGCCCCCGCCTCCGCCATCCTCCACCGCCACGCCACCTTCCCTCGCGTCGCCGCGTTCACTTCCTTCGACTTGTTCAGGTCCTTCCTGAACTGCGCGCAGAGCTCCTCCGCATGCACGGAGCCGTAGAGGATCGCGCTCACCTCGAAGTTCAGACGGAAGCTCCGGTTGTCGATGTTCGCCGTGCCGACCGCGGCGAAGAAGTCGTCCACCACCAGCGTCTTCGCGTGGATCATCGTCGGCTGGTACTCGTACACACGCACGCCCGCCGCGATGAGCGTGTCGTAGTACGAGCGCGCGGCGGCGGTGACCACCAGCGAGTCGCTCCGCCTCGGGACGAGCACGCGTACGTCCACGCCGCGCATCGCCGCCGTCGTCAGCGCCGTCAGCACTGCGTCGTCCGGCACGAAGTACGGCGTGGTCACGTACACGCGCTCGCGCGCCGTCGCGATCGCCGTGAAGTAAAGCTTCTGGATCGGCTCCACGTCGCGGTCCGGACCCGAAGCGACGATCTGAACGAGGTGCTGTCCGGTCCGCTTCTGCGGCGGGAAGTACACCTTGTCGCGCGCCGCATAGCGCGTCGCGTAGTACCAGTCGTCGAGGAACGTGAGCTGCAGCCACCGCACGGCGTCGCCCGTGATCTTCACGTGCGTGTCGCGCCACGGCTTGATGTGGCCCTTCTGCTCTTTGCGCACGTCGCGGATCGCCGTCGCGGGCGGCTTCGGTCCCTCGAGCTCCGGCAGGTAGTCGTCCGAGATGTTCACTCCGCCGGTGAAGCCCACGGTGCCGTCACACACCACGATCTTGCGGTGGTTCCGGAAGTCCATGCGGCTCCGGATGCGCGAGAACGCCACCTCGTTGAAGCGCGCGAACTTGATGCCTGCCTCGCGCATCGGCTTCACGAAGCGTCGACCCATCGCGCTCGAGCCCACGTCGTCGACGAGCACGCGCACCATCACGCCGGCCTTCGCGCGCTCGATCAGCACGTCGCGGAACCGCTGGCCGCTGCGGCGCGGGTCGAAGATGTAATACGCGACGTGGACGTGGTGCTTCGCCTCGCGGATCGCCGCCTCGATGGCGTCGAACGTCTCCTGCGCGTCGTGGAAGATCTCGACCGTGTCGCACTGGCTGGCCGGTGGCTCACCAGCCTTCTTCACGAGGTGAACGAGCTGCTCGACGCGCGGATCGTACTGCGCGGGCGGCGGCTCGCTGGCGCCGAGCGGTGTCGTCGCCGTGACGGCTCCTCGCGCGCGCTTGTGCTTCAGTCGCTTGCGCAAGAGGCGCCGCGGGCCGAACAGGAAGAACACCGCGAACCCGACGTACGGCAGCGCGATGAGGCTCAGGATCCAGGCGAGCGTCGCGACAGGCGATCGCTTCTCGAACAAGATCCACGTCGCGAGCACGACGACGTAGACCAGCTGCGCCACCGTGAGGATCGTGACGAGCAAGACGCGCTCAGAGTAATGGAGGAACCTCCCGATGCGTACGCTCGTTCGGTTTCGAGCCGAGAAGCTGCGTCTCGCGGATCACCTCCCGCCTCTCGAGCTCCGTCTCGGCGACGCCCACTACATGAAGCACCGCACCGACGGCGATTGAGCGAGCAGCGACCTCGGCTGGCAGTCGTCCGCCGGATGTGGTGTCGACGCTCAGCGCCTCCTCAAGAGCTCGGCGTGGAACTGGGCCGCACGTCCCCGCCGTCCCATCGTCGATATGCGCTCGCGCGTGGGCGTTTTCTCGCCGCCGCGGAAGGACATCTACGACGCGCGAAATCGTAGGGTGGCGTTCGGCGCGGTCCATGCCTACCATGCCGACATGCTTCCCGAGACGCGCGCGACCAGCTACGCGCACGATCCTGCCCTGGGCACAGTCGTCGTCTACTCGCAGCCGGGCGCGCGCCCTGAGCTCCACGGGGAGCTGCCTGCGCGACTGCTCCTCGACGGGAAGGGTCACCTCGTCGGGGTCGACGTCTCGCCCGAGACGCCCGAGCGCCTCGTCGTGATGCTCGGCCCGCACGAGGCCGTCGCCACCACGAAGGACGCCCGCGTCCATGTCGAGGGCGGAGGTCGCACCGTCACACTCCACGGCTCGGCCGCGAAGCTCGTGACCGCCGGCGCGAATCCCTACGTCTTCTGACGTCCGTTTCGATCGCGGCGCGCGCGCTTCGCACCGCGCTCGATTTCCCGATCGAGGTCGCGCAGGTAGTCGTCGAAGTCGACCTGCATCATGTGGCGCTTCGAAGGAACGTAGCGCTCGAACATCGCACGGCGATCGTGCTCGATCGTCCGGTTCATCGTCGCCGCGTCGGGCAACGCGTAGTCCCCGCGCAGGTGCTTCGCGAGCCACTTACCCTGCGCCTCGGCGATGGGCATGATCGCGCCGAGCGGTTGGAGCAGGCCGATGAAGGCGAGCTGCGTGTGCTCCGGGTGGAACACGCGATGGAAGAGCGGCAGGTCGTTGTCGCGTGCGGACACGAAGCTCGTGTCGAAGAACGGGAATGTGACGCGGTAGCCCGTGCACCACACGATCACGTCGCATTCCTCGCGCGTGCCGTCGGAGAACTCGACGGCGTCGCCGGCGAGCCGCGCGATCACGGGCTTCGGCGTGATCGCGCCGTGACCGAGCCGATCGAGGATGCGTCCGGAGATGGTGGGGTGCGCCTCGCCGAGCCGATGATCGGGCTTCGGCAGCCCGTACCGCTCGATGTCGCCGACGGCGATCTTGTAGAGGGCCTCGCCGATCCTCTGGCGGACCGGCCATGGGAGGAGCGCCGTCGTGAAGAGCTGATCGACGGGCTTGCCGAACATGTACTTCGGAAAGACGTACACGCCGCGCCGCGCCGAGAGGAACGTGCGCTTCGCGACCTCGCTGGACTCCACCGCGATGTCCATGGCGCTGTTGCCCATGCCGACGACGACGACGCGCTTCCCGCGCAGCTCGTCCTTCGAGCGGTACTGGTGCGCATGGAGCTGGCGCCCGTCGAACGAGCCAGGCAGAGGCGGATCGGGCCAGAGCGGATCCCAGTGGTGGCCGTTGGCGACGATCAGCATGTCGCAAATGCGCTCCTCGCCGTTCGAGAGTCGCACACGCCAGGCGCTGCGTCCGGCGCTGCCCGCGACGAGCTCGGCATGCTCGACGGACGTCTCGAACGTGATGCGACGCCGCAATCCGAAGTGCTCGACGTAGTCATCGAAGTACGCCGCTATCTGCGTGTGATGCGGGAAGTCGGGATACGACTTCGGCATCGGATAGTCGGCATACTGCATGCGCTCGCGCGACGTGTTGATGTAGAGCCCCTCGTACGCGGCGGACATTCCGTTCTTGTTGCCGAATACCCAGTTGCCGCCGACCCGGTCGCTCTTCTCGAAGCAATCGAAGTCGATGCCGGCGTCGGCGAGCGCCTTCACGACCGCGATGCCCGACGACCCTGCGCCGATGACGCACGCGCGACGGTGAACGGTCACGACGCCTTTCGACCGAGCTGGATCGGCTTCTGTATGGGCTTCACGTCGATCCGGCAGGTGTGACCGCCGTGCTTCGGGATGGTCTTCGAGAGGTGGTAACGGAGTCCGAAGACCGACGCGATCCCGGACTGGAACTGACCGAAGATTCCGCAGTGCCCGCCGTTCCATCCCGGACGCGTGTACCAGGGACACGCGGTGCCCTCGAGCCATCCGGCGGTACCGTCGCTCGCGCCCCAGTGCTCGGGGTTCACGCGAAAGACGTATTCGCTCATTCGCAGGATCTCCATCGCCACCTTCGGCGGATCCGGCGTGGTGTCGGAGATCTCGAATGCCTTCTTCACGCGCTCGGCATAACGCGCGCCAGCATCGAAGCAGATGTCGCCGAGGATCTTCCGCGCATGAGGCAGGTGCGCCGGGAGGTCCTCGGTGAGCACCACGAGCAGCTCGCCGAGATGCGTCGCGACCTCTTCCCAGCGACGGCGCGGGCTCAGCGACGAGAGGAGCAAGCGTGCGCGCACGCGCTCGCGCGTCGTCGCCGGCGGTCCTCCGAGGGCATCGAAGATCCAGCGCTGCTTGCGGGCGTTCGGCGTCGCGTCGACCCGGTACAGCCGGCTCATGAGCAATGCGACGGCGCGCGGCTCGACGAGCCGGTCGGGGAGCGCGACGCGCACGCCGTCGTGAACGTCGCGCAGTGCGTCCCAGCGTCGCTCGAACGTGCGCGCGGCCAGCGTCGAGAGCAGTACGCGCGCATCGCTGGGCGGCGTGCCCGTGCTCGCGAGATGCGGGGTGAGGCGCTTCGCGAGGACGCGGAACCAGTCGCGCATCCCCTCGGCCGCGAACCACCAGAGCGTGCGCTCGGGGAGGAGCTCGCGGCGGTAGACCTCACGCGTCGCTCGGGTCAGTAGCCCCACCAGCGCGAGCGTATCACGCGAGGGAGCGCGCCCTTGGCGTCGTGCCATACTGTCGACATGGCGATGGCCCCGTGGAGGCGCGTGATCGGCACGGCTGTCGGAGCCGTCGATCGTGCCGTCGTCGTCGCCATGCAGATGCGCGGCGCCCGCGATCGCGCGCGCGCCGACATCATGACGCACGACGAGCGCCTCGAGGTGCTCGCTGCGATCCATCGCGACTACGGCGGCGATTCGATCGTGGCCGACGCCGCGAGCTACTTCGTGCCGCCGCCGGCGATCGAGCCGACGCTGCGCTCCGTGCGCAGGGAGTCCGCGCCCAAGTCGGTGGCGCTCGAGGTCTACGACGCGCACTGGCCGAGCCCGTTCGAGCCTTACCTCGCCGACGTCGCGACGAAGTACCTCTCGCGCATCGAGAACCGCACCGCCCGCGCGCGCCTCTTCCTGGGCGACGCGCCGAACCGCCCCGCGGTGATCGCGGTGCACGGGTACATGGGCGGCCACTGGATCCTCGAGGAAGCCCAGTGGCCGACCGCATGGCTCGCGCGTCGCGGCCTCGACGTCGCGCTCTCGGTGCTCCCGTTCCACGCGCTGCGCGGCGGCCCGCGTCGTGGCGCGCCGCCGTTCCCGAGCGCCGATCCCCGCCTCACGAACGAGGGCTTCCGGCAGGCCGTCGCCGACATCACGTCGCTGGCGCGCTGGTTGCGTGCGCGTGGTGCGCCGCACGTCGGCGTGATGGGGATGAGCCTCGGCGGATATACGACTTCGCTGCTCGCGACCGTCTCGCGCGACATCGATTTCGTGATGCCGATGATCCCGCTCGCGTTGATTGCCGACTTCGCACGCGAGCAAGGCCGGCTCGGCGTGGGCGCGCAGGCCGACATGCAACATGCCGCGCTCGAACGCGCGAACTGGGTAGTGAGCCCGCTCGCGCGTCCGCTGGCGCTGCCGCCGTCACGGGCGCTGGTCGTCGCCGCCGAGCACGATCGGATCACGCCGACCGCTCATGCGCGTCGCATCGCGAATCACTTCGGCTGCGAGCTCGTGATGATCCCGGGCGGCCATCTCGTCCAGCTCGGTCGCGCCGAGGCGTTCCGCGGTCTCGCCGCGATGCTCGAGCGCGAAGGCATCATCGAGCCGCGCCCGCATCGCCGTCGCTGAGCACGATCGCGATCACTTCACCGGCGGAGGCGGTACGACCGGCGCGTTGTCGTTCTGGATGCACGACGACAGGTCGAACAGCATGAACTCGAGCGCCTTCTCCTGCGGGCTCAGGTCCGGCTGCACGCATCCCGTCGGCCACGGCTGACCGCGCACGTCGCCCGAAGAGACGTGGAGGTCGCTGTACACGACGCGCCCGCACTTCTGATCGTCCGGTACGGTGATCGGCGTGTTGAACGACAGGTACTCGACCGCCTGCGTGTTGCCGGCGAACGGGTTCGTCATCGTGATCCACTGCGTCGCGCGCGCTTTGTCGACCGCGTCGATGTTGTGCTTCGACTCCTTGATCTCGAGATCGCCCGGCACCGTCGACGCGTTCACGTTGACGAGCCATTCCTTCATGGCTTTGCCCTTCGGGAAGCTGTCGTCGACCTTGCCGGTGATGAGCTGACCGGGGTTCTGGTCGCCGGGCGCGTTCCGATCCGCCCACGTGCCGAACGGCTCGAACGGGCTCGGGCTCGGACCCGCCGGCACGCCCGGATGTCCTTCGGTGCTGAACCAGTAGCGATGCCAGTGCGACGCGAACAGCCGACCACCGGCGTTCGCGTAGTCGTACATGGCCTTGAGCGCCGCATCCGGCTTCGTCGCCGGGTACAGGTCGCCCTCGCACGACAGGATGACGAGGTCGTACGCGAGGAGGTTCGTCTTGTCGGCCCAGAACGTCGTGGCGCTCGGGAACGACGCACCGCCGTTCGCGGGTGCGAACTTGCGTGTGGTCTCGCCGGTTCCCGGTGAGCCGGTATAGAAGTGCACGCGCCCGCCCGCGTCCGGCGTCGTGAACTCGCTGTCGTCGACGCCGATCTTGCGGAGCAGGCACTCCATGACGTCGGCGCCGCCCGTCGTGATCGCGATCTGCGGGAGGTCGCCTTCCGACTTCTTCTTCGGCAGTCGGATGTCGGCGTCGGCGAGCGGCGTGTCCACGCACTGCGCGACCTTCGGGATCTTGAGCTGGCGCCGCCACTTGCCGACCTGGATGACGAGCGGGATGTCGTCGCCGACCGGGACGTTGTCGAGCTTGAAGTGACCTGCCGCATCGGTGATGGCGGTGACGAGCGGGTCGCCGGAGACGCTGCCGCATCGATCGCATGACGCACCGGTGGTGATCGCGGCGACCGGCGCATTCGGGACGTAGACGAGGACGTTGTAGAGAGGGACCTTGCCGGCGGGATCCTTGACGATGCCGCTCAGCGACGTCGTCACGCCGGGAGCGCCGCAGTTCACCTGCTGCTTGCAGAGACCGACGCACGGTCGCGGACCGCCCTCGCCGCCGTCGCCGCCGGGCACGAACGGACCGGGCCCGCCGGTACCGTCGATCCCGTTCCCGTTGCCGTCACCGAACTCGGAATCGCCGGCGGACCCGCACCCGATCGCGATGCCGAGCGCGACACCGACGAACACCAATGACGAGCGAAGATTCATGGGCAAGTCTCCCGCATCTCCATCCTAGCACCGCCGCTCGGGGTAGACTCCGTGCCCTCGCACGCATGACCACCTCCGACCCGCCGCCGCCGCCCGAGAGCGCTGCGCCCTCGACTCCATCGCCCGCATCCGCCGGTGAACCGCGCCCGGCTCGCCGGACCGTCACGCTCGCCGTGGTCGTCGGGAGCTGTGCGATTGCCGCCGCAACGGCCATTCCGGCAGCCGCCTTCGTGGCTGCGCCGATCGGCAGCAAGGGAGGCGGCGGGCGCTGGGTCCGCACGCTGCGCGTCGACCAGCTCGTCGACGGCGAGCCGAAGCGCGTCGCGATCGTCGACGACCGACGCGACGCCTGGACGATCGAGCGCGGCGTCGAGCTCGGGAGCGTGTGGGTCGTGAAGCACGGCGCGAAGGTCTCCGCGTTCTCGTCGGTGTGCCCGCACCTCGGCTGCTCGGTCAACCTCGCGCCGGAGGCCGGCGGCGGGTTCGCATGCCCATGTCACACGTCGGCCTTCGACGCCGACGGCAAGCGCAAGAGCGGGCCTTCGCCGCGCGACCTCGACGCGCTCGCCACACGCATCGAAGACGGCTTCGTCGCCGTCGAGTTCCGGCGCTTCCGCATCGGCGTCCCCGAGAAGGTGGAGACGTGAAGCTCTTCTCCGACCTCGGCGACTGGCTCGACGAACGCACCGGGCACAAGAAGCTCCTCGCGCACGCCCTCGACGAGCCGATCCGCGGCGGCGCGCGCTGGGCCTACGTCTTCGGAAGCGCGTTGCTCGGATCGTTCCTCGTGCAGGCCGTCACCGGCATCGCGCTCATGACGAGCTACGCGCCGAGCGACAAGACCGCGTGGGCGAGCGTCCACTACATCACGTTCACGCAGTCGGGCGGCTGGCTCCTGCGCGGCCTCCACCATTTCGGCGCGCAGGCGATGGTCATCGTGCTGGTCGCGCACCTCGCGCAGGTCGCGCTCTTCGGCGCGTACAAGAAGCCGCGCGAGGTCAACTGGTGGCTCGGCCTCGCGCTGTTCGCGATCACGCTCGGCTTCGCGCTCACCGGCTATCTACTGCCCTGGGATCAGAAGGGCTACTGGGCAACGCGCGTCGCGACGAACATCGCCGGCACCGTTCCGGTCGTCGGCGATGCCACGCAGAAGCTGCTGCAAGGCGGCGCCGAGTACGGAAGCCTCACGCTCACGCGCTTCTACGCGATCCACGTCGCGCTCCTGCCGGCGCTGCTCGTCGCGTTGGTCGGCGCGCACGTGGCGCTCTTCCGCAAGCACGGCGTCACGCCGTCGGCGAAGACCGACACGTCGCGCGTCGACGCGTTCTTTCCGAAGCAGCTCCTGAAGGACGTCGTCGCGGTCCTCGCCGTCGTCGCCGTCGTGTTCGTGATGGCGCTGCGCGAGCACGGCGCTCCGCTCGATGCGCCCGCCGATCCGTCGAGCGACTACCCCGCGCGACCCGAGTGGTACTTCCTCGCGCTCTTCCAGCTCCTCAAGTACTTCCATGGCCCGCTCGAGATCGTCGGGACCATCGTTCTGCCGACGGTCATCGGCGCGTACCTGTTCGCGCTGCCGCTGCTCGATCGGAAGCCGGGCACGGCGCTCCGCGGGCGAAAGGGCTCGCTGTTGCCGCTCGCTCTCATCGGCGCAGGCGCGGTCGGCCTCACGCTGCAAGCGCAGCACCAGGACGCGAACGACGCCGGCTTCCAGAAGGAGCGCGTGAAGGCCGACGAGCGCGCGAGCATCGCCAATCGCATCGCGAAGGAGGGCGTCCCCCCCGAGGGGCCGCTCGCGATGATGAAGCGCGATCCGGAGCTGCGCGGACCGGAGCTCTTCGACAAGCACTGCGCCGGTTGCCACATCCTCGGCGCGCACGGCGCCGACAAGGACCGCACCGCGCCGGTGCTCGACGGGTGGGGGACGGAGGCGTGGGTGCTTCAGATGCTCCACGAGCCCGACGGCGACACGCGCTTCGGGCGCTCCGTCTACAAAGGAGAGATGCCCTCCGTCGACACGCCGCCCGCCGGCGCGCCGCCGACGTTCAAGCCGATGGCGCCCGAGGACAAGAGCGCGATCGCGGCGTTCCTCGCGAGGACGGGAGACGCCGCGAAGCTCGCGCGCGGCAAGGAGCTCGTCACGACGCGCTGTACGACGTGTCATCTCTTCGAAGGCAAGGGCGACGACTCCGACCAGGGCCTCGCCCCTGAGCTCTCGGGATGGGCCTCGGTGCCCTGGATCCGGGCGCAGATCGCCAATCCGTCGGCGAAAACGAACTACCGGGAGCATGCGCTCGACCCCGACCGGAAAGGGCACATGCCGCGCTTCGACGCCGAGATCCGTAACGAGGACATGGACCTGCTCGCGGCGTGGGTCCACGCCGAGGCCCGCCGCCTGAAGGCACGCTGAGCGGGCCGCGTTGCACCTGCCCGACCACGTGTCTACGTTAGGGACCCATGAGCAAGACGCGCACCGAGGTCCTCGAAGAATCGAAGAAGAAGGGCATCGTCGCAGCGGCCGCAACGAGCGGTGCCGTCGCCGCCGGCGTGCTCCTCGCGTCTCCCGTGATCGGCGCCGTGGCCGCGGTCCCGGGCGTCTATTTCGCGTGGAAATGGTGGAAGCACCGCACCGAGAACGGCATCCGGTTCTAATCCGCATCTGACACCCGAGTTGACTGGCCGCTCGGAAGCGCTTTGATGAACGGGTGAAGCGCGGGCGTGCAGGGGTGACAACGGAGTTGGCGGAGCCCTCGAACGGTGCATTCTGGCGCGCCGGGCCGATCGTCGGCCGAGGCGCGACGGCCGTGGTTCATCGCGCCGAGCGCGCGGACGGCGCGATCGCAGCGCTCAAGGTCGCGACCGACGACGCTCCGTGGCTCGGCCACGAGGCGGGGCTGCTCGCGAGCGCGAGTAGGCGGTGGGGGCCGTCGCTGCTCGACGCGGGGCGGGTCCCCGCGGGGATCTCCGGCCTGAGGGCCGGCGCGAGGTACGTCGCGACGACGTGGGCAGAAGGGGAGCCGCTCGGCGAGGTCGTCGCGACCACGCGCGGTGCCGAGGGCAAGCGCGCGCTCGCGGCGATCGTCGCGCATGGTGTGGGCCGTGCGCTCGACGAGCTCCATTCGCTCGGCGTCCGCCATGGTGACGTGAAGCCGGCGAACATCCTCGTGAACGGAACGAGGCCGTCGCGCGATCGCGCGGACGAGCGCGGCGCGACGCTCATCGACATGGGGCTCGCCGCGAAGATCACCGGCGACGCGGCGACGGGCGGGACGCCGCGCTATCTCGCGCCCGAGCTGACGCGCGGAGAGCCGGCCACGCCGGCGGCGGACCTCCATGCGCTCGGCACCGTGCTCGCGGAGATCCTCGGCACGGACGCGAGCGCGCCGTTCGATGCGTGGATCGCAGCGCTCCTCGCGGACGCTCCGGGAGCGCGACCCTCGGCGGAGTGGATCGCGTCGCGCGCCGCGCGCTTCCTCGAGCTCGAAGTCGACGCCGCGGAGACGATCGCCGCGAGGCGCGCACGCGTGCGTCGTGCGTACCTGGCCGTCCGAGGCGACGAGCTGCGTGCAGGCGCATCGCTCGCAAGCTCGATCACGGGCGAGCCGCGTCGATGGCTCGAAGAGGCGCTCGCGACCACACAGCTCCTCGCGGATGACGACGGCGCGGACGGGACACGTGTCGTCGATCCTCTCGATCCTCTCGACCCTCTCGATCCGCTCGCAGTCGCTCGCTGGCTCGTCGCGCTCGTCGGCCCGGCGGCGTCTTCGTGGGCGATGCCCGAGCGCAGCGACGGTGAGCTCGCCGAGCGGCTGCTCGAGCTCGCCGCCTTCGCGTCGCCCGAGGCATGGACGCTCGACGACGTGGCAAGCGTATCGCCAGCGGCTGCGCATGAAGGCGCCGAAGTGCCTGAAAATGCGCGCGATCGTGCGCGCGGCGATCGATGGCTCTCGCTCACGCGCGAGCTCCTCAAGCCTCGCCCGCACGCCGGCGTGCTCGCCGCCGCCGAGGACGAAATCGGCGCGGGCGCGGCTCCGCCGTCGCTCGTGCTCGACCTCGCGCAGGCGCTGCTCCGTCGCGGCGACACCGGCCGCGCGTTCGCGGCGCTCGCCGCTGCGTCCGACGACGACGGCGAGCTCACGCTCCTTCGCGCCGACCTCGCGCGCAGGCGAGGCGACGTCGCGGGCGCGGAAGCCGCGGCGCGGCGCGTCGTCGGTCCGGCATCGAACGGCGCGCACGCCTTGCTCGCGCGGCTCGCATGGGATCGAGGCGCGCTCGACGTCGCGGAGCGAGAGCTCGGGGATGCACGTGGCGCGAGCGCCGCCGAGGTACGCGGCCTCGTGGCCTACGCGCGCGGCGATCACGAGCGTGGTGTTCGGGTCGTGACATCGGCGATGCGCGAGGCCGACGGTCCGCTCGCCGTCGCACGCCTCGAAGGCACGCGCGGCATGCTCGAGCACGCGCGTGGTCGCGCGCCGGAGAGCCTGAGCGCGTTTTCGTCCGCCGCCGATCTCGCCACGCGCGCCGGCGCCGTCGTCGAGGAGGCCACGTACCTCACCGGCCTCGCGGCCGCCGCCGTCGACACGGGCGCGGTCGCGCGTGCGCTCGCTGCCGCAACGCGCGCTGCGCTCCTCTGGGAGCGCCTCGATCGTCCTGCGCTCGCCGCCCGCGCTCTCCTCGGACGCGCTGCCGCGTACGCGCTCGTCGGCGCGTCTCACCACGCCGACGACGCTGCGAAGCTCGCGGCGAGCCGCGCGCGCATCTCCGGCGATGCGCGTGCAGCGGCCTATGCGCGCTGGGCGATCGCCGAGACGCGCACGCCCGGCGACGCACGCGCGGCCACGGAGGTCCGTGCCGCCGCCGACGAGCTCGCTCGCACGTCGGACGAGGATCGCATTCGGTCCGCAGCACGCCTCCTCGTGTGGGCCGACGGCATCACGTCGTCGGGGACGCGCGTCGACGTCGAGGCGATCGATGCGCGCGCGTCGTCGGGCTCCGCGACCGCGCGCTGGGAATGGTGGGGCGC
>JAQBQJ010000070.1 GCA_028287065.1 Labilithrix sp. | reverse complement strand
CGCACATGCATCGCATCGACGGCCGCAAGGACCTCCTCGCGGAGCAGCCGCACCGAGGCTTCGTCGGGCTCCGGGACCTCGCTCGCCCGAAGTCGCGACGCGAGCTGCTCGACATAGCGCGCGTCGGCTGCGCAGGATGCACACTCGGCGCGATGGGCGACCGCGCGCTCGCGAGCGTCGCCGACCAGCCGGCCGTCGCGAACGGCCTCGACTTCCCACCCGCGCGGACATCTCGTCGTCATGGCGACCCCTCGTCGAAGAACGCGCGCAGTTGCTTGCGCGCATGATGAAGCCTCGTCCACACCGTCCCGACCGGCACTCCGAGCATCGTGGCGATCTCCTCGCACGTGAAGCCTTCGACCTCGGCGAGGACGAGGACCACGCGCTTCGCCTCGGCGAGGCGACTCAAAGCCTTCTCGAGATCCGAGCGCTCGGCGTGCACGGGCATCACGACGACGCTCGCGTCGAAGCGCATGAGCGCCCGCGCGAACCGGGCCACGGAGCGCCGGCGCTCCTGCATCACTCGCACGGCGATCCCGAAGAGCCACGCGCGCGCAGTCGGAGCGCGGCCGTCGTACGCGCCCGCGACCTTCGCCGCGCGCAGGAACGTCGACTGCACGACGTCGGGGGCGTCGCTCGCGCCGGCGGTCCGGGATGCGAAACGCAGGAGCTCGCGCGCATGTCTGTCGTAGACCTCGCCGAGCGCACCCACGTCGCCGCGGGCCACACGTGCGAGCGCGTCCGCGTCGCTCGTCGTCGCGTGCGCGCGGACCACGCTGAGACGGCGCGGCTTCACCGTCATCGCCCGGCCCATTGCAGCCCTCCGAGGAGACCCGCGCTCCAGGCAGGGAGCGCCGGAAGCACCGGATCGAGAAAGACGTCGCGTCGGACGCGTGCCGGCGAGAGCTCCGCGTCCGCCTCGAGCACGAAGCGCACCGCGGAGTGTCCGAACGCGACACGCGTGAACGCGCCGATGCGGATGTCCGTCTCCGAGCGCGACTCCTCGTTGTTGCCGAGCTCGTAGCTCTGCGTCTCCGCGAGGAGGCGCGGCGCGACGCCTATGTCCGTCGTTCCGAAGCCCACGTCGAACCGCCGGCCCACGAGCAGACCCGCACCGACGGTCTCCATCTCGAAGACCTTCACCGCGGGGACGCTCTTCGATTCGACGACGTCCCAGCGGACGGTCATCCCGAAGAGCCACCGACCGATCACGAGCTCGGCATACGCAGCGGGCGCGAACGAGACGTACCCGTTGCCCGCGATCCGCACGCCGGGCCCGCCGCCGAGCTCGACGCCGACGTCACGCGACGCGGCGTCCGGGGCCGCACGCGGCTCCTCGGTCGCCGGCGCCGGCACGACCGGAGCCGGAGCCGGAGCCGGAGCCGCAACGGGCGCGGTCGCCGTCTCCTCCGCAGGGACGAGCAACAACGCTTCGAGCGTCGGCCGCAGCGCCTCCGTTCTCTTCATCGTGCGCGAGGCCTTGCGGCCGTCCGCGAGGACGACCTCGATGGCGAGGTCGTCTCCCGCCGCCGAGATCCGGAGACGCGCGGTCGGATCTGCGTTCTGCATCGTCGCGAGCTCACGACACGCGCGCGCCATCGGCTCGTTCCAGCGCGGCGGCAACGGCCGCTCGATGCGAATGGAAAGCCGATCGCATCCATCGTCGCGCTCGTCCGCCGCCGCAACACCGGCGGAGAGGACGAGCGCGCCGAAGAAGACCGTGCCGAGGAAGCCATACGCGCGCAACCGTCGCGCTCAGTCGTCGTTCGACTCGCCGTCGTTCTCGCCGTCCTCGCACCCGGCGATGTCGTTCGGCGGGTTCTTGTCGGGGATCGCCATGGCCTGCGCCGGATCGGCGGACTCACCCTCCTGATCGGCGTCGGAGCACGGGGCGCCCGTCTTCGCGTCCTTGCCGTTCTCGCACTCGCCGTCGGCCTGATCGTCGGCGCCGGCGCTTCCGCCCTCGCACTGCGTCTTCTCTTCGTCGTCGACGCACGGAGCTCCGGTGCCCATGATCGCGCCGTCGACACACTCGCCCGGCTCACCGTCGCCTTGCTGAGCGCCGCTCGCGACGCTCGCGCTCTTGATCGTGAAGCCTGTCGCGGGCGCCTTGTCGAAGTGACGGACGGTTCCGAGCGCCACGACGGCGCTGCCCGACGAGACGCGGAACGTCTTGTCGAGGCGTCCGCCGGTCCGCGGGAACACGACGGGCTCCTCGCCCTTCGGTCCGACGGCGACGAGCCGATACACGTGGCCCTTCGCAAGCTCGAGCTTGAACGAGCCGTCGGCACCGAGCCGTGCGCTCTTGCGCGCGCCGGTCTCGTCGATGGCGTCGACCGCGGTCGGCGCACCGAGCGCGAACGTGGACGCGGCGACTGTACCCTCGACCGTCGAATTCGGGTTACCGGAGCTCGAGCTCGAGCATGCCAGCGCAGTGAGCGCGGCGATCGCAAGGAAAATGGCGGTTCGCATGGTCTGTCCTCCTCGGACAAGGCTGGTTTTCCTGGTCTTGACCGTTCCGAGGCGCAGCCTTCACCGCGATCGTAGCCCGCCTACTTTTTCTGCGTCGTCGTCGTCGCCTGGATCGTGGTGGTCGTCGTGGATGTCGGGGCGGCCGACGACGGCGTGGTCGCGGGCGCGGCTCGGCGCGCGACCAGCGCGGCCTCGGCCTTCGTCGCGATCTGCTCCGAGATCGCGTCGAGCGCGCCCGCCATCGCGGCGACCACGTCTTCGATCTTCGGTTTCTCGCCCGCCACCGGGCGGTCGACCGTCAAGGTCTCCTCCCACAGCACGCCCGAGTCGTCGCTGAGGAGCACCTTCAGCTGCACGCGCGCCGCGCGGCCCGAAGGCAGCCGCAGGTCGTCGAACGAGATCACCTCGACGTCGACCGTCGGGGCTGCGCCGCCGAACACGCGGTGGAAGCCGCGCTCCTCGAAGAGCGTGCGGCCGAGCTCGCGACGAACGAACGTCTCCGGGCGCTCCGTCCAGCGCCAGTCCTCGTAGTAGCCCAGCTCGTACGCCGCGTCGCGATACGCGATGCGCTCGCGCAGGTTCGAACCCGACGACACGCGACCCAGTCGGAGCTCCAGCGCGTCGTTCGGCGCCGGCCGCAACGGAGCCGCGCCGACCGAGGCGTCGCCGCCCGTGAGACGAGGCTTCGACTGCTCGGGGCTGAAGTAGCGGATCTGCACGACGTCCGCCTTCGACGTCAGCGCGCAGCCGGTCGTGCCGGCCAGAAGGACGAGGAGGATGCTCGAGTACTTCATTTCGACGCCTTCACCTTCGACTTGCCCTTGATCAACATGTCGGGGTCGCGGTCGAGGGACTCGGCGAGCGTGCGGATCGCTTCCGCTGCCTCGCTCACGTCGCGCAGCGTCGCTTCGAGGTCGCGCTGCGTGCCGCGCCCGTTCCGTCCCATCTCGCCGAACGCGTCGCTCGCCCCCTTCACGCTCGCGAGGAGGCCCTTCTCGCCGTCGAGACGGTCGAGGACGGCGTTCATCTTCTTCACGGCCACGTTCAGATCCGTGATCGTGCCCGCTGCCTTCCCGCCGAGGTCCTGCTTGTCGATACGCGTGAGCGTCGTCTGCAGCGTCGTCATCACCTGGTCGGCGTGACCGAGCGTCGCCGCCGCCTTGCCCGACACGTCTTCCTTCTCGAGCGTGGCGAGCAGCCGATCGACGCGGCCCATGATCATCACCACCGCGTCGACCATCTCCGGCAGGCGGTCCATCGCCTTCGTGATGGTGTCCTCGAGGTTCTTCATCATGCTCGGCGCCGCCGGGATGTAGTGGTCGACCGGAACGGTGAACGGCAGCTCCGGCGCCGGGTTGCTCTTCACGTCGAAGAAGTCGATCGCGATGAACTTCACGCCCGTGATGCCCTGCGAGCCGAGCTGCGCGCGCAGGTCCGCCGGGATCGCGAACTTCTCCTTGCGTCCGTGCTCGTGCCCCTTCTCGGTGAGCCCCATGCGCTTGATGTCGGCGACGTCGAGCTCGCTGACCACGTCGACCATGCGATGGTCGGGCGCGATCGCGATCGCCGACACGTGACCGATCGTCACGCCGCGAAACTTCACGGGCGAGCCGAGGTCGAGCCCCTGCACCGATTCGTTGAAGTACGAGTGGTACATGATGGTGTCCTTCCTCGTGCTCGCGACACCGAGGAGGACGGCGGCGACCAGCGCCATCGCGAATCCCGCGATGACGAAGAGGCCTAGTTTGTAGTGGTTGGTCGGGGCGGCCATCGATCAGACTTCCTTGGATTTACGGTTGAAGAAGTCGCTGACGCGCGGGTCTTCGCTGTCGCGGAGCTCGCGCGGGTCGCCGGTCGCGATGATCGTCTTCTCCTTCTTGCCGAGCATGATGATGCGATCGGCGATGCGGAAGATGCTCTCGAGCTCGTGCGTCACGACGACGACGGTGATGCCGAGGGTCTTGGAGAGCGTGACGATCAGCTCGTCGAGATCGGCGGCCATCACGGGATCGAGACCGGCCGAAGGCTCGTCGAGGAACACGAGCTCCGGCTCGAGAGCGAGCGCGCGAGCGATGGCCGCGCGCTTCTTCATGCCGCCCGACAGCTCGGCGGGGAGCTTGTCGGCGGCGCCGTCGAGGCCGACGAGCTTCAGCTTCGCGCGCGCGATCGCGGCGATGGCGTCCTCCGGCAGATCCGTCCACTCCTCGAGCGGCAGCGCGACGTTCTCTCCGACCGTGAGCGAACCGAAGAGCGCGCCCGCCTGGAACATGACGCCGAACGGCGGAAGGCCCGCCTCGAGATCGGGCAGCCCGCGGCCGGCGACGTCGATCTCGCCGGCCATCGGCTCCTCGAGGCCGATCAGAAAACGGAGGAGCGTCGATTTGCCGGTACCGCTGCCTCCGAGGATCGCGAACACCTCGCCGCGCCTCACCTCGAAGTCGAGGTCCTTCTGCAGGACCGTATCGCCCCATCCGATCGTCAGCCCCTTCACGGTGATGATCGGCTTCTCGGCGTTCGCGCGGCTGCGCCGCGGCATCGCGCGGTTGACGCGAACGAGGCTCGAGCGGTGCGGCTGCATCGCGTGAGGACGGAAGAGGTGGGGAAGGCGCGCTGTATCCATGATCAGAGGTCGAACACCCGGAAGATGACGGTGAAGAGCGCGTCGATCAGGACGAGCGAGAACAGCGACGTCACGACGGTCGAGGTCGTGCGCTTGCCGACGCCCTCGGCACCGCCCGTCGCGGCGAAGCCTTGCTGGCAGGCGATCAACGCGATCGCGATCGAGAACACGACGCTCTTCACGAGACCCGTGAACACGTCCATGCCGCGCACCGAGTCGAGCGTCTCGATGATGTAGCCCTGCGGCGTGAGATCGAGGTCGGTGATGCCGACCACGAGACCGCCGCTGATGCCGATGAAGTCGGCCAGCAGCGTGAGGATCGGGACGACGAGCACGAGCGCCGCGATGCGAGGCACGACGAGCCAGCCGAACGGCGTGAGACCGAGCGTCCGCAGCGCGTCGACCTCCTCGTTCACCTTCATCGACCCGATCTCGGCCGCGAACGCGGCGCCCGAGCGGCCACACACGATGATGGCGGTCATCAGAGGAGCGAGCTCGCGCGTGAGCGAGATGCCGACAAGGTCCGCGACGTAGATGTTCGCGCCGAACATCTTGAGCTGCTTCGCCGACTGGAAGGCCATGACGAAGCCGACGAGGAAATTGATCAGCACGACGATGGGGACGGCGTCGGCGCCCGTCCGCTCCATCAGCGGCATCACTTCTTTCCAGTGACCGGCGCGCGGATGGCGGATCAGCGTGAACCCGGCGAGGACCATGCTGCCGAAGAAGTCGAGGATGCCCTTCGCCTCCTCCTTCACCTCGACTGTCGCGCGCCCTACCTGCGCGATCGCGCCTTCCGGCTTTCGCTTCGTCTTCTTCGCGATGCCGTCATGGCCCGAGTACAGGTCGACGATCGTCTCGACGCGCTCGTTCGCGTTCGCGATCTCGGCTTTCACGCCGCGCGCCGCGAGCTCCATTCGGAGATCGACGAGCAGCGCCATGACGCCGCCGTCGGCGGCTTCGACGCTTCGCAGGTCGAACACGATGTCGCCGGAGGCGTCGTTCGTCTCCTTTCGGAGGTCCTTCCAGATCGCCGCCGCGTCGTGCATCCGAAGGTCGCCGGCGATGCGGATCGCGTTGCCGTCGCGAACGATCTGATAGACGTCGGCCGGCACGGACGAACGCGCGCTCGCTTCGTTGACGTTCTCCGAAAGGTTCTGCGCGGCCACGAAACACAAGCACGGGACGGGCCGTGCCAGAGCTGACGCCCGCCGGCGCGTCGCCGCGGCACGATCACGCGGCGCCCGCGCGGAAACCCCGAGATTCCAGGGCTCTCGAACGTGACAATAGTCCCCACAGGGACGTCGTGAGCCAACTGTCAGCTCACGCCGGGTTGCGTCGACGAGGCCTGCACCGGGATGGCTGCGGCGCGCACTTCGCGCTCGTACAGGCGGAACGCAGCGACGAAGACGCTCATCACGATCGGCGCGACGATGAGCCCCGCGAGGCCGAACACCTCGATGCCGCCGAGAAGCGCGATCAGCGTGAGCAGCGGGTGCCCATGGCCGCGCGCTCCGACGATGCGTGGCCGGATGACGTAGTCGGCGAGCGACGTGACGATCAAGATGCCCCACGCGACGAGAAGCACGGCACGCACGGGATGCCCATCGACCAGCAGGTAGCCCGAGAGCGGCACCCACACGAGGAGCGTTCCGATCACGGGGAGGAACGACGCGAGCGCCGTTGCCACGGCCCACGTGACGGGCTGCGGCACGCCGAGCACCGCATACCCGACGCCTGCGAGGACGCCCTGGATCAGCGCTGTGGCGAGCGTCCCCAGGAAGGCGTCTCGGCCCACCTCACGGGCTTCGACGATGAGCGCGCGCGTGTGTCGTGGCTCGAGCGGTGCGATGCGCTCGATGCGGCGCGCGAGGCCGGGGCCTTCGATCAGCACGTAGTACATCGTCATCAGCGCGACGACGAGCGCGAGGATCGCGTAGCTCGTCGTGCGGACGACGAGCGCGGCGAGCGTCGCCATGTAGCTCGCAGCGGCGCTGACCTCCCGCCGCGCCCATGCATACACGCGATCGGTGTCGATCCCGAGCTCCTGCACGGCGTGCGCGCCGCGCTCGCCGATGAGCCCGGCCAGCGATCCGGCGCTCTGCTGCCTGTCGAGATGCGACACGAGCTTCATCAGCTCGTTCGTCAGCGTGATGAGCACCAACGCGGAGGCGACAGCGAGCAGGACGCCGCTCGCGAGCGTGACGATCGAGGCCGCCCACGTCGTGTGCCTCTCGCCGATCCGACGAAGCAGAGCTTGATACGGTCGGTGCGCCGAGACGGCCATCACGACACCGAGCAATATCGCCACCCACAGCGGATGTGCCACCCACGCCGCGGCGGCAAACGACGCGACCACGACGGCAACGAGTGCCCACCGCCGCGTGCGCGGCACGTAGGAAGCGGCGTTGGGCAGCGTCGGCTGGTTCGATACCGCGTGCAGTCGGTCTTCGTCGGGAGACTCAGGCGGATCGAGCGACTTGCGCGCCACCACCTCTACCTTGCGAAGCTCGTGCCCAGGAGCGCTCCTCGGCGTGCGCGGAAGGGTTCGTGAGCGCGCGTCCATCCTCGCGCTCACGAAGCGGCACAGCCGCTGCTTGTACGTGCCTGCGGGTGCGCGACGCACGCCACCACCTTCAAGGAGAACGTCGATGAGGTCTCACAAGTTCTTGATCGTGAGCGCGAGCATTCTCGCGACCACCACGTTGACCACGCTGTCCTTTGCCGATGACACGACGAATGGGTCGACGTCGGCGACGCCGGGCGGCTCGTCCACCGTCACCAGTCAGACGGTCATGACGCCGAGCGCGCCGAGCGTGCCGACCACGTCGACGACCATCACGTCACAGGGATCGACGAGCACCGGCACCTCGACGACGACGCCGAGCACGCCGACCTCGACCACCACCACGACGTCCGCGGACGACGTGTCTGCGTCGGCGCCCACGCCGACGGTCACCTCGGAGCCCACGCCGCGCGAGTCGGTGACCGTCTACGACAAACGCCGTCCCAACAAGGCGGTGCTCATCACCGGTACGTCGTTCCTCGTCAGCACCTATGCGACGACCGCGGCGCTCGCGGCGGCGAACGGCCCCGTGGCCGACAAGGACCTGTACATCCCGGTCGTCGGCCCGTGGATCAACCTCGCCAGCCGCGATACCAACCGCCCCGACAACACGCGCGACAGCCTCCTCATCGCGGGCAGCGGTGTCCTCCAGGGCCTCGGTGCGGCAATGATGGTGACGTCGTTCTTCGTCCCGGAGAAGATCCCGACGGCGCGCATCTCGGCGGGCAACGTCAAGATGCAGGTCGCGCCGGCGCTCGGCGGCGTGGGCGCAATCGGCACCTTCTGATCGAAACTGACCTGCCCCCCGCGCCGGTTGGATACACTGGCGCGGGGCTTGGAACCGACACGAGCAGTTTGGGTCGCGGACGTCGGAGACCGGCAAGCGCTCGTGCGTTTGATCCGGGCCGCATTGACCCATTCCGTCGCGTTGGTCGATCTCGCCGAGCCCCACGTCGAGTCCGGGCGGCACATCCTGCAGATCCGTCTGCACGGAAAGCCGCTCGTCGTCCTGTCTGCGGAGCGCGCGGGAGAGACGGCGAACGGGTCGTTCGCGCTGCGCCTCGCGCCGCTCGACCCGACGCACGTGCCGGAGCTCGCGGCGATCTCCGAAGCGACGGACGACTCCGAACCGACGAGCGGCGGACCGATGTCGGCGACGGCCACGTCGCTGGGCGTAGGCCCGCGCGCCTTCTCGAAGACGCTGCCCGACCCCGAGCCTTCGATGGCCTTCGACGACGAGCTCGAAGCGAGCGTCCTCTTCGATCCCGAAGCCGCGCTCATCAGCCGCGCGCCGGCGCGGCCGGGCGGGACGGGCGCGGAGGACACGCTCACGATCCCGGTGCGCGCGTCGATGGTGCCGCCGGGCGCGATGGATCCGCCGCGTCGCTCTGCGCCGCCTCGCGCACAGCCCGATGCCGAGATCGGCGTCGTGTTCGAGGATGCGTCACTCACGCCGACCGTGCCGATGGACGTGCCGCCACGACGGCCGCCCTCGATCCGCCGTGAGCCGAGCGTTCGCACGCAGCCGGTCGACATGGACCAGACGGTGAGCGAGGACGGCGAGACGATGCCCCTCTCGTCGTCACGCAAGGCTCCTGCGCAGAGCACCGCCGCGCAGAGCAGCGGTCCTCGCACGATGCGACGCACCACCGGCAGCCACGGCATCGTCGTCGTCGGGCGCGTCATCGCGAACCGCTATCGCATCGAGTCGCTCGTCGGAGCCGGGGCCGTCGGAGCCGTGTACAAGGCCTCGCACGTCGACCTGCCGCGCACGGTCGCGATCAAGGTGCTGCACCCTCATTTCCGCGCGGATCCGCAGCTCCTCGCGAGCTTCCGAACCGAAGCGCGCGCCGCGAGCCTGCTCGATCACCCGAACGTCACCGTCGTCCACGACTTCGGCGAGGAGCCCGACGGCCTCGTCTACATCGTCATGGAGTTCCTCGCCGGGAGGAACCTCCAGGCCGTGCTCGACGAGCAGCGACGCATCGAGCCGCAGCGCGCGCTCGCGATCATGCTCCAGGTCTGCGGCGCTCTCTCCGCTGCGCACGAGCGCGGGATCGTCCATCGTGACGTGAAGCCCGACAACATCATGCTCGTCCCCACGCGCGACGACGAAGGTCGCACGTTCGAGATGGTGAAGGTCTGTGACTTCGGCATCGCCGCTCTCGAGAGCGCGCCGCAAGATGATCCGAGCGCGCGCGAGTGGACCGCCGGCACGCCGGAGTACATGGCGCCCGAGCAGTCGCACGGTCGCTCCGACCAGCGTACCGACGTGTACGCATGCGGCATCGTCCTCTACGAGATGCTCGCCGGTCGTCCGCCGTTCGTGGGCGAGTCCCCCGCCGCGATCCTCGCGAAGCACGCCACCGAGATGCCTCGCCGCCCGTCCGAGCTCGTGCCCGGGTTCCCGCCGCGGCTCGAGGCCGTCATCCTGTGCGCCATCGAGAAGTCGCCCGAGCGGCGTTTTGCAACGATTCGTGACCTGCGCAGCGAGCTCAAGCGGTTGCTCTGAGCGCACATCGTCGCCTGCGCTCGTGGCCTGCGCGCCGCGATTCGTCGACGTGGCCGGTCACTTGGTCGGTTCCGGCTTGATCTCGCCGACGCCGGTCCGCGACCATGTCCGCGCTCGCGCTAGCCGAAGGCGAACGCGAATGGGAGGACGCAATTGACCTGGTGTCGTGTGAACATCGCGAGCATCGCGGTCGCCGCGTTGATCGCCGGCGTTGCCTGGCCCTCGCCGGCACGCGCGCAAGAACAGCTCCGCATGGAGGACGCGATCCGGCTCGCCCTCGCGAACAACGAGCGCGCGCAGAAGGCGGTCGTCCGTGTCGAGACGGCGGAGGGTCAAGTCGACCGCGCGCGCACCGCGTTCTTCCCTTCCCTGACCGCGAACGGCTCGGGGACGTGGCGAGCGACCGAAGATCGCACGGGCCGGAGCACGACGACGAACGGCACCGTGACGCTCACGCAGCCGATCCTCGTGCCGAGCGCCTTTCCGCTCTACGCGCAGGCGAAGCACACCCGCGAGTCCGAGCGATGGGCGGCAAATCAGGATCGACGCGTGCTCGCGTTCGACACCGCACGCGCATTCCTGCAGGTCCTCACCTCCGAGCGCGTGCTCGAGGCGGCCGCCAGGCGACTCGACCGCGCGAAGGCGAACCTCCAGAACGCCGAAGCCCGCGCGCAGGCGGGCCTCGCGAGCACGAACGACGCGACGCGTGCGCTCGTCGAGCAGGCGTCGTCGCTGCGCGAGGTCGCACAGGCGCAGGGCTCGGCGGCAAAGGCCCATACGCAGCTCTCCTTCCTCGTCGGCAAGCGCATCGAAGGCGCGCTCGCCGAGCCCGATCGCACGACGCAGGGCGCCGAGAGCTTCGAGAACGCAGCGCAGAGCAAGGTGCAGGAAGCGATCGATCGCCGGCCCGACGTGAGGGCGGCCGCGGAGCGCACGCTCGCGCTGAAGCTCAGCGCGAAGGAGCCGCTCTATCGCCTGATCCCGAGCCTCTCGGCGCAGGGACAGCTCCGCGTGCTGCCAGATCCTCTTCCCACGGAGAAGGCGACCGACGAGACGGTGTCGCTCACGCTCACGTGGAACGTCTTCGATCAGGGCGCGCGCTACGCCGATCGCCGCACGCGCCTCGCGCAGTCCGAGAGCCAGCAGCTCGACGAGAAGCTCCTGCGCCGCTCGGTGGCGACGGACGTCGAGCTGGCGATCATCGCTCTCCGCACCGCACGCGAGGCGTACCGGATCGCGGGCGACGCGGTCGCCGCGACGCAGCGGCTGATCGACGAAGAAGAGATCCTCTATCGCCAGGGCCTCGCCCGCGCGATCGAGGTGACCACGGCGAACGCGCAGCGCTTCGACGCCGAAGTGAGCCGCGCGAGCGCGAAGCTTTCGATGGAACAGGCCTATCTCGAGCTGCGATTCGCGCTCGGGCTCGCGCCGATCGACGAGGAGCTCCCGAAGTGAACAACGCGAGTCGACGGCACCTTTTCCTGCTCCTCGTCCTGCTGCCGTTCGTGCCGCTCGCCGGAATCGCGTGCAAGAAGCCCGACCAAGCCGTCCCCGAGGCCGGCGGCAAGCGCGGCGGACGAGGCGGCGGCGGAGAGGGTGGCATCGCGTTCGCGGTCGATCTGCTGCAGGTCGAGAAGAAGAAGCTCGATTACATCGTCACCGCGCCCGGCACGATCGAGGCGTTCGAGCACGTGCAGATCACCGCACGGGTCGCCGGCGCCGTCGACCGGGTCTCGTTCCGCGAGGGCCAGGAGGTCAAGAAGGGCGACACGCTCGTCTCGATCGACGGCGAGCGTTTCCGCCTCGCCGTGAACAGCGCGAACGCGCAGCTGATGAAGGTGCAGGCCGCGCAGAAGGACGTCGAGGCGCAGGTCGCACGCCGCGAGGGCGCGAGCGAGAAGAACCCGGGCCTCATCCCCGGCGAGGAGCTCGAGACGTTCCGCACGAAGGTCCTCACCGCGAAGGCCGATACGGCGGTTGCCGCCGAGGCGCTCAAGGTCGCCGAGCTGAACCTCCGTGACTCGGCGGTGCGCGCGCCGATCGAGGGCACGATCCAGACGCGCACCGTCGAGACGGGCCAGTACGTCCAGACCGGCTACGTCATGGGCACGCTCCTCAAGAACGATCCCATGCTGCTGCGCTTCCAGGTGGAGCCGGCCGAAGCGCCGCGGCTCAAGCCCGGCATGACCGTGAACTTCACGATGCGCGAGACGCAGCGCGCCTTCTCCGCGAAGGTGAGCCTCGTCGCGGGTGCCGCCGATCTCGCGACGCACATGGTCGGCGTCACCGCGCAGGTGGATTCGACCGAGAACCACACGTACTGGCTCAGGCCGGGCTCCTTCTGCGACGTGACGCTCGACGTCGGCGCGAGCCGCGACGCCGCCGTCATCCCGCGAACCGCGACGCGCGCGACCGATCACGGCTACGTCGTGTACATCGCGGACGGCGACGTCGTCACGGAGGTCCCGGTCACGCTCGGGATGAACAGCAAGGACGGCTGGGTCGAGGTCCGCTCGGGGCTGTCCGGCGGCGAGTGGCTCGTCGTCCGCGGCGCCGAAGCGCTCACGACGGGCGCGCGCGTTCGCGCGACGAAGCTCACCTCGATGGACGCCTCCGCGCCACGCCCCGAAGAGCAGGAGGCCGGCGCGCGTCGAGGCGGCGGCGAGGGCGGCACGGGCCCGGCCGGCTCGGGCTCCGCCGGACGCAAGGGCGGCGGCGGTCGCGGTCGCGAAGGCGGCGCGCCGTGAACATCACCGACGTATCGATCAAGAATCCGGTCTTCGCGTGGATGCTCATGGCGAGCACGATGCTGTTCGGCATCGTTGCCATAACCCGAGTCGGGATTAGCCAATATCCGGACGTCGATTATCCAAATATCTCGGTCTCGGTGAGCTGGCCAGGCGCATCCCCTTCCGCCGTCGAGCGCGAGATCGTCGAGCCGCTGGAACAGTCGATTTCGCAGGTCGAAGGCGTCAAATCGATGTCGTCGAAGGCGAGCGCCGGGAATGGCCGCATCACCGTCGTCTTCGATATGTCGCGCGACGTCGATCTGGCGCTCCAGGACGTCCAGGCACGCGTCGGCTCCGCGACGAGATCGTTACCAAAGGACGTACCGCCTGCTTCGGTATCCAAATCGAATCCCGACGATCAGGCGATCCTCACGATCGCCGTCACGGGCGCGTTCTCGCGGCAGGTGCTCGCGGACGTCGCGCGCTACCAGGTCCAGGAGAAGCTGCAGACCGTCGCGGGCGTCGGGCAGATCACGCTCACGGGCTATCTGAACCGCAACGTTCGCATCTGGCTCGACGCGAGCCGGCTCGCCGAGAAGGGCGTCGTCGCGAACGACGTCATCAACGCGATCCGGACCGAGCACGTCGAGGTCCCCGGCGGACAGCTCGAGACCGGCGGCCGGTCGCTCAACGTCCGGCTGCTCGGCGAAGCCGTCAACCTCGACGAGTTCAGGAAGCTCGTCGTCAAGCGCAGCAAGCCTGCGCCCGTCTACCTGGAGGACGTCGCGGACGTCGAGGACGGCTTCGAGGACGCGACGTCGATCGCCCGCCTCGACGGCGTGCCGCTCCAGGCGCTCGGCGTGCTGAAGCAGCGCGGCACGAACGCCGTCGCGGTCGCGAAGGCGGTGCGCGCGCGCGTCGACGAGATCCAGGCCTCGCTCCCCGACGGCATGAAGGTCGAGGTGCTCTTCGATCAGACCGTCTTCATCGAGGAGTCGGTGCACGAGCTCGAGCTGGAGCTCGGCATGGCCGTCATCCTCACGGCCATCGTGTGCTGGCTTTTCCTCGGCTCGCTCTCGAGCACGCTGAACGTCGTGCTCGCGATCCCGATGTCGCTGCTCGGCACCGTGGCCGTCATCTACTTCCTCGGGTTCACACTCAATACGTTCACGCTCCTCGGCCTGTCGCTGGCCGTCGGTCTCGTCGTCGACGACGCCGTCATGGTCATGGAGAACATCTACCGCCACGCGGAGATGGGGAAGGACCGCGTCAAGGCCTCCGCCGACGGCACGAAGGAGATCACGTTCGCGGCGCTCGCGGCCACGCTCGCCGTCATCGCCATCTTCCTTCCCGTCATCTTCATGCAGGGCGTCATCGGGAAGTTCTTCTTCCAGTTCGGCGTGACGCTCTCGATCGCCGTCATGCTCTCGTACCTCGAGGCGATCACGCTGGCGCCCGCTCGTTGCGCGCAGATCCTCCGCGCGTCGCGCGAGGACCGCGGCGCCCTCGGTCGCCTCGCCGATCGTGCGTTCACGCGGCTCGAACGGGCCTACGCGTCGCTCCTGCTGCGCGCGCTGAGGCACCCGGCGAAGGTGCTGCTCGCCGCCGTCGTGTTCCTCGGCGCCACGCTCCTCCTCGTGCGCCTGATCCCGACCGAGTTCATTCCCACGCAGGATCAGAGCCGCCTGAACGTCCGCCTCCAGACCGAGGCGGGCACCACGCCCGTCGCCGCCGCGCCGCTCATCGCGCGCGCCGAGGAGAAGCTCGCGAAGCACCCCGAGATCAAGAGCATGCTCTCGACGCTCCAGGGCTCGTCGGGCCAGATCACGCTCACGCTCGTGCCGCCGAACGAGCGCAAGCTCACCGCCGCGCAGTTCTCCGCGTCGCTACGCAAGGAGCTGCAGGGCATCGCCGGGTTGCGCGCATCGATCCAGGACCCGTCGCAGCAGGGGTTCGGCTCGACCAAGTCGTCGCCCGTCGACTTCACCGTGCGCGGCGCGAGCTGGGAGGAGCTCGTCGAGAGCGCGCAGAAGATCAAGGACGACCTCGAGGCGAGCGGCCTCGTGACGGACGTCAACTCCGACTACCAGCTCGGCGGCCAGGAGCTGCAGATCATCCCCGATCGCCGTCGCGCCACCGAGCTCGGCGTGAGCGTCTCCGACCTCGGCACGACGGTGAGCGCGCTCGTCGGCGGCAACATCGTCGGTAAGTTCTCGACCGGCGGACGTCGCATCGACATCCGCATGCGCCTGCTCGCCGGGCAACGCACGCGTCCCGAGGACGTGAGCAACATCATGATCCGGACCCAGGCCGGACAGCTCATCCCGCTCTCGATGGTCGTCACCCAGCAGGAGCAGCCCGTGCTCCAGACCATCAGCCGCCTCGATCGCGAGCGCGCGATCTCGATCAGCGCGAACGTCGCGGCCGGTCACTCGCAGGCCGAGGCGATGGGCAAGGTGTACGAGCTCGGCAGGACGCTCCCGGTCGGCACGCGCATCGTCGCCGGAGGTCAGGCCTCGCAGCTCGAAGAGACGACGAGCGGCCTCGCCTTCGCGATGATGATCGGGATCGCGGTCGCGTACATGGTCCTCGCGAGCCAGTTCAACTCGTTCCTCCATCCCGTGACGGTGCTCACGATCTTGCCTCTCGCGCTCTCGGGAGCGGTCCTCGGCCTCGTGGGCGCCGGAAAATCGCTGAACCTCTTCAGTATGATCGGTCTGCTGCTCCTGATGGGCATCGTGAAGAAGAACTCGATCCTCCTCGTCGAGTACGCGAACCACATCCGCGAGCACGAGGGCGCCGATGCCCTGACCGCCGCGAGCCGTGCCGGACCGCTGCGGCTACGGCCCATCCTCATGACGACGATCGCGACGATGATGGCCGCCGTTCCACCGATCCTAGGCCTCGGCCCCGGCACCGAGACGCGGAGCCCGATGGCCGCCGCCGTGCTCGGTGGTCTCGCGGTGTCGACGATCCTCAGCCTCGTCGTCGTGCCGGCGTTCTACGTCGTGTCCGACCGCGTGCGCAGCCGCGTCTTCCGCAAGCGTGGCAAGCCCGTCGAAATTCAACACGTCTCCTGACCCTCAATCATTGAGTCCGTACCTCGGTACGGAGTTATGGTTCGAGGCTGGCATGCCGCGCATGACGATTGGTGAGCTCGCGCGCAGCGCCGGGGTCGGGGTCGAGACCGTGCGTTACTACCAGCGCCGCGGGCTCTTCCCGGAGCCGCCTCGGCAGCCGCGCTCGACCCGTGAATACGCGCCCGACGCGCTCGAGCTGCTCCGCTTCATCCGCCGCGCGCGCGGTCTGGGCTTCACGATCAAGGAGATCGAGCGGCTGCTCGCGCTCCGCCGCTCGCGGAAGGACGCGCGCGACCTGGTCGCGCTGTTGACCGGGAAGGCCTCGGAGCTCGAACGCGAGGTGCGCGAGCTCCACGCGGCCATCCACGTCTTGCGAGAAATGGCCGCGAAATGCGAGGCCCTCTCGCCGACGGAGCGCTGGCGTCTCTTCGACACGGACGATTGAGCGCGGCAGCGGGCGGCTCGAACGCACGTTTCCTGGCCACCCGCGAGACCATGGAGGACACCTCCGCTGCCAGCGTCGGAGCGCTTCGACGATGAAATGACGCGTGGTTGCGCGCGTCTTTCGGCCGAAACATCGGGGTACGTTGCTTGCTCTCTTCACTTGCGCGGATGCGACCTGTTCGGCGATCGAAGCGAGGAGCAGCGGCTCGTGGCCTTAACCTGCTCGAAGAGCTTCGGCCGCTGTTGCGCGCCGAGGTCTCGCCCGAGCGCATGCTCCGGTCCGTAGCCGCCCTCCTCGCGCGCTCGGGTGACTACTGCATCGCCGACGTGATCGATGCTCACGGCAAGGTCCGGCGCCTCGAGATCGCGCATGCCGACCCGAGCCGGCGCGAGAGGCTGCGCGTCGCCGCCGACGACACGACGCACGGTCCGAACGGGCGCGTCGCGCGCCTTCTGCAGACCGGGAGGCCCGAGTCCCTCGCGCACGTGAGCCGCGCAGCCCGCGCGCGCGATCTCGCCGACATCGTGCTCGTCCACGGGGAGACCTTCTGCTCGTACATGGCGGCGGCGGTGTGGGTGTCGGGCGCTCCCATGGCCGTGCTCACGATGGTCGCGACGAAACCGGCGCGCAGCTTCGGTACGGACGAGCTCGCGGAGCTCGCCGTCGTGAGCGAGTGGACGGGGCTCGGTCTCGAGAACGCGCTCCGCAGAGAGCTGCAGCCGAGGGCGTCCGTCGCGCCGCCGTCCGGCGTCGAGCGCGTGAAGCACGACCTGGATGGTCACGCACCGAGCATGGAAGAGCTGCGTCGCGCGTCGCGCATACCTCGCGGCTGACCGTCGCCATCCACGTACGTCCGCCCGTAACGCACCACCAATCTGCAGCGGGTCCTTTGATTCCGTAGCTGGTACGGCCCGTACGCTCTCCACAGTCGCGCAGTCCGTCCAACGACGACTGCGAGGCCCGAGAGGGTGCATGCAGAAATTCGGTGCGGGTAAGAGCTCGGTCGCGAAGGCGGCGGGCTGGCTGGTTCCGGCGGCGATCGTCATCGCCGCCCTCGTTGCGTCGTGTGGAACCGAGCGGCCCGGCGCCCGCGGCGACGGCGAGACGGGCTACACCCCGTACTGCGACACGCCGAATGCAGGCTGCGCGTGCAGCACGCCTGGTCAGATCATCGAGTGCGGCAAGGTCAAGGACGTCAGCAGCGATTACGTCTCGTGCTCGATGGGCTACCGGCAGTGCGCCGGCGGGCACTGGAGCGAGTGCACGGGCGAGACCGCCGTGCTCACGACCCCGCGGACGTTCGGAAACGGGACCGGCGGCATCCACAAGCTCGGTCTCGGCTCCGCGTTCTCGTGCGCGCCTCCTTCGACGGGCCCCGGCAAGTGCGTCGGCGGAACCGACGCCGGCGACGCCTGCCTGTCACCCGCGGACTGCGGAGGCGGCGGCATCTGCTCGCCGATCTTCGGCGAGTGCGAGAACGGAGCGCAAGACGGCGAGCTCTGCCTCGTTCCGGCCGACTGCCCGGGCGGCAACTGCAAAGGGATCAAGCTGACGTGCGAGGACGGAACGCGCGACGGCAAGCACTGCGCCCTCCCCGCCGACTGTCCGGGCGGGACGTGCACGCCGGGCTGGGGCGCGTGCAAGGGCGGCGGAAAGAAGGGCAAGCACTGCAAGGACCAGAAGAAGTGCCCGGGCGGTAGCTGCTACCTGAACAACGTCTTCAACTCGTGCGATCCCTACTGCCACGCGTTCGTCGACACGCCCGTCGGGCTCACGCTCGACGGCGGGCTCGTCGTCGGCGCCGACGGCGGTCTGAGCATCAACCCGTCGGCCGACGGCGGCGGCGTAGTGGGTGGCGGCGGCCTCTCGACGACGGCGGCGGGCGTCACGAACTGCGGCGGCGCGAGCAACATCGTTGGTCCGGCGTGCACGCCTCCCGGCCTGACGACATGCCAGCAGGACTTCCACTGCGACGCGATCACGAGCAAGTGCTTGTGGAATGGCGCTTCCGGCTACTTCGACTCGACCGCAGGTGGCGCGGATCTCACGGTCGGGTCGCCCTGCGGCCCGAACGGCTCGGCAACGGCGACGGCGCCGGTGTGCAACCGCGGAAGCGTCGCGGTCCCCGCGGGCGCGTCGATCACGTTCCACGTCACGACCGGCCCGATGCCGCCGGACGGCTGCACGAACCTCGGCGCCCCCACGATCTCGTTCACGCTCAGCTCCGCGCTCGCACCGGGAGCGTGCACGACCTTCCTCATCGGCAACTCTCCGGGCAACAAGTTCGTCACCGTCAACGCGGGCGCCCCCGGCGCCACGGCCGAGGCCGCCGGGCGGTGCGCCAACAACTCCGCCGGCTACAAGACCGACGGCGCTCCGGACTGCGCGGCGTGCTCCGTCTGCGACACGCGGATCACCGGCAAGGTGTTCGATCCGAGCGGCGTCGCGAACAACGTGCCGCTCTCGGGCGTGCAGGTCTTCCAGCCGGCGGGATCGCTGAAGGTGCTGACGGACGGCGTGCAATGCGACACCTGCGGGTCGCTCGCATCGCCCGCGATCACCGAGACGGTCACCGACACGAGCGGGTCCTTCTCGCTCGGGAACGTATCGCCCGGGGCCGCTGTGCCGATCGTCGTGCAGAGCGGCCGATGGCGCCGGATGATCACGCTCAACGTGCCGGCGTGTGCGACGACCGCGATCCCGGACGGCACGCTCCGCATGCCGAAGAACCGAACGGACGGCCTCAACAGCGTCGCTGACATCCCGAAGATGGCGCTCGTCATCGGCAGCGGCGAGTCGCTCGAGTGCTGGCTCAAGAAGGTCGGCCTCGACACGACCACCGAGGTGCTCCCGCGCACGGCCGCGGGTCAGGCGCATCGCATCCATCTGTGGAAGGGCAGCAACGGCATGTCGACCTCGCCGGCGGCGACCTCCGTCACCACGCTGCTCACCCCGGCCGTCCTCGCCGAATACAGCGCCGTCATCGCGAGCTGTGACTCGGGCTCGGGCTTCGGCGGCTTCTGGTCGGGCTCGACCGCCGCGCAGCGCCTCGCGATCAAGGACTACACGACCGCCGGCGGGCGATTCTTCACCGATCACTACCCCGGCGAGTACGTCATCAAGGCAGGCGCGGCTCCGTTCCCGTCGACGGCGACCTGGACGGCGACGAGCGTGCCCGCCGTACCGTCGCAAGGAAAGGTCCTCGCGACCGCGCCGCTCAACGTCGCCTTCAGAGACTGGCTCTCGAACGTCGGTGCGTCCTCCGACTACGGAGCGGGTTGGCTCCGCGTCGACGTCCCGCGCCGTGACGCGCTCGTGCCCGACCCGACGACGACGATCGAATGGATCCGCGGACAGCAGTCGAACAACTGGGCGGGGCAGCCCGCGGGCGACTTCACGTTCAGCTACTCGTTCGAGACGCCCGTCGGCGCCGCGGCGGGCTCGACGTGCGGTCGCGTGATCTACAACGCCATGCACGTCGCCGATCCGCGCGTCGCAGGCGGAAGCCCCATCAGCACGGCGAAGAACTTCCCGGCCGACTGCGTCCTCGGCTTCCCGCTCACGCCCGAGGAGAAGGCGCTCGAGTACCAGTTCTTCCAGCTCACGGCATGTCAGCTCGGCGGCGCGTCGGTGCCGCCGCCGGTCGTGCCGCCGCCGCTCCCGGTCGTGACGTACCAGCGCGACTACCAGGCCGTGTGCAATCCGGGCGAGCGCGTGAAGTGGGGACCGCTCTACTGGCAGTCGGTCGTTCCGCCGACGACCTCGATCGAGTTCCGCGCGGCGACCGCCGGGACCGTGGCGGCGCTGCCTCCTTCACCTCCGGCGGTCGCGCCGACGACCGCCCTCGTCGGCACGGCGAGCTCGACGGTCGTCGCGCCGGCCTGGGACTGCAACGGCTGCCCGGGCAGCTCCGTCACCGTGGACTCGCAGCTCGCGGCGCAGACGGCGACGCAGTCGAAGGAGTTCCTGCGCGTGTTCATGACGTTCAATCCGACCGGCAGCGTGGCGCCCACGCTGCTCTCGTGGCGACAGGTCTACGACTGCGTCCCCGCCGAATGAGCCGCTCGACGATGCGAACGAAGCACCTCCAGATCCCCATCTGCATGCTCGTGGTCAGCGCGGCGCTCGCCGCGGCGAGCGGAGCGTGCAGCGACGACGGCGCAAGCCGGCCGAACGGCGCTGCGCCCGAGGCAGGCGGGTTCGAGACGCCCGTCGATGATGCGGCCGTGACGACGACGCCGCGTCCCGATCTCTGCACCGGTGTCACGCGCTCCGGCGAACAGGTCGCCGAGCTCGAGCTGCCAGGCGAGCCACCTCCGCCGCTCGGCGGCCCGGTCATACCCGGCACCTACGAGCTGACGGAGCTGAACGCCTACGTCACGCCGCCGGCAAAAGGCCCGGACGCAGGAGAAGACGAGGCGCCGCATGCTCGGCTGACCGGGCGTTCGGCGCAGATCACCATGGTCGTGACCGCAACGGAGCTGAAGATCGTCGAAGCGCGCAGCACGGGAGACGGAAGCCTCGGAGGCGAGAGCGCACGCGCCATGATCTACGGCGTGCGCGACAAGTCGCTCTCCGTGACTGCCGTGTGTCCCTCGGCGGCAGCGGCGACGTCGCTGCCGTTCTCCGCCGTCGGCGGCAGCCTGGCCATCTTCGTCGATCCGAAGCATCGGGAGGTGTACACGCGCCGTTGACGTATGCGGCGGGCCCACCAATCGTCGCCGCCGCTTTGATTCCGTACCAGCTACGGCCCGTACGCTCTCCAATGTCGCGGAGTGCGTCTATCGACCGCTCCCGGCCCGAGAGGGTCATTCATGGATCGATTCGCCGTCGCAAAGAGATCGGTGTTCGGCAAGGCGGCGGGTTGGGCTGCACCGATCGTGATCGTCGTCGCGGCGCTCGTTGCATCGTGCGGAACGGAGCGGCCCAACGCGGCGGCGGACGGCACCGAGAACGGCACGCAGCCCTACTGCGCGACGCCGAGCTCGGGATGTCCCTGTACCGAGCCCGGCAAGATCGTCGAATGCGGCAAGGTCGAGGTCGTCTCGGGCGACTACGTGTCTTGCTCGATGGGCTATCGCCAGTGCGTCGGCGCGCACTGGAGCGACTGCAAGGGCTCCAACGAGGTGACGACCAAGGCGTTGAACGTGACGCCCGTGAGCGGCGGAGTCACGAAGCAAGGCCTCGGCGGCTCGATTTCGTGTTCGAACGCGACGGGTCCCGGTCGATGCATCGGCGGTACCGACGCCGGTGACGGCTGCGCGTCGCCCGCCGAGTGCGGAGGCGGCGGAGTCTGTGCGCCGATCGTCGGCGAGTGCGACAAGGGCACGCAAGACGGCGAGCTCTGCTTCGACAACACCGATTGCCCCGGCGGCTCGTGCAAGGGCATCACCTTCATCTGCGAGGACGGCACGAAGGACGGCAAGCACTGCAACGTCGCGGCGGACTGTCCGGGCGGCACCTGCTCGCCGGGCTGGGGCGTGTGCAAGGGCGGCGGCAAGAAGGGCAAGCAGTGCAAGCACTCCAAGAAGTGTCCTTCCGGCACCTGCTACCAGAACAACATCTACAACGCGTGTGATCCGTACTGTAATACGTTCGTCGACACGCCCGCGGGGCTCGTCATCGGCGGCGGCGTCACGGTCACGCCGGGCGGCATCACCATCGGTGGCTCGGGCGCCCCGGGCGCGTGCCAGAAGCCGACGGACTCCGCCGCCGTGTACGCGGCGTTTCCTGCCGGGTTGCGCCCGAACGGGGGACCGCCGACGACGTGCGTCGCGGGGCCGCCCGACACGTGCTCGCTCGACAGCTCGTGCGCCGCCGGCACGTGCTCCCCGCGCGCCGTCGCCGCCAGCGGTGCATGCGCCGGTGCGGACTTCACGCTCGGCGCTCCGTGCTGGGACGGAACGCGCTTCACGTTCCAGGTGTGCAACCGCGGAACCGTCGCTGCGACGGCGGGCTTCCTCCCGATCGGACACCACAACGGCAGCCCGAGCGTGGCTCCGTCGACGTGCACGATGGCGACGAACGGCCCTGCGGGAGACTGCCTCATCGATCTCACCACGGGCCCACTGCAGCCCGGACAGTGCGTCGAGTTCACGCCGACCCAGGATTGCCCGCTGTTCGTCCCGAACGACAGCGGCGATCAGTTCTACTTCGTCAACCAGAGCAACACGGGTCTTCCGACGCTCCCTGAGTGCAACACCTGCAACAACTACACGGCCACGAAGGACACGGCGAAGCCGCCCGGCGTCGCGGGCGCCGCGTGCGCGGCGATCAGCTGCGGTGGTGCGGGATCGGGCGCAGGGCAGCCTTCGGTCTCGACGTTGGCGAACGGCTTCAACACGTGCGCCGGCTCGCAGGACCAGGTCACGAGCCCGTGTACGGCGGCGAACGCGAACACGAACTGCCAGCAGGACTTCCATTGCGATCTCACGGCGGGTAGCCCCACCGTCAACACGTGCGTGTGGAACGCGAAGAGCGCGTACTCCGACGCGACGTGCAACGGCGTCGACCTCACCGTCGGAGCCGGCTGCAACAACGGCGCGGTCTACAGCCTCCCGGTGTGCAACCGAGGGACGAAGACGCTCGCCGCCGGCTCGGTCATCAAGGTCGGCCAGCAGAACACGGGCGGGTTCAACTCGTGGAGCTCGAACTGCGCCGGCGGCACGACGGTGACGTGCTCGGACACGCTCACCGCGCCGCTCGCACCGGGCCAGTGTTACAACATGCTCACCTGCCCGGGCGGCAACGGCCAGCGCTGGGACATCGTCAACGCCGACAACAGCATCGTGGAGTGCGGCGCACCCGGTGCCGGCTGCAAGAACAACGCGGCCCAGGTGAAGGACAACGGCTCCGGCTGCCAGGACTGCAAGTGCAACTCCGGTACGGCGGAGATCACCGGCAGGATCATGGACCCGGCGAAGCTGCGACCGGTCTACGGCGTCGCGGTGTACGTGCCTTCGACGGCGGTGGGCGCGCTCGCCGGTCCGAACGTGAAGTGCGACACGTGCTCGAACATCTACGGCGGACTGCCGGCGCTCGCGTCGGCGACGACCGACGTCGACGGCACGTTCCGTCTCCAGGGCGTGCCCGCCGGTGTCCCGGTGCCGCTCGTCATCCAGCTCGGCCGCTTCCGCCGGCAGATCACGGTCGCGTCGATCCCCGCATGCGGGACGAGGGCGCTCACCGCCGCGCAGGCCCATCTCCCCGGAACGAAGACCAAGGCCGGTGACACCGCTACCGACACGGCGAATCCCGATCTGCCGCTCATGGCCTTCGTGACCGGCCACGACGACGCGACCGAATGCTTGCTCGCGCGCATGGGCATCGCGACGAGCGAGTTCACGGCGCCCGGCGGCGGCGGCAGCATCGAGATGTACACGTACAAGCAGGTGAACGGCCTCACCGGCGGCGCGGGCGCGTACGCCCCCGCAGGCTCCACCATCGCCGGCATCGGCGACGCCGGCGGCCTGCTCGGCAACGCCGCCACGCTCAACAAGTACAACGCGCTCATCATGCCGTGCCCCGGCAACGGAGCGACGACGTCGAGCCCGACCTCGGCGATGCAGACGAACGTCCGCAACTGGCTCGACGCGGGCGGACGTCTCTTCACCAGCCACATCCCGGTCCAGGACTTCATCTACCTGCCCGTCGGCAATCCGAACCAGAGCATCGCCAACTGGTCGGGATCGCCGCCGGTCGGAAACAACCCGGACGGAAGCGACCGCGATCCGCCGAACTCGCTCACCGACAACATCAACCAGACGTTCCCGAAGGGCGCCGGCATGGCGCGCTGGATGCAGATCGCATGGCCCGCCCCCGGCGGTCCCGGCGGCGCCGCTCCGGCGCTCGGGAAGCTTCCGCTGCCGAATTACCGGCACGACGTGAGCTCGGTCAACGCGAGCGCGACGAGCTGGCTCTCCGGCTCGTCGACGGGCGGCGCCTCGGGCGCAGGCACGCTGCAGCACAACATGGTCGAGTTCGACGCGCCCGTCGCGGGTCCCGCGTCGGCACAATGCGGCCGTGCGGTGCTCCCGCTCATGCACGTGTCGGGTATCTCGTCCGGAACGTTCCCCGGGTTCTGCGGAGCGGTACCCGGCGCGCTCACCGGTCAGGAGCTCGCCTTCGAATACATGATGTGGGAGGCGATGACGTGCCTCGCGCCGTCGACGGTGCCGCCCGTCTCACCGCCGGTCTCGCCGATTCCGGCGCCGGCCCCGCTCGCGACGGTGACGTTCACGCGTGACTACCAGGCGCAGTGTCCGGTCGGCACGCGCGTCGAGTGGCAGTTCTTCTACTGGCAGGCCATCGTCCCGAGCGGGACGGACATCACGTTCCGCGCGGCGACGGCCGCGACGGCCGCGGCGCTTCCTGCTGCGCCCCCGCCCGCCGCTCCGGCGACGGTCCCGATCGCGAAAGCGACGGCGAGCACCCCCATCGTGCCGCTCAACTCGTGGTCGCAGGATGCCCAGACGGTCGCTCAGCACCTCACGAACGAGCCGCCGGGGCCCTCGCAGATCTCGAAGGATTACCTCCGCGTGTACATGACGTTCAACCCGAGCGGCGGCGCTGCGCCGGTGCTGCAGGCGTGGCGGCAGACGTACGACTGCGTGCCCGCGGAATGACCGAGATGCGAACACCGTATCGACGTACGACAGCATGGCTCGCCGGCGCCCTCGCGGTGTGCGCTGCGCTCGTCGCCGCCGCATGCAGCAGCAGCGACGCTGCACCCGCGCCGGCGGGCGGCGTCACGACTCCGCCCGTCGACGACGCCAGCATCGACCGTGCAACGACGACGGACGGTGGCGCGACCGGCAGCGATGCCGCCGAGGCCGGCATGGTGACGTGCCCCGTTCCGGCCCTCGGCGGACAGACCGTCAACGCGCACATCGTGCACGCCTCGCCTCCCGCCGACATGGGCGGGGCGCTCACGGCCGGGACGTACGATCTCACCGACCTCGAGATCTACGTCGAGCAGTCGGGCGACGATCCCGACGGCGGCTCGAGCGCGACGACGAGCGACACGGCGCGCGCGACGATCGTGATCGAAGCCGGCATGATCGGGGTCTCCAACACTGCCTCTCCGCCGGGCGGCGGCAGCCCGATCGTGACGATGTTCACGGGAAAGCAGCACGTCGACGACATCTTCCTCGTCACGGAACAGACGTGCCCCGGCACCGACGTGCGTCAGACGCCGTTCACCGCGTCGGGCGCGACGCTCACACTGCACAGCGCGCAGCTCAGGCGTGAGATCTACACGCGACGTCCCTGACAGCGAGCTCGGTCAGCG
This sequence comes from Labilithrix sp., assembly GCA_028287065.1. Lineage (GTDB taxonomy): Bacteria > Myxococcota_A > Polyangia > Polyangiales > Polyangiaceae > Labilithrix. Next base: position 2,506 of record JAQBQJ010000070.1, on the reverse strand, counting down.
CGCGCAGCGGAAGCCGATGTCGTTGGCGACGTCCTGGTCCCTGAGCGTGCCGTAGGAATTCGTGTGCAACGCGCTCGGCGCGTAGCCCCAGCCGCCGCTCGTCACGAGGAAGAAGGCGTCGAGCCTGGGTTTGCCGATCGGTCCGCGAATGAGGTCCGGCGGGATCCGCGCGCAGTCGGTGCACGGCATCGGCAGCGGACCGTCGACGTCGAAGACGAGCTCGGCCATGTTGCCCGACAGATCGAAGTGGCCCCACTTGCCTGCGCCCGCCGGCAACACTCCCACCGGCGCGATGTCGGTGGCGGAGTTGCAGCCGGTGCACGCCGGAGTGACGCACGAGTCGGGTGCGATGCACACCGCGGGATCGCACGACGGCGTCGCCGGATCGTTGCTGCAGTAGGTCGGCGGACAGTTGTAGACGGGCAGCTCGTATCCGCACGAGTACGCGGCCTGCGTGCGCGAGATCGTCTCGCTGGTCGCAGGCACCGACCACGGATAGCGACGCTGCTCGCCGCCGCCGGACGCCGCGAAGTTCATCTCGGCGTACGTGGGAAGGCGCCCGCCGTCCCACGCGCAGAACGTCGCGGCGATGAACCACGTCACGTTGTTGATCGGCTTGTGCTCGTTCGCGCCGGGCGCGTCCGTCCACGTCCCGCTGCTCTGACGAAGGATGCTCTTGAGCGCGTTCACGTCGGCCGGAAGGAACGTGTTCCACACGGGATCCCAGCCGCTGTTCGGGATCTTCGGATGCGCACCGGCGCCGTTCGCCGGTGGCGAGGCCTTGGTCGCGCCGCCCGCCGCGACGAACGCACGCATGCGGCCCACCGTGACCTCGTACTTGTCGAGCTCGAACGCAGAGACCGTCGCGGGCAGCAGTGCCGAGTTGCGTCGCTGGAAGGTGCCGCCCGGCACGGTCGCGGTCTGACAACAGCTCGTCGCAACACCGAGGGCGCCGCAGCCCGAGCCCGCCGCGTTCCGGCAGCTCGGCCACGAATCGCACTTCCCTGCGTTGCAAGTCTCCGGACACGTCGTCTTCACGTACGCGCCGCCGGCGCACGTGCCGAGCACCTTGCCGGCGCACAGGGTCTCGCTGCCGCTGCACGTCGAAGGCAGCACCGGGACGCCGCCGTCGTCGGTGACGACCGTCGTCACGTCCGGCGTGCCGCCCTCGGAGCGATCAGGGCTCGTGAGATCCGTGCATTGTGCACCTTCACAGAACCCGAGGTCGGACGCTCCCGTGAGCGCGTTGCACGCGACCAGGACGAGAGCTACGGCAGAGACCGTCAGCGCGAGACCGAGGCTTCGCCTCATCCCCGGAGGATAGCCGCTCACGCCCCGAGAAGCTTCTTCAGCTGCGCGCGCAAGGGCTCGGGGCTCCGTTCGGCGCGTTCGGCCACGAGCCCGCGGTACCCCTTGCCGCCGATCGTGAGGAGCGACCGCGTGATGGCGAGGGTCACGGCGTCTTCACGGCTGAAGGTGTTGGTTTGTGGGGTGGCAAGTCGAGGATCCAGAGAAGCGTCGCGCGGCGGCGTCAAGAGCTGCACGAGCAGGGACACCGCAGGCTGGCGTGCACTCGGCACAGTATGCGACAGCGCCACCGCTGCCGCGGCGCGCAGCTCTTCGCCGGCCGGGATGCGCCGCAGGAGGATCGCCTGGAGGCGGGGGATGACGTGCTCGTCGATGGCCTCGAGCTGGCGCAGGCCCGCGATGCCGGCGATGCGTACGGCGTCGTCCTTGCTCTGGAGCATGCCGACGAGCAGCGGCTTCGCGCGGTCGGCCCACATCTTGACGATCGATGCCGTCGCTGCGCGACACACGCCGGGCACGTCGACGCGCAGGTACTTCACGACGAGGTGCCCCGCCTGCTCGTCCCCGACGATGGGCACGGACAGGAGGAGGTCCTCGGCGAGCTCCATCGTGCGCGGGTTCTGCGACTGGTCGCTCGCGATGATCTTCTCGAGCGCGGCGCGCACGACCGGCCATGCCTTCGGTCCGAAATCCTTGAGCACGGTCGTGAACACGCCGCGGATCGCTTGATCGTTGGCGAGCTTCACCCGTGCGCCGTACAGGCCGTAGGCTCCGGCCACTCCCGCGTGGACGAGGAGGCGCTTCGCGTGCTCGCGGATCTCTTCGTTGCCCGTGAGCAGCTGCTCGGCGATGCCGGAGAGGATGGCAGGGTCTTCGAACACGCGCAGCAGCGTCGCCGCGACGTGCGCACGCGAATTCACGGCCTGCGTGCCTTCCATGGCGATGCCGTGGAGCGTGGACGACACCGCCCAAAGCGCGCGCGTCTCGCCGGCCGCCGCGAGCACGCGGAGCGCGGCCTCGAGCCGCTGGGCTGCTTGCTTGAAGGCGCGCGGATCGGGCGTCTTCGCGAAGCGCTGCAACCACGCGGCGGGATTCTGCACGAGCGCCTCGGCGACCTCGTCGAGCGCGATCGCGCCCGCAAGTGGCGCCGCCGCGGCGTGTGCTGCGGGTGCTGCGGGTGCCGCCGCAGCTCCGGCTC